>JAHDYP010000139.1 GCA_023383055.1 Verrucomicrobiota bacterium | reverse complement strand
AGCGCGCCTGCCGCCTTCACACCCCCACCCTCGTCCGCGCCGCCCGACACCTCCTCGAACATGAACTCCGCCTCCGCGCCTATGCCCTGGGCCTGCACCTGCTCTCCCTGCCCGCCATGATCGCACTCAACCGTCGCTGGCTCCATCACGCCGGCCCCACCGATGTCATCACTTTCGACCACCACACCGACGTCCCGGCGCTCGAACTCTACGGCGAAGTGTTCCTCTGCCCACTCCAGGCCCGCCGCCAGGCCCGCCAGTTCCACGTCGATTGGACCCGCGAACTCGCCCGTCACCTCGTCCATGGCGTCCTCCACCTCCAGGGTTTCGACGACCTCAAACCTCACCTCCGCGCCCAAATGAAACGTCGCGAAAACCTCTTGCTCCGTCGACTCGGCCAGGCCATTGACTTGCGCCAAATCTCGGGCGAACCTTCCCCGAAATCATGAGCAATCGCTCCATTGTCCGTTGGCGCATCAATTTCTTCGCCGGGTTGGCAGTCGTGCTTCCCGTCGTGGTTTCCCTCGCCATCGTCGTCTGGCTCTTCGCCACCGTCTCCGGAATCACCGACACCCTGTTGTGGCTGTTCTTCCTCCCCCGCGAATGGACCCATCAGAACCAGGGCCTCGGCCCCGTTCACTGGTACTGGAGCCTCGTCGCCCTCCTGGTCGCCGTTCTCTTCATCAGCCTCCTCGGACGCTTCGCCCGTCATTACGTCGGAAAAAAGCTCATCCAGTTGGTCGATATCATCATGCTCCGGGTCCCGCTCCTCAACAAAATCTACGGCACCATCAAACAGGTCAACGAAGCCTTCTCCTCCAATAAACGATCCTCCTTCAAACAGGTCGTGCTCGTCGAATTCCCCCGTCCGGGCCAATACTCCGTCGGCTTCGTCACCGGCGAACAAAACCAGGAAGTCCAGGCCAAAACCAAGGAACACGTCGTCAGCGTCTTCATCCCCACCACCCCCAACCCCACCACGGGCTTCCTCATCCTCGTCCCCCAGCATGCCTTGACCATGCTCGAAATGTCGGTCGCCGAAGGCATCAAGTTCATCATCAGCCTCGGTTCCGTCGCCCCCGAATACAACCCACAACTGCCCCACGTCGCCCAACTTCCCAGCCTCCCCGCCGTCACCACCAACTCGTCCAATGCACCCGCCGAACTGGTAGCCCTCCCCCGCTAGCCCTCACACCCCCCCGCCACCATGGACGAACGCGCCCAAGGCATCGTCCTCCGATACCATCCCTTCTCCGAAACCAGTCTCATCGTCCGCTGGCTCACCCCCAACCAGGGCCGCATCGATACCATCGCCCGCGGAGCCCGCCGCCCCAAATCCCCCTTCCGCGGCAAACTCGACCTGTTCTACCTCGCCGAGTTCAGCTTCGCCCGCAGCCGCCACTCGGAACTCCACTCCCTCCGCGAAATCCGGCTCCAAAACACGTTCGCTCCGCTCCGCGCCGACCTATCCCGCCTGCGCCTCGCCTCCTATGCCTCCGCCCTCATCAGCCGGACCGTCGAACCCGGCCCGCCTCTCCCCGAGATCTTCGACCTCTTCCATGGCCTGCTCCTGCACCTCGCCCTGCACCCACCCACTCCCCTCCACCCCCTGGCCTTCGAATTGAAATTACTCCACGCCCTCGGCCAGGAACCCGGCCCCGGCGAACTCCGCCTCTCCCCGGTCGTCCGCCAAATCGCCACCGCCTGCCAGACCCTCCAGTGGCACCAACTCACCCCTCAACCACCGCCCCAAATCAAGGAATTGAACGACGCCCTTCGCGGATTCCTGGAATTCAACCTCGGCCGATTACCCGCCCAGCGCGACAGCGTTTTCATTGAAACCCTCGCCAAATGACCGGCTCCCGCCCCTCCTCAGTTCTTGCTCAACGCCTTCGCAACCGCCTGCTCGAGTGCATCCCCACGCAAATCCCGGCCGATGATCGTCCCCTCTCCGTCCAATAGGTAGGTCGCCGGAATCGAGTTGACCCCATACACCTGCGCCAACTTCGTCTCCCACCCCTTGCCGTCAAAATACTGCGCCCAGCTCATCCCCTTCTCCTTGATGAAACTCGTCAGCTTCTCCCGATCACTGTCCAGACTGATCCCCACAATCTCGAACCCATTCGCGTGATGCTTCTTATACGCCTCCAACACGTGCGGCAGCTCCCCAACGCACGGCCCGCACCAGGTCGCCCAAAAATCCACCAACACCACCTTCCCCTTAAAACTCCCAATCGAAAGCGGTTTCCCCTCCAAATCCTTCTCCTCAAAATCCGGAAACTTCTTGCCCACCGCCAACTGCGCCTGCTTCTGCAGCGAGCCAATCATCCGCTCCGCCGTCTTCGCGGGTTGCGTCTCCGGAAAATCACGCCTCAACTCTTCCAGCAGCTTGATCCCCCGCTCCGCGCTGTCGAATACTTCAGTATACAGCGTCGCTTTCATGAATAGTATCTGCGCCACCGCATCGGTCTTCTCCCCGGCATGCTCCGCCAGCAACTCGTCGAAGCGCTTGATCTCCGCCGCCAACGCCGCTTCCGTCCGCTGCCCCTGTTGCAGCTTCTCTCGGATCTGGTCCACCAACTCTCCAAGCTGCGCCTGGGGATCCTTGGTTTCCTGAGCTCGAACCGGGCTGAGGGCAAACAAAACCGACCCGACCATTACCGCGACGAAGGACCTCATATTCATAATTAGAAAACTGATTCGAAAGTCGATGGCGCCGACAGTAAGTGCTCGCTAACCGAATGCAACCGAAAACTCGCGAATGCACCCAATGACGTAATCCACCTGCGCCTCCGTCAATTCCGGGTAAATCGGCAACGGCAAAATCCGCGCCGCTACCGCCTCCGCCACGGGAAAATCACCGGCTCGATGTCCAAGCTCCGCGTACACCTTCTGCAGATGCAATGGCAGCGGATAGTAAATAATCGTCGAGACCCCGCGCTCGGCCAGGAACGCCTGCAGGGCGTCGCGCTGGTCCGTGAGTATCGCGTAAACGTGGTAAACGTGCGTGTTCCCCTCGCCCACCGCCGGCAACTGGATCGGCAGACCGCTCAAGCCGTTGGAATAGCGCGCCGCAATGGCCGCCCGCCGGACGTTCCACGCCTCCAAATGCCGCAGCTTCACCCGCAGTATCGCCGCCTGGAGTTCATCCAAACGCGAGTTGTAACCATGCAAATCGTGATAATAACGCCGTTCGATCCCATGCACGCGCAACATCCGCAGCCGCTTCTCATAACCCTCGTCGCTCGTCACCACCATGCCGCCATCCCCACTCGCCCCCAGATTCTTGGTCGGATAAAAACTGAAGCAACCCAGATCACCCAGGCCTCCCACCGGCCGGCCGCGGTACGTCGCGCCGATCGCCTGTGCGCAATCTTCCACGATACCGACCCTGCCCGGCCGCGCCAGGCCCTCGAACTCGTCCCATCGCACCGCCTGCCCAAACAGATGCACCGGCACGATCGCCCGCGTGCGCGGGCTCAACTTCGCCGCCACTCTCTCGGGATCCAAAGTGAACAGCCGGGGATCGATGTCGGCAAACACGATTCGCGCCCCCACCTGGTGAATGGCCTCGGCCGGCGCAATGTAGGTGAACGGCGTCGTGATCACTTCATCACCGGCCCCAATGTCCAGCGCCCGCAAGGCTAGCATCAACGCGTCGGAACCGGAGTTCACCCCCACCCCATGGCACGCCCCGCTCAGCCCGGCGACCGCGGCTTCCAGCTCCCTCACGTTCGGGCCCAGGATGTAATGAGCCGCCTCCAGGGCCTGCTCCACCGCCGGTAGCAATTCGTCCTTCAACGACGCGTACTGCGCGGCCAGATTCAAAAAGGGCACATTCACGATGACTTGGAATTGGCCGGGCACCTCGGTTTCAACCCGCCGCAAATCGGCAACCGGCCGGGATGGCCCTTCACTTCGCCGGCCGATGCTGGGCCTTGGCTTCCGGCATCCATTCCTGCAGCTTCCGGATCCGGTCCTCGTCCAATGGATGCGTCCGCAAAAACCATACGGTGCCGCCCCCGGCACTCTGGCTGTACTCGGCGAATCGTTCCCAGAATTTCACCGCTTCCTCCGGATCGTACCCGGCACGAGCCATGTACAACAATCCTATGTAATCGGCCTCCGATTCCTGCTTGCGGCTGAACGGTAATTCCACCCCCACGGTCGCCCCCAACCCATACGCGCTTACGACCGCCTGCTTCACCTGCGGATCCGACAATCGGTTGCTCAATTCCGACGCCACGCCACCCACCGCCTGCACGGCCATCGAAGTGCTCACCCGTTCGCCGCCATGACGCGCCACCGCATGCGCCACCTCATGCCCGATCACCGTGGCCAGCCCCGCCTCGGACTTCGTGATCGGCAGTATCCCGCTGTAGACCCCCACCTTGCCCCCCGGCAGACAAAACGCGTTCGCCTGCTCGCTCTCGAACACCACAAACTCCCATTGCGCAGTCGGCAGCTCAGCCACCGCCGCTATCCGCTTGCCCACCTCCTGCACCAGCCGGTTCATCGCCGCGTCCTTGCTGATCGGCATTTCCCCCTTCATCTGGTCGAACGCCGTCAGCCCCAGCTTCATCTCGTCCGACGGCGTCAGCAGGTTGAATTGCGAGCGTCCCGTCTCCGGCACGGTCGTGCATCCGGTCAACACCACCAGCAGCACCACCGCCCAGCCGTAACATTCAAGCTTGAGCCTCATGCGCGGCACTTAACCACACTGTAACGATCCCGACAAGCAGCGACTCGCACTTCAAAAACCCGGTATCCGCGGCAGCACCTTCGCCATCACCAGGCAGGTCAACAACCCCACCAGGCTGTTCGTCGTCGCCAGCACGGTCCAGGTCTTCAAAGTCTCCTGCTCGGTAAACCCACTCAGCTTGCACACCACCCAAAATCCGCTGTCGTTCATCCAACTCAACGTCATCGCCCCAAACCCGATCGACATGAAAATGTAAACCGCGTCATACGGCAACCCCGCCCCGAGCAGCGGATAGACCATCGCCGACGCCGTCAGCATCGCCACCGTCGCCGATCCCTGCGCCACCCGGATCACCGCCGCCACCACCCACGCCAGCAGGATCAGGTTCACCTCGCGCCCCGCCGCCGCCGCCTGCACCGCTTCCCCCACCCCGGCATGGCTCAGCATCATCCCAAACGCCCCGCCCGCGCTGGTGATCAGGATGATGACCCCGGCCGTTTCCAGCGGCGGCGCCAGCAGCCGGCCCAGCGCGGCCAGCGTGATGGCCCGCTGCCGCATCACCACCCACGCCGCCATGACAGTCCCAATCAGCAACGCCACGTTCCGGTTCCCCAGAAACTCGATCAGCGCATACCAACCCGGCGCACTCGCCTTGAACCCTTTCATCGCCGCCACCGACGACGCCAACGAGATCAGGAAAATCGGCACGATCACCGGCAAAATCGACGCCACAAACGAAGGTAACTCCGATTCCGGTTTGTCCACGATGGCCTTCAAATCCGCCAAACGCGTCGTCCCACTCTCCCGCAACGGAATCGGTATCCGCCGGCTCAGCCACTTCACCACCTGCCACGTGATCAACACCGGCACCAAACCCGCCACCAATCCCACTACGATCGTCAACCCCGCGTCGATCTTCAGCGCCTCCGCCATCGCCAGCGGCCCCGGATGCGGTATCAACAACGAGTGCGTCACGATCGACCCGCAACAGATCGCCATCACATACAACAGGTAATCGCGCCCGGTCCGATACGCCATCGCCTGCGCCAGCGGCAGCAATAGCATGAAAAACGTGTCGAAAAAAATCGGGATCGACAGCACATACCCGCTCAACATGATCGCCGCCCCCGCCCGCTTCTCCCCGAACACCGCCAGAAACCGACGCACCACCTTGTCCGCCGCCCCGCTCTCCATCAGGCACATCCCGATGATCGACGCCAGGGCGATCACCACCGCTATCTTCCCCGCCGTCACCCCAAATCCCGCCGTGGTCAGCTCCACCGCTTGCACCCAGTGGCTCTTCTCAGGCACTCCCGGTAGTTCCGCCGCCAATATCCCGACGAAGATCGCCGCCAGGATCAACGCCACAAACGCATGCAACCGCGCCACGGTGATCAACAGCACAATCGCGCACACCGATAATGCCAGCACCACAAAAGGCCACATCCCGACCGTTCCCACCGCGGCAATCATGATCCCTTCCATCACCTGTTCCTTTCCTGTATCCATCCAATACCCGGGTCAGCGTTGCACCCGCGCGCTTGCCCCTTTCACCAACCCCTCAACCTCCTTCAGCGACGCCATCGAGGTATCCCCCGGTGTCGTCATCGCCAACGCCCCGTGCGCCGCCCCATACTCAACCGCCTTCTGCGCATCCCCATACTGCATCAACCCATAAATCAACCCCGACGCAAAACTGTCGCCGCCGCCCACCCGGTCCAGAATCTCGAGATCCGGCCGGTTCGGCGCCTCATGAAACCGGCCGCCCGCCCAGCAGATCGCCCCCCAATCGTTGCGGGTCGCGCTCTTCACCGCCCGCAACGTCGTCGCCGTCACCCGAAAGTTCGGATACGCCGCCACCGCCTGCTCGATCATCCGCTGAAAGGCCGCAACCTCGAGGTTCCCCAGGTGTTCATCGACGCCCTCAACTTCAAAACCGAGGCACGCCGTAAAATCCTCCTCGTTGCCGATCATCACATCCACGTGCCGCGCAATCTCCCGGTTCACCTCCTGCGCCCGCGCTTTCCCCCCAATGCTCTTCCACAGTGACGGCCGATAGTTTAGATCATACGACACGATCGTCCCATGCCGGCGCGCCGCCCGCACCGCCTCGATCACCAACGGCGGCGTCGTGTCCGACAACGCCGCGAATATCCCGCCGGTATGCAGCCACCGCACCCCTTGCCGTCCGAACAACTCTTCCCAGTCGAAGTCACCCGGCTTCAACTGCGCCGCCGCCGTGTGCCCACGATCCGGAATGCCCACGGCACCGCGGACACCAAAACCGCGTTCGGTGAAATTCAGCCCGTTCCGCACCGCCCGCCCCACGCCGTCGTACGGCACCCACTTGATCCAGGACGTGTCAACCCCGCCCTGCAAAATGAAATCCTCAAGCAACCGCCCCACGTCGTTATCGGCAAACGCCGTGCAAACCGCCGTCCGCAGCCCGAAACAACGGCGTAATCCCCGCGCCACATTATACTCACCGCCCCCCTCCCACACCCGAAACTCGCGGGCGGTTCGAACGCGGCCTTCGCCAGGATCCAACCGCAACATGATCTCCCCCAACGCCACCATGTCGTAGCGACACGCCCCGGCCGGCTTGATATCGAGTATGGCCATAATGCTGAATGGATTCGCTTGGTTATCGATGCTGTTTGCCCGCCACCTTAATGACACATCCCCGAAACTCAACCCGATTTCCGAACCGACCCCTCTCGCACAAGTCCGCCTCGTCCTCGTCCTTCGTCCCTCGATTTCGGGATCGGCGTCGGACCTGGGCAACCGACTGGCTCGGAAGGATTGGTCGATTCCGGCATCGATAACGAACCGTCATACCGAGACAGTCGGCGCCGTTGGTTCACTCCAGGAAGTCTGAAGCTGAAGATGGACCGTCCCGGGGCCGTCCTGCTGCGCAAACCCTTGTAAGCGAAAAACCTAAACCACCTGGCACAGGGTGACAGGTTCACTGGCGCCTGGCACCTGCACAGGGTGACAAGTTCAGCATTCGAGACTCATTGCCCCCATACTATGGTGACAGGTTCCCCATGCTCAGGCGGCTGAATCGCGAACCTGTCCCCATGTCGCAAGTCACTGGGATGTGCATCGCGCTGTGGGGGGGGGGGTGAGGCGAAGGGACGTGCCGCTGTTGCCCTAAAAAAGCGCTTGCATCTCCCACATGTGTAGGATATTTGTCCTACAATAGTAGGATACAAATCTGTGAATATGCCTTCGCGCCCCTCCAAATCTGCCGGGTTCCCCCGCATCTCGGATGCTGAACTCCTCGTCATGCGGGTCCTATGGTCGAAGTCTTCCTCAACCGCCAACGCCGTCGTGGAAGTGCTGAGCCCCCGCATGGGCTGGAAACCGAGAACCATTCAGACTCTCCTCCGGCGGTTGGTGGACAAGAAGGCGGTTCGATTCGAAAAGCGCGGACGCGAGTACGTCTTCCACCCTGTGGTCGATGAAGGCGACTATACTCATCGAGCCAGTCTCCATTTCCTGGACCGGTTCTTCGGCGGGGCGGTTGCTCCGTTTCTGGCCTGTTTCCTGGAACGGGAGAAGTTGACGCCCGAGCAAATCGCCGAGCTTCGACGGCTGCTCAACGAACCCAGCCCATGACCGCGACCCCACTTTCCATCGAGGCAGGTAACGTTGCTCAGTGGGTTTGGAAGACATCGCTCGAAGCCACTCTGCTCATCGCGGTCGTCTTCCTGATCGGTTGGGCCGCGGGTCGGAAGCTGCCGCCGCGTTGGCGTTACGGGTTGGGGTTGCTCATCCTCGCGCGGTTGGTCCTGCCGATAACTCTTCCGGGAGCGTGGGGTTTGAACCTGCTGGTGCCGGACGACCTTTCCGAACCACGCTGGACACAAGGCTACGACGCTTTCGAACACTCCCGGAGTGAGGTTGTCCCCGCCCCGGTGCTCGTGGAATCGCCGAGGGTGCGGGAGCAAGTCCCCGCCGGCGCGCCGTCGAACCGCGCGGCTTCCTGGTCCCTTTCAGGATTCTGGGCCGCGGGTGTGTTACTCGTATTCGGGATTATGGTGGCGCGGATGATCCGGTTCATGGTTCGAATCCGCGGCGCTGCGCCGGTGGTGCGCGCCGATAGCCTGGAACTGCTGGACCATTGCCGTGCCAGCATTGGGGTCACCAGGGCCATTACACTGCTCGAGATGGAGGGGCTGGGAACGCCCGCACTCTACGGTGTGTTCCGCCCCAGGCTCTTGCTTCCCCACGGTTTTCTTGACCGTTTCAGTCCACGGGAGATTCGGCTGGTCTTCCTTCACGAACTGGCGCACCTCAAAGCGCACGACATTCTGTTGAACTGGTTGATCGCGCTGGCCGGTGCGATCCATTGGTTCAACCCCGTGACCTGGCTGGCGCTGCGCCGCCTTCGGCACGACCGCGAGATCCTCCGCGATGCCCAGGTGCTGCATCGGCTGGATCCCAGGGAAAGAGCGACCTACGGGCAAACGCTGCTGAAGTTGTCGGAGACACTCTCCGGTGGCGCCCCTTGCCCGAGCTTCATCCCGGTCGTCAACCATCGCAGCCAGATAACCAGGAGAATCCTCATGATCACGCGATACCGAAAAGAGAGTCGTGCCAGCACCTTTGGCTTGGTGGTCGCCGTCACTTTGCTTGCCCTTGTGACATTCAGCACGCCCGGCAGCGAACTCGCCGGCGAGTCAACATTGGGAACACCGGCCAGTTATCCGTGGTCTGAAGATTCCGAGTACGTCCGGGTTGAGAAAGACCTGCTCGAACGCATCTCGATCAGATCTGTCACAATTACGAACGGTAACACCGTACAGTTTGTATTGGCTCCCGAGTTTGTCCATGCGTGCCTGCTTACATCAGAGGAGATAGAACGAATGAACGCCGCGCTGACAAATGCCCTTCACGAATACCGCACAGTTCAGGGCCAACATTTTGAACCGATGGATGATGAGGCAACCTTTGAAAGTGCCCGCAAAGAACTGCCGTACGCCAAGGGGACGTTCAAGTTTTCGCTCAAGCCGTTTGAGGCCGAAGCGAGAGGCATTCGTGAAAGGCTGAAATCCGATGTGGTTGCCACACTGGGATCGCAGCGTGCGGAGCTGTTTTGGCAACAAGGAGAGATGTTCTTGAAAGGAGAGATGAACACGACAAATCATGCTCGGTTCCTGGGGCAAACGCACCGATTCAGCGTTCTGACGAGAGTTCCCGGACCCCTCGTAGACATCACCGTTACGTACTCAGGTGGGTCGCACGGACGCCCCTACGGAGAAGCCCTGGATCCATACGCACCCGAAAAACTGAAACCGATTCTGAAACGTTGGCGGGAATGGATCGCTGGCCAGCCTCAGGGTTCCTTTGTATGGACTGTCCCGGCGTCTGAGCAGACGGTAATCGAGATTCCCCCTGGCCTTAAGTTGGGAAGATGGAATGATGCTTCGGAATACGTTGATCTTCCGAAACCAGTAGTGATGGCGCTGAAGGTGCCGGGATTGACTGACGACGAAAAGCTTTCGCCTGAGGCCATAGCCCTGCTAGGGCTTGCGACCAATGAGGTCCTCGCCGTCAACGAACTCTACCAGCACATGAAGCTCCGTACCGAAGCAGTGGAACGAGCCAACCTCGTCAAACCCGATCCCGAGAAAATGAGTTTCATTCTTCGCGCATTTCCAGAACAAGCGGCGGCGCTAAAGCGAGAGTGGCTGACAAACCTGACCGAACGGATCGGAGCCGGTCGTGCCGAACTCCTGGATCAGTTCATTCGGACCTCCCTATGGACTCTTAATCAGCGGGATCATAAAGCTTTCGATTGGGACCTGCGGATGGTGCGGGCGGGACCCCGCTGGTTTGACCGTGGCCAGTTCGATCTCCGAATCTATGTCAAAAACGTTAAGCGGCCAGACGGTCTTTACGGTCTCCAAATCCGCTACGAATCAGACCTCCCGGAAGGCGGGGATGACGGTGGTCCAGACATTCCACCTCGCTTTCGGCATCTGCTAACTCCTGATATCCTCAATGCGCCAGGGCCGCTTTGATGCCTGCACGAAGCATCCAGCGCGTTCACATCGGGCCGACAAGGACTATGGAGTGCGGCGGCAAACGAAGTGCGACGCCGCTTTGGCTTCGGTTCCTGAGACAGATGAACAGCGCAGTCCGTCGCGAAGGCAGGTGAGAGCGCCGTCGACGCTACCGCTCCGCCGGCGCAGTCCCAAATGGCCCCGTGAACGTCAGGTGAACCTGTCACTCTAACGGCGCCACTCCGATCACTCGCGCATGACCTCGGAGGATGCGTAACAGTGTGGATCCGCCTGACGCAGCCGCAACCCAATCCCCGGCGTGCATGATCGACGATGGTGGCCGACGCCGGGCTACGGCATTTTGCTTCTGTCCTTTCTCGCGTTGCAGAATTACGTTCGGCGCATGCGAAATCGGCTTGGGGTCTGGGCGGTTTGGTGGTTGTTCGCGGCTGGGGTTATGGCGGCGACGCAACCGGCGATTGAAGTGGAGCCGGCAGCATCGACGCTACGGATCGCCACGTTCGATGTGGACGCGACCCCGCCGGTGGGCTCGCTGATGGCCTACGATCCGGTGAAGCATCGCGGCGACCTGACGCTGCGTGCCCGCGGCCTGGTCCTGCTCGGCGCGGGCGACCCGATCGTCCTCTGCGCCGTGGACTGGATCGGCATCGCCAACGAAGGTCATGACGCCTTTCGTCAGGCTCTCGCCCAGGCCACCGGGACTTCCCCGCAACGGGTGGCCGTGCATGCCGTCCATCAACACGACGCGCCTTACTGTGATTTCACGGCCGAACGCATCCTCAAGGACGCCGCCGCCGATCCCGCCGAATTCGAGGGCACATTCCAACGCCAGGTCATCGCCGACCTCGCGCTTGCCGCAGCCAAGGCCCTTGCCCAGGCGCAACCCTGCACTCACCTCGGCCTGGGCGAAGCCCGCGTCGACCAAGTCGCATCCAATCGGCGCATCCTCGGCCCCGACGGCAAAGTCCGCGCCACCCGGTGGACGGCAACGCACGACCCGGCGATCCGCGCCGAACCGGAAGGGATCATCGACCCCATGGTTTCGGTCGTCAGCCTTTGGAATCAGGATCAGCCCGTCGCCGTGTTGAGCTGCTACGCCACCCACCCGCAGAGTTACTATCGCACCGGGATTCCCGACCCCGATTTCCCCGGCCTCGCGCGTTTCCTCCGGCAACTGGCGGTTCCCGAGGCCCTGCACATCCACTTCACCGGGGCGGGCGGCAACCTCGGCGCCGGTAAATACAACGACGGCGCGCGCACCAACCGCCTGGTATTGGCCGAGCGACTGGCGGAAGCCATGCGTCGCGCCTGGGAAACGACCCAACGCCAGCCGATCGCCGCCGATCAAGTCAGTTGGTCCACCGAAACCGTGGCGCTCCCACCCGCCAAACATCTTTCGATCGCCACCCTCGAAACCGAACTGAAAGAACGGGCCAGCGCGTTCAGGACCGAAGGAGGCGCCGCTCGGCTGGCCTGGCTGCGGCGCACCGAAGCCGGACAAGCCACGGACATCGGTTGTCTGAGCCTGGGTCGGGCGCGCCTCCTCCATCTGCCCGGGGAGTTGTTTGTGGAATACCAGCTTGCCGCCAAAGCCGCGCGCCCGGACCTGTTCGTAGCCGTGGCGGCGTACGGCGATTACGGGCCCTGGTACATCGGCACCGCGGCCGCCTACGAAGAAGGCGGCTACGAAACCAGCCCCGCGGCGTCCAACGTCGCCCCGGAAGTCGAATCGGTGCTCACGGCCGCCATCGGCCGTCTGCTCCACGGTAACGTCAACCTCAAATCCATCACGCACTGACCCGCGCGCGCCGAGCCCCTCGCGCGTTCGGGCTCGACCATTGGTCCGAGCCGCTGCGGAAGTCCGCGGTGACCTCGCCCCTGAAAATCGAGTGACCTCGGGTTTCAGCCCTTGAGCAGTTGCCAGCAGAACCATTGCATGCGCGGCAGATGAAATGGACCCTTCCAGAGGCCGCCTTTGAGCCGTGACGAAACCGATCCATCGCGGTGCAGATACCCATACCATTCACCGAATTCGGGGTCGGCGAAGTGGGCATAAGCCCATTCCCGCACCTGTTGATTCCAGCGCGCGTAACGCTCGTCGCCGGTGATCTCGTGGGCCAGGAGCGTGGCAATGATCGTCTCATTGTGCGGCCAGCAGAACTTCATGTCGTGCCAGTACTCCTGGATCGGTTTGTGGAAGAGATCGACGTAGTAGAGCATGCCGCCATACTCGGTGTCCCATCCCCGACGCCACATCCAATCCAGCATCGTCAGACCGGTCCGGATCAATTGGGAATCGTCGCGCCGCCGGCCTTCACGCAGGATGAACCAGGCCGCCTCAAGGGCATGACCCGGGTTGAGCAGGCGGCCATCAAAGTGGTCCAGCAACTCCCCCCGAGCGCCGACCGTTTCAACGACCGCCTCGACCTCAGGCTTGAGGTGGTCCCGGACAATCGTTTCCACGCTGCGATCAATCCACGCGTTGGCGCACTCGAGCTCGATCGACTCCCGCAATTCCTGCGCCGTCACGATGGTGATCATCGGTTGACTCAGCCCCCGCAGCACGCGGGTGCCGGTGAATTTCGGTTCACCCACGTGCGTCACAAACCGGTCGAAACAGCGCCGAGCCTTCGCCGCGTAAGTGTCGTTGGCCGTGGCGCGGGCGTACTCGCCATAGGCGATCGCCGCGAACGCTTCGCTGAACGCGTAGCGCCGCTTGCGAATCGGCCGCGCGTCGGCGGTGACCTGAAACCACATGCGCCCATCGGCCGGATCAAACCCGTGGCGGTCGAGAAACTCGATGCCCGCACGACACCACTCCAGCCAGTCCGCCCGCCGCTCCACGGTGTTGTAGAATTTGCCCAGCAGCCACGCCCCGCGCCCCTGAAACCAAATGCTCTTGTCGTCATCGACGCGGCTGCCCTGGCGATCGAACGCGGTGAAGTAGCCGCCATGCTCGACGTCGACACAGCGGGGAAACCAGAACGGGAGGGTGTCGCACAGCAACCCGTCGCGATAGCCCTCCATTAACGTGGCGCGAGGGTCGGTTTTCATGGCTTCGAACGCAGTCCGGTGACTCGAGTGTGGATAGTCAGACCCCGGATGTCCGCCGGGGCCGGCCAGAGCCTGCTGGCGGCATACCCCACCACAAAGCAGACCGCAATGCCTATCGCGGCATACAGATAGCCGTGGATCGCGGTGTAAACCGGCAGCAGCGCCATGACCGAAGCCCCGGCCATCGCACCGATCATGGCCCCCCAACCCGTCGCCCGGCGGGTCAGCATCCCCAGTAGAAACAACCCGCCCAACACGCCCATGAACAATCCGACCACGCGCAGGAAAGAGTCGAAGAGGGACCGGTTCGCCGGATCAATGAAAGTCACCCCCAGCGCCGTCCCGCCAAGTCCCGATACCAGCGTCAAAGCGCGGGCCCAACGGAGATAACCGCGTTCATCCCGGGCCACGCCCAAGGGACGCAGAAAGTCGGTCACGACGGCGGTCGCGGTCGAGTTCATGCTCGTGGAGATGGTCGATTGTGCCGCCGCGAAGATCCCGGCAACGATCAATCCGGCCACGCCGCTGGGCACTGCGTGCGCGATGAACTGCGGGAGGATCTGGTCCGTCATGAATGTCGGATCCAACTGTTCCGGATGCGACTTGTAGTAAAGGTAAAGTGCCGTTCCCAGAAGATAGAACAAGATCGAGGCCGGCATGGCCAGCAGCGCGGCGGCCCAGATCGCGTGGGCCGCGCGCCGCGGATCCGGCGTGGTCAGGTAGCGCTGCACCACCGCCTGATCGGCGGTGTACGACGAGACGTTCTGCCCGATCGCACCCAGCGCAACCACCCACAGGACCAGCGCCGGGCTGGTCGGATCCCAGCCCGGGTTATACGCGCGCAGCTTGCCGTCCTCCAACGCCGCACACCAGGCCTCACCCCATCCGCCCGTCGCACCCGCCACCGCCAGCGCGAAACACAACAAACCGCCGCCCAATAGTACTATCGTCTGAATGGTATCGGTCCACATCACCGCCGCGATTCCGCCGAGCGTGCAATAGAGCACACTCAATCCCCCCATGAGCAAGACACACTGCGTGGCGCTCAGCGGAGTAATCGTCGCCAGGGCCAGCGCGGCCAACGACATCACAATGCCCATCCGGAAGACGTGAAACAGCGTGAACGAAACGCTCGCAAACCAACGCACCGACCGGTTGAAACGTCGCTCGAGATACTCGTAGGCACTGGTGACATCGAGCCGCCGGAAAAAGGGCAGCGCCAGGTAAATCGCGATCGGCGCCACGACGAGAATCATGAAGTTCCCCACCAGATACACCAGATCCTGGGCGAACGCCTTGGCCGGGATCGCCATGTACGTGATCGAACTCAGCATCGTCGCAATAATCGAGCAGCCAGCCACCCACCATTGCGTCCGTTGACTGCCCCGGAAATAATCCTCGGTGTTGGCGTTGCGCCGCGCCAGACCCACACCCACACCCACCATCGCCAGCAGGTAAATCACGAGGACGACGAAGTCAATCGCCCCAAAGCCCGAGGTCGTCGCCGCCGTCGTCACCCACCATACCGCCGACGTGCGATGTCGCGGCCGCACCTCGCCCGTCGCCACCACATATCCCCCGGCCCACGGCGCCGCCGCCGTCGTCACCTGGTTCGCCGCCGATTCGCCCGCCACAACCCACGTGTCCGTGATGGTGTGGTAGGTCAGCACCTCTCGTCGGAACCCCGGATGTTCGTCCCGTAACGCCTCGACTTCCGCCACCCGGGAACCATCGTCGCCGCTCAGCACGAAAATGTGCGACTGACCCATTCCCACCGCGGTTCCGGCCATGACGCCCCACGGCAGGTTCGCCCTCGGCCGCCAGCCCACCGTCTCTCCAACACCACCGGCCTCCCGAAATCGACGCGGATTGAACTCGTAGACATCGTGGAGCACGAACCAATCATCCGTGGCCGCCCGGCCCGCCACGCCGCCAGCCTCCCCGGTGTCGTTCGCGCGTCGACCGCTCAACACGTAAACGCAGTCATCGAACCCGTTGTGTTGGACAACCGTAAGATTGAAGGCCCGACCCGGCCCGGGCCACGGCGGCAACACCTCCCATTCGGAGCTGTCCTCGAACGCCTGAAGTCTCGCGCAGTCCAGCCGCCAGAAATTGCGTTGGGCCGCGCCCAAGTCCTCGGAGGTCAATCCGCCGGCCAGATAAATCGCCGAACCCAGGCCCGCCGCGCTGCCGTATGCGCACGGGCCCGGCAGCCGGGGTAACGGCGTCTGACGCAAAGCCCGCGCCTCGGCATCCCAGGAAAGCAGAAAGGCATCGTCGAAGATCGTCTGTCCATCGTTACCGCCCAGGCAGGCCACGCCCTCCGCCAAACTGGCGGTGGCGGCATACGCCCGGGGACGATCCAACTTAAAGGGACCGTGCCAGATCAACCCACCGTCCCTGCCGGGCGCCAGCACCCAGGCCTCGTCGTGCCACACCTTGGCCGTCTCCCACACCGGCTCGGGAAAACTCGTGCCGCCCGCCACGATCAGTGCGCCCCGGTGAGCCTCGGGATGTGATAATAGTAAAACGCCAGGTCCGGCGCTGCCGCCGCGATCTCCGCCATGCACCCACTCAGCGACGCCGCGGATTCAACCTTGAAATACGACGGCGCGTTGGCCGAAACCGCATCTGCCCCAACCCGCTGGGCGTGCGCCGCCAGTTCCCGGGCTTCCGCCACGGCGGTGTGCCCCACCTGCACGATCACCGGCACCCGCCGCGCCGCCGCCTGGACGTACGCCGCCGCAACGTCGCGCCGCTCCGCACTGGTCAACGACATCCCCTCCCCCGTGCTGCCACATACGTACAAACCCCGAATGCCATCAGCCAACAATCGTTCGACCATCGGTTCCACGATCGACAGGTTTACCCGGCCATCCGCGTACATCGGGGTGCACACGGCGGCCATCAATCCCTTCAGCGGCGCTCAATGGGCTCTGACCTGGCTGACAACCAGCCACGGTGAACGTGCCATCCGCCAGCGTCGTCGTTTCGCGACTGCGGCTCTCACTCAACATCCCCACCGTCACCTTCGCACCGGCCACCGGTTGACCGTCCGAGTTCAAAACCACCCCTCGCGCGACAACCGCCCGACCCAAGCGGAACACATATTTGCCCTCGACCAGTTGTTTTGCGGCCTCGGGGTTCTGGCTGACATTGGCGGACTCGCTTCCGACATGCTCCGGATGGCTTGCGCTCCCGTCGATGGTTCTAATTGTAGACTTGGCGATGCGATCAATGCGCCAGCGGCCATCGGCGTCTGTCTCGGCGGTGACTTGGAATGGCCAGTCGAAATTGTCACTCTGCGGACGCGTTTCCAATGCGGGGTCCGTTCGGTTGCCAAACCCGACCCCGGCACCGGCGACCGGCTGGCCGTCGGCATCCACCACCCGGCCTCCAATTGGCAGCGACCGAGCCACGCGCAGGGTGTACCGCTCCGGAATGGCTTCACCTCGATCGGGCCGCCAGGCCAGCCGGGTGTCCGCGAAGCCGTCGCTCTTGCTGACGAGGATCAGTTGCGTCGTTGTCTCGCGCGGCGCGGGAACCGCGCATTGACCGGCGCGATTGGCCAAAAGTGTCTTCCTCTCCACGGCGGTTCCGTCCCATCGCCAATATTCGATTTCCACACCAGGCACCGGCTGGCCGGTATCGGGCCGGAAACTTCGCTTGTGGGGACGGTCGATGACACGGCCGCGGAGTCAACCGTCACCGCACCGGGGGTCCGTGAAACGGCCATCCACACACCCACACTCAACACCGCCAGAGCGGCAGCACCGAAGAGAATGGGAGATTTGGCAGCACCCAGGACCGCCCCTGTCAGCCCACTGCCACCGACCGCTCCCGCTGACATGGCCTCCCGGCCGACCGCCAACGCTAATCCTCCCGGTGCCGCTCCGACTGCATGCTGGGCCAGGCCCACTGTCAGTGCTGCGGCTGTCGAGGTCACTCCCCGCTTGGCGAGCGCATTGCGCAGCTTGTCCAGCGCTCGATCGACCCGCATCCGGGCGGCGTTTTCCGTCAGCCCCAACTGAACCCCGATCTCGGCCAGTGGACGCTGCTGGAAGTAACGCAACAGCACCGCATCACGGTCAGTGGCACTCAGGTCGTGCATGGCGTCGTCCAAAATCGGACGCAGCTCAGGCCAGTTTGGATCCGAGTTTGCCGATTGCAGGAGTTCGTTCATGGCGTGGGTTTGTTCTTCACGGGCGCGACGGCGATGCTCGGTGCGGCGGAACTTGGCGGTGAGATACCGTGTGCTGGTATACAGCCAACCCGCAAGCGACGGATGCCGGATCAGTCGCCGTGCCTGGCGCGCCAGGTCGCAGAAAACTCCCTGAGTGACGTCCTGTGCCGCCGCGAAATCGCCGTCGACCTGCCGCAACGCGGCCGAATAGACCAGGTCAATGTGACGTTCCACCAGCGTGGCGAAGTCCGGCTCGGACCGATCCTCCGCATAGCGGCGGAGTAACTCGTTGTCGTCAGTTGTCATTCCACCTTGGTTACACCCACCCAGACACGAAATCGCACAACGAATCAATGCGCACTCGCCCGCCGCTCAGGCGACAGGTTCGATTCTCTTCGACTCGCGCACAAATGCCGGATCCAGCATAACCCCGAAACCCGTTCCCTCCGGACATCGAACCGTCCCGTGCTCGCATTTCAGTGACGAGCTGGGGCATGACACCGGCAGATCGGTGTTTCCTTTGAATTCCATGAAGTCTCCGATGTTCGGCGTGAACGACGCAAATTGCACCACGTCCAAATACCCGAGCCCGCCTCCGGACATGTGCGGCACCACCTTCATCCCGGCCGCGGAGGCCATGCGGGCTACCCGGGTTGCCCGGATCAAGCCGCCGCCGTAATGCAGGTCCGGTTGCACGATATCCAATCCGCGGTTGGCGAGCGTCCAAAGCCAGCGATGGAGGCTGAACTCCTGCTCCCCGCCTGCGACCGGAATATTCAGAGCGTCGGCCACGGCCTTCGTGCTCCAGAGATCATCGAACTCGCACGGTTCCTCGAAGTATCCATAGCCGTGATCTTCCATCAGGCGCCCGATGCGAATGGCTTCCGGAACGTCGTAGCTGCTGTTCGCATCCGCATATAACGTCATGGCGTCGCCAAAGGCCGATCGCACTTTGGGTATCAGTGCCTCGGTGCGGCCCGCCAACGAATCCGCGTTACGGCTCATGCGTCCGCCGACCCGAAACTTCAGCGCGCGCACGCCAGAATCAGCCACCAGCCTCTGGAGATGGGCCAACTCCGCCTCGGGCGGATTTCCGCGGTTGCTGCTCGCCACATAAACCGGGATATCACGACGAATGGTGCCGCCGAAGAAATCGGCCAGCGGACGCCGGGCGGTTTGGCCCATCAATTCGAGCAGCGCCATCTCGATGGCAGCCACGCAAATCCAGAGCGCCAACCCCTGGAGTTTGTAGTTGCTGCTGTTGCGATAGAGCTCCCAGAGCAAGTGCTCGAGTTCCCGTGCGTCCTTGCCGACGAAGAACGGCGCAATCTGCCGGGAGAGTAGCGAGAGGAGGATGGGATGAAAGGCCTTGAGGCCAATGACCACCGCT
>JAHDYP010000138.1:11828-19623 GCA_023383055.1 Verrucomicrobiota bacterium | reverse complement strand
GATTCCTCCGAAGCCCTCTTCACCGCTGCCTGGATTCTCATCAACACGTCTGACGGCGCTGAGGTTGAAAAGGCGGCTGACGTCATCCGCCAATACCATCTCGACCGGCCGGACCTGGATTTTCTTTGCCAGGAATTGGAACGTGTCCGGCATCGCTGCGTCCGCGGGCTCTTGCAGGCAATTCTCGAACAGAATTCCGCTCGCGAAGTTCAAGCCGCCGCGTGCCTCGCCTTGGCTACAATGCGCAAGGACGAAGCCAATTACGGTGCGCACAAGGAGGCCGCTGCCGAAGCCGTGAGACTCTTCGAGCGCCTGATAACCGAGTTCGGCGACGTCCAGCGGTCCGAATCCACCTTGGCCCAATTAGCCCAGCCTGAGTTGTACGAACTGCGCCATCTGACGATCGGCAGACCCGCGCCGGAGATCGTCGGCGAAGACTTGATCGGTCGACAAATGCGCCTCAGCGATTACCGCGGCAGGGTCGTCGTGTTGACGTTTTGGAGCGCTTACCCATCGGGCGGTGGCCGCCCGGAGCTCAGCACGATCCGCAGACTTCTCGATGACTTCCCGGCTGTTGCCGCTCTCGGAGTCTATTGCGGCGAGGATTTGGAGCTGGCCAGAGAAATCGAACAGAAGCTCGGCTGGCCTTCGTTCCGGGACGGCCGGTCCGGGCCGATCGCCACCGTCTGGAACAATCGCGGTTGGCCCTCGGTCTGGATTCTCGATTCCCGTGGCATCATTCGTCACCGCGGCGGCTATGACCGGCAGGCCATCGAGGCGCTGCTCCGCGAGTAATCGTTCATGACGCATTGGATGCCGCGGATACGGCTCTCGTCCGAGGAGTTCACACTGGCAAGCCATGGCTGATTCGCGCCTCCTTTCGTACTGTCCGACAGTCCTTCATGGCCTGCTTGGCATCGGCCTTGGTTGCGTCAACGGCGTCATACATCACCACGCCCTTTTCCGTGGCCTCTCGCAAGTAAACTGCGCAATGCCCGCGACGTGGTTGGTTGGCGGAATTCCGCCCTACGGTCCAGCCAGCAGCAACCGAAAGTAAGAAGCTCCCGGAATGACGGAGACCGTGGTCGTCAATACCTCCCCAGTCCCAGTCCACCACGACTCTGCTTCCTCCGACGTCCACGTTCCGGCGGCGACTTCTGCTTGCGCCAGCAACGCGTAACCGCGGCCGGCCACGCTCGGCCACGAGAGTCGCACGATACCGACGGAGTCCGGCGTGAGCGTCAATCGCAGGACATCCGCGGAGTCAACGGGTGAAGTGCCAGCCTGCCTCTCTTCGATATCCAGCATTCCGTCGGCGTCGCTGTCCGCCGTCGGGTTGAGGTACTCATGCGCGCCGACATCCCAGGCGGCTTCCCCGTCCCCGTCACCATCGAGAGGCCGAGGCAAGCCCATCGCATCCGTGGACGGCGCGGCCTCCGCGCTGCCGGCATCCACGGCCGGGCATCCCGCCAGGAGGCGCAAATCCCTTTGTGCGTAGTCCTGGAAATAGGCGGAATAATCCCGGATTTCCAGGTTGTGGTCCTGGACCGCTGCCCCGGCATCGACCGAGAAATCCGTCGCGAGGTTGTTACGGATAATATTGCCACTGCTCGCGGTACCGTCCTTATGCTGGCCGATGCGAATCCACGGCGGACCCGGACTGGTTGTGTTGAGATCCACGACGGTGTTGTTGACGATCCGGCAGTTGCGAGCACCGCTCAGCGTGATGCCATGCCAGTGATCGGTGAGGATCTCATTGTTCTCGATGATCCAATCTTCGAAGAAACCATCGAAACATCCGATGCCCTGGAGCGTCCCGCGATGCGGCTGGCTGGGATCCTCGTAGTTCAGTATGCGGTTGCCCCGCAGAATGATGCCCCGCACCACGCCGGTGCCCACGCCGCCCGGCCCGACACTCCACGACTGAAATCCATCGTCGTGATTCCCGTTCACGGCGTAACAGTTCTTCACCGTGTTGGACTCGAACACGCCGTAATCCCCCAACCCGCGCAGCCCATCACCCGAGAAATTCTCAATCACGTTTCGCTCCACCACGTTGCTCGCGCCCGTCACACTGATCCCGAAGTTCACGTTCAGCAGCCGATTGGCGCTCACCCGATTGTTCGAACCCGAGATGCTGATGCCGTTGCAGGCTTTGCCATCCCAATCCGCGGCCGTCCACCCACTCGAATCCCGAATCGTGTAGAGCTCACAATCCTCGATCACGATCCTGGCCGCATCCGCGGCAAGGTTCACCAGCGTGATCCGCTCGAACTCCGGCGCGGTTTCCGGCGAAATCTCCAGACCTTGCACCCGCCAATTCGAAGCCGCGCGGAAGACGAGGTTCCTGAGGGTTGCCCGCGCGCCATTCTCAACCCGGATCAACACTTCGCAGTCGTTATATCCCCGTAGCGTTGGGCTGCCGTGATGGCCCGGGCGCAACAAAAGCACATCGCCGGCGATAAAACTCTTCCCCGCCGACGCCACCTCCTCCAGAGTGCTCCACGGTTGCTCCGCGGTCCCAGGGTTCGTCATGCTGCCTGCCATGGGATCAAGATGATAAGTCGCGGCTGAACAACTCAGGCAGGCAACCAGCAGCAGGCTCATAGCCTCTGCCAGTTTCACCGCGACCAACCGCCACCACCTCCGGATGCATCCCGCGTGCTTCGTGTCCATATTATCCAACTCTCTCACTGACGGCGATGCAGGAGATCACAACCTGTCCGGAAATGAAAGCGTCACCACGATTCATGGGCTGGCTCAGCCATTGACACCCATGCCTCACACGGTGGCAAGCATCGCATCGCAGACGACCGATGCCATCATCCACGACACCTCCGGACCCAAACCGGTCTTGCCGACGAGCCGTCACGAATTCGTCCGTTTCCCAAGATGATCCATGAACTCAGAGGCGTCTCTGCCAGGAGACGATTTGGTCATCCAAAAGCTCCTGTCTCCCCCGTACCGATTTCATGTCGCATATGCGACATAAAATCGGTACGTCGTTGGGGGTCGGTCGGGCACGGAACTAGCAACGTTGCGCAAACTGGCAGCGAAGAGCACAACCGAACTACCTCACCCCGCCAAATCCCCATGAGACGAGGCACTTTCTCAAGTTCTATGACCCATTTCAGGAGTCGTTCTTTTGGTCGTATGCTGGCGCTCGGGGCCGGAATCGCCCTCGGTCTGGCCTCCACCATTGCCGAACGCATCAACCACGAGGGCCGCATCCTCGGACCCGAGCCAACCGTCACGTCGCCGGTGCTGTTCAACACGCTGGAAGCCGACGCCATTGTCTCCGCGCTGCAGATCTTCCCGCGCGACAGTGCCTGGAACGAAGACATCTCGGGCCGACCGGTCCTGGCCAATTCCGATGCCATGATCGCGAAGATCACTTCCGAACTGTTGTCCTCACGTCGAACGCTCCGCGCCTTTTACGAGATGAACTTCGTGCTCGTGCCCGACCGCCAGCCCATGGTCCCAATCGACTTCTTCAACTATGAAGACGAATCCGATCCTTCCCCCTATCCGATCCCGGCAAACCTCCCGATCGAAACCTGGCCGCGTGAAACCGGCACTTTGACGCTTGATGAGTGGCAACGGGATGTGAACGGCGATGGCGGCGATCGACACTCCATCATCGTGCAGCCCGGCACGGGCGGCGTTTGGGAAACCTGGTTGACCAAACGCGTGGGCAGTCAATGGGAGGCTTCCAATGGTGCAAAATTCGACCTCAACCGCAATGCGCTCCGCCCCGCCGGCTGGACTTCGGGCGACGCTGCGGGCCTTTCCATGTTCGCCGGCCTGGTTCGTTACGACGAATGCGAACGCGGCATGGTCGAACACGCCATCCGCATCATCGTCAAACATACCCGCCGCGAATACCTCTACCCCGCCAACCACCACGCCTCCGTGCCTTCCACGACCGACCCGGACGTCCCCGCCATGGGCCAGCGCCTGCGCCTGAAATCCTCCTTCGTCATTCCCGACCATTGGACCACGCACGAAAAGGCGGTGCTCAAGGCGCTCAAGAAATACGGCGCCATCGTGGCCGACAACGGCAATTTCCTCTCCATCTCTGTCGTGCCCGACGATCGCTTTCCGGAAGACGCCTTCGCTCATCTCTCCAGCATCGGCGTCGGTGAATTTGAAGTGATCCAATCCACCGGCCCCACCGAGGGACCGCGTTCACCGGGCGCGCCCACGGCCCATGCGGGTCCGGACCTGACCGTTGCACCGAATCAACCTTTGCAGCTTCAAGGCTTCGTGGCAGCCACCCTGCCCACAGCCATTGAATGGAGATCATACGCCGGCAACACCGCGGTTCAGTTCGATGACGCCACCGAAACCAACACCGTCGTGACCTTCAGCGCGCCGGGCAGCCACACGCTGATGCTGAGTGCCGACGACGGGGTGCATGCGGTGGCTTACGATGCCGTGATCGTGCAGGTCACGGACGCCATTCAACTCCGCGCGATTCGAGCCGGCACGAACATCCACCTGAACTGGAGCGGCGGAAACGCCCCCTTCGACATTGAGAGCACGCCGGGCTACCCCGTCTCCTCGTGGAACCATGTTCAGACCACCGATGCCAGGGAAGCCTCGATCCCCGTCGTCGACGATCAACAGTTCTTTCGAGTGCGCGGTGGAACTCCATAATCCTCCGATGGAGGTTCTTGACCGCGCGCTTGCGTGAAATCCACGCAAACCGCGTGAAATTCACGCGTCTCAGCCCTGGCATCATTCATAAACCCTTCTCCTGGTGAGCCGGATCGGGGCGGCACTGCTTATGCGAAGCCGATTCTCATCACTACCTGTCAGCCGCGAAGGAACACCCACGGCGCAGGTGAGACAACACTTGCGATCATGAAGCCACTCAGCCCCACTTCCAAAGCCAGCGAGCCGAATCGGCAAACCGACAGCGTAAGCCCACTTCGATCCCTGCATGTTCGAGTTCGTGGAGCCGTGGAGCTGGATTTCTGCAGGGCCGACGCCGGGAAGTTTCTGCCATTGCTGGCGCTGCTGCTTGCTCTGACGCTGCCATCCCTCGTCCAAGCCCAGTTCGAATACGCCCTCGATAATGGCGCCGTCACCATCACTGAATACACCGGTCGCGGCGGCGAGGTGACCATCCCGGAAACCGTTGAGGGCTTGCCAGTAACCGGCATTGGCCCGTATGCCTTCTATGGCAATACCGACCTGACCAGTGTATCCATCCCCAACACCGTCGCCAGCATCGGGGGACACGCGTTCAGTGGGTGCGCCAGACTGAGCAATCTCAACCTGCCCACCGATCTCATAGCCATTGGTGAGCATGCGTACTTTGGCTGCACCAGCTTGATTACTTTCATCATCCCCGACCGTGTGGTCACCATTGGGGAGTCGGCGTTCAGGAGCTGCACCCGCCTTATCAGTATTACAATCCCCGCCAGCGTCACCAGCCTCGGAGAGGGGGTATTCGCAGCCTGCACCGGTCTGACCGCCATCGACGTGGATGCGTCGAACCCAGCCTACAGCAGCTTGGATGGGGTCATCTTCAACAAAACCCAGACGCTGCTCATCTACTGTCCCACCGGCAAAGCCGGAAGCTACACCGTTCCCGGCAGCGTCACCGGCATCGCAGCCGAAGCATTCTACGACTGCGCGAACCTCGGCAGCGTCATCATTGGCAAGAGCGTCGCCAGTATCCCGATTCGGGCATTCCACGGGTGCTCGAGCCTGACGAACCTGGTGATCCCCGATGGCGTGACCAGCATAGAGGGCGAGGCGTTCAGCGACTGCACCAGTCTTGCCGGCGTCACGATTCCTGCCACCGTCACGAGTATCGGAGTCTCGGCGTTCTCAGGCTGCACCAGTCTGATCAGCATCATGATGGCTCACGGTTTGACCGAACTCGGACAATGGGCATTCGCTCGTTGCACCAGCCTCGCCAGCGTCACGATTCCCGCCAGCGTCACCAGCCTCGGAGAGGGGGTATTCGCAGCCTGCACCAGCCTGACCGCCATCGATGTGGACGCGTCGAACCCGGCTTACAGCAGCCTGGAGGGGGTGCTATTGGACAAAGCGCGGACGATGGTCCTCCGATGTCCCATGGCTAAAGTCGGGAGCTTCACCATTCCCGGCAGCGTCACCAGCATCGCGGCCCGGGCATTCGACGGCTGCGCCAACCTCAGCGGCATCATCATGGGCAACCGCGTGACCAGCATCGAGGAAGGCGCCTTCGCCGGCTGCGTCAGTCTGCACCACCTTGCGATCCCGGACAACGTCGTCAGCATCGGGGGCGGCGTCTTCAGCGGCTGTGCCGAAATGATCAGCGTCACGATCGGAAACGGTGTCACGCACATCCCCGGGGGTGCATTCGGAGATTGCACCAGCCTGGCTGACGTCACGATCCCCAACACGGTTACCCATATCGGGGGCTCTGCGTTCAGCGGCTGCACCAGCCTGGTCAATCTCGTAATCCCCGACAGCGTCACCAGCATCGAAGACAGGGCGTTCGGTGGCTGCGCCAGCCTCGCCAGCATCACGATTCCCGCCAGCGTCACAGCCCTCGAGGCTTCAGTATTTCAGGGCTGCACCAGTTTGAACGCGATCGAAGTGGACTTATGGAATCCGGCCTACAGCAGCCTCGAAGGGGTTTTGTTTAACAAAGACCAAACCACACTCATCAGGTACCCGGGAGGCAAAGCCGGAAGTTATACCGTCCCGGACATCGTCACCAGCATCGGAGACTGGGCCTTCGACGGCTGCACCAAGCTTACCACCATCGTAATCTCCAACAGCGTGACCAGCCTCGGAGACCGGGCGTTCAGTGGCTGCACCGGCCTCGCCAGTGTCACGATCCCCGCCAGCGTTACTACGATCGGGGAATGGGCATTCAGGAGCTGCACCAACCTTGCCAGCGTCATGATCCCTTCCAGCGTCACCAGCATCGGGGCATGGGCATTCTATGGCTGCACCCGTCTCGCCGGCGTCACGATTCCCGCGGCTGTCGCCAGCATCGGGAGCAGTGCGTTCTACGGTTGCGCCCGACTGACGGCGATTATGGTGGACGGAGGCAACATGTCCTACAGCAGTCTGGATGGGGTCCTGTTCGATAGAAGCCAAACAACACTCATTCAATGTCCGGGCGGTAAGGCAGGCAACTTCACCATCCCGGCCAGCGTCACGAGTATCGATTACCGGGCATTCCGTGACGGTGCCGGCCTGACTTCCATTACGGTGGAGGCAGCTAACCCCTTGTTCAGCAGTTTTGATGGGGTCTTGTTCGACAAGAACCGGATGTCACTCCTCCGGTGCCCGGAGGGTAGAACCGGAAGTTACACCATTCCCAATAACGTCACCCATATCGGCGAACTGGCGTTCGCGGCTTGTGCCGGCCTTACCGAGGTCACCATTCCCGCCAGCGTCACCGCCATTGGAATGCAGGCGTTCGCTGGCTGCACCAGCCTCACGAAAATCTACTTCCTTGGCGATGCCCCCTTTCCCCATCGTCCGTTTTACACGGGAGTGGTCCCGACTATCTATTACCTTCCCGGAACCACAGGCTGGCGCGATTACTTTTACAGTCGACCCACCGTCCTATGGGATCCCGAGATTCAAACCAGCGATGGCAATTTCGGCGTCCAGTCCAACGAGTTCGGATTCAACATCACCGCCAGCAGCGAACTCACCGTTGTGGTGGAAGCCTCCGCGAGCCTGACCGATCCGACCTGGGCGCCGGTTGGAACCAACACGTTGACAGACGGCACCTCCTACTTCAGCGATCCCCAGTGGACCCATCATCCCTCGCGCT
>JAHDYP010000138.1:0-11818 GCA_023383055.1 Verrucomicrobiota bacterium | reverse complement strand
CGCTTCTATCGCCTCCGCTCGCCCTGAACCCCGTATCGCTCCCCGTCGGGAATGATTGACAATGCTTTCGAATGACCAAGCGTAAACTGGCTGCGGTTCCGTGCGAATCCCCATGTGAAGGTTCAACGTTTGACAACTCGATGTCTCGTGGTCACTCTGTTCGGCATGCGCGGGTGCGGGATGTTCGGAGTCGGTCTGACGCTGTTGGCTGGCCAGTTGTTGGGCGAAGCACCTTTGTTGAATTTCTCCGGTTTCCTGTCCAATGGATGGCCACTCCTTTCGCAACAAGTCCCTTCAAATCATGTCGCACGCCTCGAGTATTCAACGAACCTGACCCAATGGACCGAGTTCGCGCGGATTCACGGACCGTTTGAGCGATTCCCGGACGCCGCCTCCGAGGTGCCTGCGCACCGGTTCTACCGCGCTTCGCTCCTGCCTCCAACGAGCGAGGATGATTGGGCGAATCATTTTGTTTACCCCAACGATGCCCTGCTTCACCTGGCACACGCTCCCGGAGTAAGTGCTGATTTCCTGAAGTTCGCTATCCTGCCCGGCCTTCAACCGCGCGTCTATTTCCACGACTCGCGGTACCCGTTCCACTACGATTTCGCGATGAGACGACTTGATCCTTTCAAAGGGATGTCGCCATCAGAATTCGACGCCGTTTCGTTGCACCCCATCAACCAGCAGATAGTACTCGGGGCGGTGCTATTAGAATGGCAGTCTGAACTCCCTGAAATCGCCGTTCAATTCGTGGCCACCGAACCGTATGAGCCAGCACAGGTCGCGGATTGGTTCGACCTGATACGCGCGGTGATCGAAATACCGCCAGGCACGCCTGTCTTCTATTTTCCGACCTACCAACAGCAGGCAACGGCCGCCGCCAATGTGGCGTTCTTCCAAAACCGAGGGATCAACGTTGGCTCGATAGGACAGTGGATCACAACGGATGAGATCTATGCCCAGGGCTGGGCGTTGGGACGTCTGGTTTCAGCACGCGCGACCGAGGTCGACGCCCTCTATGCCGACGGACGGTTGCGGCCGGACGACATCCTTCTCCTGGACGCTGTCCCCACCGAACTTCCCCCGGTTGCCGGAATCATCGCACTCGCGCCCACCACGCCGAGTTCGCATGCCGTCTTGTTGGCTCAGTCCTTCGGCGTCCCGTTTGTTTATCTCGGATCCGACGCTTTGAGAGAATCCGTGGCGGACTGGGAAGGACAAGACGTGCTGTTGGAGGCCGAGGTTCCGATGTGGTTCCGCCCGGAGTCGCAAAACCTAATCCGAATCACCCCGATCGAGGGCGAGTTCACCGTGGAGCAACGTGCCAGCCTGCTCGAGGCCAAACGACCCCCGCCCCTGGCCATCCCGGCAAAGGCCGTGTCCGGTGCGATCAGCCTGGCGGCGGATGGACTGCATCCTGATGACATCCAGTTCGTGGGCGGCAAGGCGGCGAACTTCGGTGTCCTGCGGCGTTCGCTACCCGCGAACTCACCGTCACCCGCCATCTCCTTCACGTTTGATTTGTGGGACGCATACCTCGATCAGACGTTGCCAGCGGGGCAGACCTTGCGAGCGGCGGTGCAAGAGAAACTCGCGGGATTCGCGTGGCCACCAGACATGGTCGGACTGAAGCAGGCGCTCGCTGAGGTACGGGAACTCTTCACGGACATCGCCGATTTTTCCGCGGGACAGAAGGCTGCCATCCTCGCCGAACTAAGCGCGGCCGGGTTCGATCTGCATCGCAAGATTCGCTTCCGCAGTTCCACCAACGTGGAAGACAGCGAGCAGTTCAGCGGGGCCGGGCTTTACGACAGCTTCAGCGGGTGCCTCGCCGACGAACTCGACGACGACACCGACGGTCCGAGCTTCTGTGAAGCGAATGAACCGCGCGAGCGTGGTGTGTTTCGCGCCATGCGCAAGGTCTACGCCAGCTTTTACAGCGACAATGCCTACCTCGAGAGGCTCCGGCATTCCGTCAATGAATCGCAGGTGGGCATGGCCCTCCTCGTCCACCATTCCACACCCGATGAATTCGAACTGGCCAACGGTGTCGCTATCATGGAGCCACCGACGATTTCCACAGGGCCCGAGATACGGCTTGTGACCCAGGCAGGAGCGGTTTCGGTGGCGAATCCCGAACCGGGGGGTGCGTGGCCCGAGGAAGTGCGGTTCAGCCGGTCTCTGTGGGCTCCGAATGGAACGTTGTATACCGCGCGCGCCTCCAGCCTGGTCCCGATCGGTGGAAGTGTGCTGACGTGGGACAGCGACTACCGGTTGTTGGTGGGATTGCTCGAGACGGCGGCCAGCTCATTCGCCGGCGAGATTGGCTCCTTGACGTCTCAAATCAAGGTTGACTTCGAGTACAAGAAGGTTGCACCAACGGGCGACTTGCTGGTCAAACAGATTCGTTTGGTGCCGCCGCAGGCCGATTCCGGGTCCCCGGTGCCAACCTGGTTGCTGGCGGGCACAAATCGTTGGGTTGTTCACCAAAGTGAGCACAGTGACGTGTTCGCCCACCACCGCCTGAAATCCTCGTGGTTACTCGCAAACGCGACGGCTCGTCTGGACGCAAGCAGTTTCACCAATTCATTTCTCCGCCGAGCGGAGGCGGATTGTTTGAATGGCATGGACCGAACCAACCTCTACTTCCAGACCAGCGATTTCCGGGAATTCCAGCACATGGAGGACAACGGGGTCCTCGTGGACCATTGGAGACGGCGGATGAGCGACGGGTTTAAGGTCTTCGAACTCCGATGGGAACTGCCACTGGAGTTGCCACCGGGCCAGTGCCCTGTGTTGCCGCCAACCGACGCCCGCCTGACTCTCACGGTGATCCACCCGACCCCTCAGGTTTGCTGGGAATCAGAAGCGCGAACCCATGAGTCCGTCGCCCTCGTCCTGGTCGCCCGCATGAAGCCGGATAGCCGGCAATCGAGGTCCTTCGTTGCGCACGGCATCGAGGTCGAGACAGCCTTCAACTGGTGGGATTACTGGCCCGGCGGAGTGGGCACGACCGGCACGTTGCAGTCCTGGGAGGAAACGACGATTACCGGACTTGCCTCAAGACCGATCGTCCTGCGCGGCGAATATTCGCAGACCTATGCACCGGCACACCATAATTTCAGTGAGGATTTCATCTTCGATCCACATCTCGAGGAGTCCATGGACCCGGACATTTTGGCCGAACTCCGGGCTGGAAACATTCGTGCACTGGTCGTTCGATCTGAATTCGTGGGCCCGGATCGTACGCTGAGCGGGATCTGGATCTGGGGCTTCGATGAGACCCTTCGCTCGCTCGAGTAGGAGCAGATTTCCTGTTATGGTGTATTCGGTTCAGCCTGCCATGCATTCAGGATTGTGTTACTGGGGGAGTAGACTCTAAAGTGCCCCATCTACACGACGCGTCGATTATGAGTCATTTCATTCAACTGCGGATCGCCCAGGAACGCGAATCGAGACCGCCGCTGGGCAAGAACCGGCCGATGACGTTGGCCGTTTTGCTGATGCTGGCGGTCACCGTCAGTCGGTTGGCTGGGCTGGATGCGGCGCAAGCTGACCCGGTGGCGTTGGACATCAAGTTGCCGATTCCGGCGTTCATAGGAACGCCGCCTGACATTCCTGAGAGCGAGCACATCGAGAAACCAACAGAGGAGCCTCGTCCTCCGTTCTTGGCGCCCAGAGGGACGCGGAATCTGGCGTTCCGGAAGAAAGTGACGTTGAGCGACACGAACCCCATCAACGGATCTCCTGAACTCGTTACGGATGGGAACAAGGAAGCCGCGGACGAGAACGTGTTGGAGATGCGACGTCGGCTGCAATGGGCGCAGATCGATCTCGAGCAGCTTGGCCAGATCTACGCCGTGGTGATCTGGCACGCGCATGACAGCCAGCAAATTGCGCACGATGTCGTTGTCCAGGTGGCGCATGACCCTGATTTCACACAGAACGTCCGGACGCTCTTCAACAACGACTACGATAACAGCGCCGGGCTGGGCGTGGGCAGTGACAAGGAATACTTCGAAAACTACGAGGGCCGGCTGATCGATGCCAAGGGCATCACCGGCCGTTATGTCCGGGCCTACAGCCAGGGCAGCACCTATACCGCGCTGAATCGTTACACCGAAATCGAGGTCTACGGGCTTCCGGCGGAATAATGCCCGGTTGCCAGGGCCGGTCCGGGGCGAACTCGGGCTGTAAACTCACGGGCGGACGCCGCGCGGCGATTCGCTGCCCCGTTGACGAGATCCACGCCGGTTTTGAGGCATGGCGGCGTAACCATGCGCTTTCATCCAACCCGTTGCCTAACGAAGCGCCCCATCCGTTCGACGGCAATCTCGATTTGATCGAGCGCCGTCGCGAAACAGCAGCGGACAAACCCTTCGCCTCCAGGACCGAAAGCGTCGCCCGGCACGCAGGCTACCTTTTCTTCCTTGAGGAGTTGAAACGCAAATTCCTTCGAACTCAGGCCGGTTGATCGGATCGAGGGAAACGCGTAAAACGATCCCCGCGGGAGGTGGCAGGTCAGCCCCAGGTCGTTGAACGCCTTTACGATCAGGTTGCGCCGCGCCCGGTAATGCTCCCGCATCTCGGCCGTATCCGCCGCCCCGTGCTGGATCGCCTCGAGCGCCGCTTCCTGGCTGATGATGCTGGCGCACAACATCGAGTATTGATGAATGCGCATCATGGCTTCGACCAGCGCCACCGGGCCGCAGGCGTATCCGATCCTAAAACCGGTCATCGCGTAGGCCTTGGAAAACCCGTGCAGAAAAATCGTCCGTTCCACCATCCCTGGCAGCGAGGCGATGCTCACATGCTCACCCTCGAACGTGAGCTCCGAGTAGATCTCGTCGGTAATGACCAGCAGATTGTGTCGCTGCACCAGCGCCGCAATCTTCTCCAACTCCCCGCGGGTCATGGTCCCTCCCGTCGGATTGGTCGGGAAATTCAGAACCAGCACCTTGCTCCGCGGCGTGATAGCCCGCTCGATGGCCTCGGCCCGCACGGCGAATCCGTCCTCCGCCCGACACGCCACCGGCACCGGCACGCCATGCGCCAGCGTCACGCTTGGCGAATAACTCACATAACACGGCTCGTGGTAGATGATTTCGTCCCCCGGGTTGATCAAGGCGCGGAAGGCGATGTCCATCGCCTCGCTCACCCCCACCGCCACCAGGACCTGGTTCGTCGGATCATACCGCACTCCAAAATGTTCCTCGAGATGCGCGCTGATCGCTTCCCGCAACTTCAGCAGTCCCAGGTTCGACGTGTAACTCGTCCGGCCGCGCTCGAGCGCGTAGATCGCGGCCTCCCGGATGTGCCAGGGCGTCACAAAATCCGGCTCGCCCACTCCCAGCGAAATCACCCCCGCCATCCCCTGCACCAGGTCGAAAAAATCACGAATCCCCGACCGCGGGATCGTCCTCACATGGTCGGCAACAAACGAATCGGCCTGGCACACTTTGGTCATGGCGGCCCAAGGCAAATGGAAAAGACCGACCCCGGAAAGGAAAAAGTGAACTCGGTGACTCGAAGACTCGGAGACCGCCGGACCGTCACTTCCCCACTCCCACACACCGCAACACGCCCACCCCGCCCGGATTCCAACTGGTGAACAGCACGTAAATGCCCTTGTTCGAGCCGCGCTCAATCACGTACCACGCCGCATCATGGATATGCTGCGCGTCGGCGTAGGCCAGATCGACCTTGGGGCGGAGGATGCTTACGATGGCGCGTTTCTTGAGATTGACGATGTAGATCGGGCCCGGTGTCTGGTCCGGACCATCCAGACACGGTGCCAGCGCATAATCACCCCAGAGATCGACGTCGCACACCGTGCTGCCCGCGGGCAAGCCGAGCGTCTCAAGCCACTGGTCTTTCTTTGGCGACCACCGCTTGATCTGCCCCTCCGGCCGCGCGGAAATCAACAGCGTCTTACCCCCGTCGTCGCTGGTGATCCCGTGTGGGGTTTGGGAAACCGCCTTGCCGCCGTGAATCGCCCCGTCATACGCGAACGGCTCGACCGTCGCCGGCATGAAGAAGGCCTTTCCATAACCGTCCGTGATCATCACGGAATCCTTTCCCATAAAGGCCACATCGGTTGGATTGAACCCCTTGCCATCTTCATATCCTTGTGGCGGCAGCCCGATCACTTGAGCCCGCGCAAACGTGGTATCCGAGAGATAAACCTCACCCTCGATGTTGTCCGCCACGGCCACCAAAGGTGCCTTCCCCCGGCGCTTCAACAGATCCGCACCGTGAAGGTTCCCGCGGCCGAACACCGGATCCCCCGCCACCACCCGAGATTGGGTCAGACGGTCACTGAACGCCACCCAACCCACCTGTTCGAGTCCCCAGTAAACCAGATCGCGCTCGTCGTCCACCACCAGCGTCCCATGCGCGCCGGGCACCCGCGGCCGAATCTCCTCGGGCAACGGCATCAACCCCTTCATGGCTTCGAATCTCCAATACCCCTGCCCGGTCAGCGCCCCGGTCGCGGCCGACGGCTTGAGCTTCATCGGCCCTCGGTTCTCAATCAGGGTCGGCATCAAGTGCACGGCCGGGAAAGTCTCGTGCTCATGCGCCTCCCCCGCTTCATGCGCGGATAACGTCAGCCCCCAGCATAATCCTGCCGCCGCGCATACCCCGGCGCTGGAACGCGCCCCGAGACCCTTCTTGAAAATCGTCATCATAATTCAGTGTCGAACGGAGGCGGACCATGGCACAGCCCGGGTCTACATCCAAGGGAAACTTCTACTCCGGATTAGAACATCACCGCACACCACCCTCGCTAGCGCTCGGCCGCCGCAACCGAAAGACGCTGTCGAGAGTCTCGATCCCGCCCGGGCAAAACCGCTCCCAGAACTCGGGGGTGTCCAGCACGTGCGATCCCCCGCCCTCGCCGGCACGACGCACCAGGTACTTCAGCTCTTCCAGGTTCGATGACCACCCGGCGCCATTGAAGAATTCCACCCCCTCGAACTGGGCCTTATACAATGCCCGCTCCGAATAACAGGTGCCCAGATGCAGATGCGCCACCCCGCGTTCCGCAAAGAACTCCACCGCCCGCGTCATCATGTGCATCCCCAGGCTGCGGCCGAAGTATTCCAGGTCGTAAAACGAGTAGTAATAGTAGGCCACCCGCGGCTCCTCGAGATACAGCAGCACCGTCCCCACTTCCCGCCCGCCCGCCATCTCCTTGAACCGGAGCAAATGCGAGATCACCGCCCCGCCCATCAACTCCTCCAGTCGCCGTTCCGTCATGATGCCGGGCCCGAACCGCGCTGTCGCATAATTCAGCCATGCCCGCCGCCGTTCATCGTCAAACGCATAGTCCGCGCGCGCCACCAACGACACCTCGATTCCGGCTCCCTTCCGCAGAATCCGCCGGTTCTCGGACGTTGCCCGGTATCGTCGCAAATCCACCCGGAGGTTGCGGCACAGGTAAAACCGGTTCAACCGGGGTGTCCCCGGCAGAAAACCGAAGCCAAACAGATCGGCGGGCGTCTCATCGAGCTCCGGCACCGCCCAGATGACATAGGGATAGAAGTAGCGGCGATAGTCCGCCGGCGCCTCCGAGAAGAGCAATTTCAATTGCGCCCTCCCGTGCCTGCGGACCCTCCGAACCTTGCGTGCGCGCTGTCCACCGAATTCACCTGGGCCCACCCTTAAGGACCGTGCCGGGCGAAGTCAACCGCAGGCGCACCAACTCGCGAAGGCGCTCGCGCTCCCCGGCCGTCAAACCTCGCGGGTCAAACCTCAGCCGATCGTGCAACCGGAGCGCCTCAAACATCGCCTCGCTGCCGCGTGACCCGCTCAACCCAAGCCGCTGAAACCACCGGCGCAAAGTCTCATGCCCCGCCCGTTCCCCGTGCGCCCGCTCCAACTGCCGAATCACCGCGTAAAACTCGGAATCCAGCCCCGGCCAGGGTTCGACTCTTCCGGAGGCGGGCTGTCCGACGCGGGTGCGGCGCCAGCGGCTTCCCCGCAATTGCCGCCACGCCAGCCAGGAGAGCGCGAACATGCTGAGCGCAAAGACGTAGATTCGCCAGTTCCCGCCCTGTTGCCGCCACAGCGCAAACCGGTACCAGGCGTCCGACATCCAATCGCCCAATCCTTCCCACCAGCCGGCCAGCGCCATCTCACGCTTCCGCCAGTCCCCCGGCGTGGTATCCACGTCCTGCCAACGCCCCTCGACATAGGCCAGACACCACGCATGGGCATCCCGCCCCCGCGCCAGCCAATGATCTCCCCGCTGCTCATCGACGCTGTAACCCACCGCATACCGCGTCGGCACACCCGCGGCCCGCAGGAGCAACACCGTCGCCGTCGCGTAATACTCGCAATGACCCGACCGCCACTCACGCAGGAACGAAACCAGCGCGCTCGCGTTGGTGGCGGACCGATTCCAGCCCTGCCACAGTGAATACTCGAATCCCGTCGTGAAATAGCGCGCCACGGTTGCCACCGCTTCCTGCCCCGATTGCCCCGCGAGCCTCAACTCGGCCGCTACCTCGCGGATTACCTCCTGCTCCGGGGCCGCCAACTGGCTGAGCTCCAGATCCTCATCGCCGGGCGGACCGTCGAACCCCCCGCCGCTCCCGTAATCCACGGTATAGTTCGCCAACGGCGGGGCGCCCTGCATCCGCGCGGCCGCCAGATGGTTCGTCTCGATCGACAACGCCGGCAAATCGCGCACCGCGAGGGTCTGCCCCGGCAGCGCCAGCGGCGCTTCGCCATCGACCGTGTAACGCGAAACCTCCAGCACCCGGCCAACCCTCCGTTCCGCGCTGAATCGCCACAGCAAACCGTCGAGGGCGGCCGTGACCGGCTGGAACTCCCGATGCACCGAGCCCCAGTGGTTGCCGCGAAACCGGTTGAAGGCGGCTTCCCGCAACAAGCCTGGCGGCGTCTCCCCCTCGGCGCGCACCCGGAGCACAATGCGGCCGGACTGTTTGATCCGACCCACGGCACCCAAAGCCGTGAAGCTGTCGAGCTGATCAAACCGCTCCTCGGCCGCGCGCTGCAACCAGCGGTTCTCGAGTGCCTGCAACACCTCCCGCATCGCCACCACCCCGCGCTGCATCATCAGCATCGAACCCAGCAACACCACCAGCAGTCCCACCCAGACCGGCGCCCCAAACCGCCGGTTCCGCCACGGCCACAATCCCCAAGCCACCACCCCCACCAACAACACCGGATAAAGCACAGGATTCGCCGCCGCCGCGCAGGAGGAAAACAACACCAGCCCAAAATAGAGATACCCGGGATGCACCCGCCCTTCCTCGCCCTCGCGTGACCTTCGCGCCCGCAAATACAGCGAGAAGGTCGACCATGGCAACGTCGTCGACCGGCTCCAGGCGTGGACCAACACAAATACAAACAAGACAAACGGAAGCCCACGCAGGAACAGAATCGCCGTCTGCGACAACTGCCGCATCCCATCGAGCCGGTCGCCCGGCGACCCGGCGCTGACCAGCGAACCCACGGTCCCCAATCCCTGCCGGGCCAGGAACAGATACAAACCCACCCCCAAAAACAGCAGGATCGTAAAATTCCAGAGCCGGTTGAAGTCACCCTGACCCAGTTCCCACCGCAGCCGCGAGAACCGGGCGGCCTCGATCAACAAACCCATCCCGAGCGCCCAGGGCCACAACCCCGTCTGCCATCCCCAGAGCGCCAGGGCGGCCAGCAAGGGGGGTATCGGCTGCTCCATCGCGTCGCGGTTCATGGCAAAGCCTCCAGCTTCCGCAATCCTTCCCCCACTTTACCCGACTCCAGCACCAGCAGCCGGTCCGGTTGATCCTCGGCCGGCCCCGGGTCGAAGTCTTTCGCCCGGTTTCCCGGCACCAGCACGAGCACCAGTGTCGGCAACCGCACCGCCTTCAACCGCCGAACCAACGCCCGCCGCGCCTCGTCCCATTCCAGCAACACCAGCAGACAACCGCTCAAACCCATGCCGTGCTCCAGCACCAGCGCCTCCAACTCGCCCAGCCGCGGTTCCCGGCACGGCTTCACCGCCGCCAACACCTCGAGCATCTGTTGCGCATGACCCACTCCCCGCCCGCTGGTCACACACACTGTCTTCGGCCCCACGAACATCAGATCCAGCAACGAATCCTGATCCGGCACCGTGCACGCAAAAGACGCCGCCACCGCCACCGCTTCCTCGAACAACCCGTCCCGCGACGCCTCGCAAAAGGTGTCGAGCACCAGCGCATGCCTCACGAAATACTCGTCTTGAAACTCCTTCACAATCAACTCGCCCAGCCGCGCGCTGCTCCGCCAATGCACCCGCCGCAGCGCATCGCCCCGGCGATACTCGCGCAAGGCCACAAACTCCTCCGACTCGCCGATCCCGGCGGCCATCGCCACGCCCCCGCGCTGATACTGGGTCTGTCCCGGCAATCTCAGCGCCGGTAACGGGTAACGCCGGGGCAGCACCAGCACCGTCCGCGGCGCCGCCACTCGGCAGAACGCCCGAAACAACCCGAATGGATCCGTGCGCGCCAGAATCCCTCCCGCCAGCACCAGCGGCCCTCGCCGGTAAGCCGTCACCTCGGACACCGTCTCCGCCACCCCCCGCGCCGGGATCAGCGGCAGCCGCTCCGGCCGCGTTCTCGCCTGCCGGATCGGTGGCAACGGACCACCCATTCGAAAACTCCGGTTCTCACGGCCCGGTCGCAGGCGCGCCGCGAATTCGGACATTGTCACAGGTGGATCGCGCAATTCCTCCAGATACTGCAGACCTCGTTGAGGACGCCCCGACAGATTCTCGACCCGCACCCGCACCTGGAACGGATCGCCCATGGTCACGAACCGCGGCACCTGCCGTTTCACGGCAAATCGCACCCGGAAAAACGGCGCCATCACCAGCGCCAGCCCCAGCAGGAGCGACAACGCGAGAAAAACCTGCAGGCCCATCGTCTGCTCCGGATCCGACGCGCTCGACGTCAACGCCAAACCCACCAATACAAACTTACCCGCCGGCGTGAACCGCCGTCGGAACCAACCGGAGACCCGCTGTCCCCTCAGGTAAAACCAGTGTAACCACCGGATCATCACCCACCCTCACGCCTCACGCCTCACGCCTCACGTTTCACACCTCACGTTTCACGTTTCACGTTTCACACCGGCACCGCCACCTGCCGTAACATCTCCTCCACAATGCTCCGCTGGCTCTGTCCCGAATACTGCGCCTGTGGATCCAACACCAGTCGGTGCGCCAGCACGGCCACCGCCACCTCCTGGATCTGATCCGGCGTGACACATTCCAGCCCGTCAAACAACGCCAGCGCCTGGCTCGCCCTCATCAAGGCCAGCGATCCCCGGGGACTCGCCCCCAGACGAACGCCCACCGTCTTCCTCGTGCCCGCCACCAACTCCACCATGTAGCGCCGCATCTCATCGCTCACCCTGATCTCCTGCGCCGCCCGACGCAACGCGACCACCTCCGCCATCGTCACGCACGGCGTCATCCGGTCCAGCGGATGCTCCCGCACCTGCGCGGCCAGCATCACCGCCTCCTCCTCCGCCGTCAGATAGCCGAGGGCCAATTGCATCGCAAACCGGTCCATCTGCGCTTCGGGGAGTGGATACGTCCCCCGGAACTCGACCGGATTCTGTGTCGCGATGACAAAAAACAGCTCCGGCAGGCCGCGCCGCTCGCCTTCCACGCTCACTTGTCCTTCCGCCATCGCCTCCAGCAGCGCCGATTGCGTCCGCGGCGAGGCCCGGTTGATTTCATCGGCCAGCAGAATGTTGGTGAATACCGGCCCCTCGTGAAACTCGAATTCGCTCGTCTTCTGGTTGTAGATCG
>JAHDYP010000137.1 GCA_023383055.1 Verrucomicrobiota bacterium | reverse complement strand
CCAACGCCCGCGCCAGCGCCTCCCGCTCCGGTCCCACCAGCCTGGGATCGGCGCATACCGTCTTGACCGGGATACTCGTCGCCAGCACCTGGCCCCGCACATCGAGGATCGGCCCGCGGCGTGACGACTGTTCCTCGGTCCGCTTCTGCCGCCGCGAGGCCTCCTTGAGCAACTCCTCGTGTTGCAGCACCTGCACGTCGACCAACCGGTACCCCAGCCCGCCAAAGGCCGCCACCAACAACATCGCAAACATCCATAGCCGCCGGTATTGGTGCGGTAGGATATGGGTCCCGCTGCGCATGGCTTGTTCCGTCATGGTTCCTCCAGCTCCGGATTAAAACCCCGCGCCAGCGGCGATCCTCCCTCCGTGCGCCCGGGAGGTCTCGCCGGCGCCATCTTCCCCAGCGGCTCGTCCACCACCACCACAATCTGGCTCGGACTCGGCAGCCGCAGGTTCAACCCCAACTCCTCGACCCGTTGCTGGAGCATCCGCTGCGAATTCAACCCCCAGCGCTGACGTTCCTTCGCGTCGTTGCCCACCTGCAATTCGTCACGCTCGCGCTCGAGCCTCTTGATCTCGTCGCCGAGTTCGTTCAACAGGTTCTTCTGGTGAACGTATCCAATGCCCGCCCCGCCAATGAAAAAGCAGATCAACAGGGCCTTCAGGGCCGGCCCAAAACGCAGCTCGGCCGATTGGCTATTGCGATTCCTCGCCATCTCTCGCTCTCCGTTTCTTGCCACCTCGCGTCCAGTCACCGACAGGCCCTCGGGACCCGCCCCGGCCCGCGCTCGAATTCAAATCAACCGCTCCATCACCCGCAGCCGCGCGCTCCGCGACCGCGGATTGTCCGCCAGCTCCGCCACACCCGCCACCAGCGCCTTCCGCTCGACCCAGCGAAGACGCGCCGCCCGCGGCCGCCTCAGCTCCGGCACATCCACCTCGCCCGCATAGTCATACTCCCGGGCCTGCACCTTCCCGAATTCCTTCACCACCCGATCCTCGACTGAATGGAACGTGATCACCGCGATCCGCCCCCCGGGCTTCACGGCCTCGAGCGCCGCCGCCAATCCCGCGCGCAACGCCCCCAGCTCATCGTTCACCGCCATCCGCAACGCCTGAAACACCTTCGTCGCCGGATGCACCCGTGCCCCCCGACGTGGTTTCACCCGCTCAATCAACGAAGCCAGCTGGCGCGTCGTCTCGAACCGTTGCTTCAACCGTTCCCCGTCGATCGCCCGCGCCAGCCGCTTCGCCTCGTGTTCCTCTCCCAACCCGAGAAATATCCGCGCGAGCTCATCCCGGCTCGCTTCGTTCACCAAATCCGCCGCCGTCAGCCGCTGCCGACGATCCATCCGCATGTCCAACGGACCGTCCTGCTGAAAACTGAACCCGCGCTCCGCCCAATCCAGCTGAGGCGAACTCACCCCAAGATCAAACAACACCCCGTCGCAACTGCCGGCCGCAATCCAGTCGCCCAGCTCCGCAAAACTCCCCTGCCGCAACTCAAACCGCCCGGCAAACCGCGCTAATCGCTCGCCCGCCGCCGCCACCGCCACCTCATCCCGGTCCATGCCGTACAGCCATCCCGACGGACTGCTTGCTTCCAGAATCGCTTCCGCATGACCGCCACCACCCAAAGTCGCATCCAAATACCGCCCGCCGGGTCGCGGCCCCAAAGCCGCCACCACTTCCTCCAACATCACCGACCGATGAACATAGCCGCCCATCGCTCCCGCGCTCTCCCAACCCCATTCGCTTCATCCAGCTCGTCCCGACGTGAACAGCCTCGTCGCCAGCCGCGCCAACGGCCGCTGCGCCACTCCCCCCGATGGCTTCGCTCCCGTCCCATCCGCCTCCCCACCCCGCTTCGCCTTCATCACCACCAACTCCAAATCAGCCTCGGTCAGGTCGTTCCTCACCACCCGCACGGTCTCCAGCTGAAATGCCGTCTGCACCGGCCCGCGCTTCGGCCTTCGCCGCGACTTGGGCCGCGACCAGGCGCTCGATTTCAACGCCAGCCATGCCGCCCATCTCCCCACCCAGCCTCCCCTCGCCTCCACCCCTCCTGGAGCCGCCTGCGCCCCGTGAACCGGCAGTCCTCCTGACGCCGTGACCTTTCCCTTCCCGTTCCCAGCCACTCCGGCGCCGGCTGCGACCTGGCCCAAACCCAGCGTCCCCTGCCCGGTCTCCTCCACGCCGCGCGCCGGGCTCCCCATCGCCAATTCCCCTTGCGAAGCCCGCTGCGGCGATTGCCCACCGTCACCCGGTCGCCCAAAATCCGGCAGCGCACCGCGCCTCGAGAGTTTGTACCGGCCCATCTCCGGCACACTCGAACAGAAGCTCCGACTCACGCTCAACAACCGCATCAAACTCATAAGCCTCAGATCAGTTTGAACGCCTCCGGCAACAGTTGATCATCCACCGCGCCCGCCGCCTCATACCGCTCCGGATTCCAGATCTCGAAACGGTCCACCATGCCAACCAACATCGCCTCCTCACCGATCGCCGCCGCCTTCGCCATCCCCTCCGGCAAACATATCCGCCCCCCTTTATCCAACGTCACCCGGTCCGATTTCGTCCCCAGCAAATGCCTTAACGCCTGCGCCTTCGGATCAGCAAATGACATCCCCTTGAGCTTCTGCACCAGGTCGTGCCACTCGGCCGGCGGCAATACCAAAAGACAGGCCTCAGGCGTCGTCCCCTTAGGCCACAAAACCAACGTAAGCACTTCCGGCTTAGACGGCCGCCACTTCGCCGGAATCTGAACACGACGCTTTTCGTCCACCCCATGCCGGTAGCACGAACTGTAATAAATCGGCTCGTTGGAATCGTTTGGTTGCATGGGCTACGGCAAAAGGGCTTATGCCACCCTTTTACCCCACGACGGCCCACATCTATACACTTCACCCCACTTGGGTCAATAGTTATCTCGTTTTGCCCCTTTCTTTTCGCGCTATCGACCACTCCTGATCCCCACCGCAGTTTCTCCCGCTCTCTTCTCCCCCTGTTTTCGGCGAATTCCAGCTGCTATCCGCCCAGTCGGTCCATACTTTATCGTTAGCAGGAAGTTGCAACCCACCTCGCTCCACTCGAATTCCATCCCTCCAAGGAGGATCACCAGTAAACCTGTCACTCTATCTTCGGACCTTAGCAAAGGGGCATGCTCGCAAAGACAACAGTCGCAGATTCAGTTTCCACCCTCTTGCTCTTGATCATGCTCTTGCTCTTCAACCCCACGGCAGAGCAAGAGCAAGAGCAGGATCAAGAGCAGGAATTGGGACTGCGTTTCTCTTTGCCGACAACACGGCAATCTCGTGAGGTCAGATCTTCCCGTGTGCCAGGGGTATCAGAGCCGCTTAATCGACACAACCACGGCGCCCGCGGCGTGCAGCCATGCTTTCCTGCACCGGCAATTCGCGTTTAAACGGATCTGGCCCCTGGGTGGGATAATTCAGCGCCCGGGTGACTGCGGATGCGAGAGCACCTCGATCAAGTGACGGAGTTCTTCGTCCACGGTGGTCATTCGGTCGACGGTTTGGCCGATCTCGGATTTGACCAGTTCCCGGAATCGTCTGCGCAGTCGGTAAATGGCCACGCGCACCGCCCCCTCACTCATTCCGAGCATCCGGGCGGCCTCGGCCTGCGCAAGGTCGGGCCGATCTCCAGTCAGCCACGGTTTCAGTGACTGGAACTGCGACCCCGTGCCCGCCGACACCGCGTCGTGCTCCAGCACTGCCAACGCACGATCCAGAACGTTCAGCGCCCATTCCCGGTCGAACAACTCGTCCGCAGGCAATGCGCCCGGGTCCGGAATTTCCCGGCCTGGCGAAGTGTCCGTCCCCGGCATGATCGGTTCGTGGACGGCTTGCGCTCCCCGCTTTTCACAGGACGCCGCGGCGCGTTGATTGGCCAGGAAATGTTTGACCGCCCCCAGCAGGTAAGTGCGAAACCGGCCGCGTTGAGGATCGGCCCCGTCGAGGCCCTGCCGACTCAGGATCGTCGCAAAAAACTCGTGGGCGAGATCGCACGCTTGCTCCTCGTTGCGCGTGGACCGGCTCACGAAAGCCACGACGGGTCCGTAATAGGCCGCGCAAAGTTCGCTCAACGCCTGGCGTGATTCCGGGGTGTCGCCCCGGGCGGCCAGCACCCGAGTCCATTGCGTGGTTAGAAACAAGTGTGTCATGCGCTGGCACGCGCCACCGATGGATCCGAGCGGCGACTGCCTCGGGGCGGAAGACCAAATGCCGTCCTTGCGCCCCGTGACAGCAGAGCGACCAACCCCGTGGCGCAACAAAGCAGACCGAGCAGTTGACCGCCGACATCGATGAACATGGCAGTGGATTGGCTTAAGGGGTGTGCCCATTCCGCAGGCCATTGCTCCCACGGGGCGTAAAGGAGGAAGTAGCTCAAGTGCTTCACACTGGTCGCCAGGACCACAACCAGAATAGCCAGAGCGATGGCCCGCCAGATTCGGCTGCGAGTCACCAGGGCCAACGCGAGGACAACCACGAATTCGCCGTAGCTCACCGAGGTGAAAACCATGGCGCCTGATGCTAAAAACCTAATCGCGCTCGGTAGAGACGTCACGAGCGCGAATGCAACGGTCAGCAGGGAGACGCGCGACATCAATGCTGGAGCTGAACCGGGAGGAATCGGCATGCCGGGCCGTCGAACTTCGCGTCGCACGAGAATAGCCGCCAGCAGAATCAGCAGCGGAACTGGGGAGAGGACGACATCAACAAAGAAGAGCAGCTTCATTCCAGCGGAGTGAGGAAAATCCTGCGGAGTTCGCATCAACTGAGCCACCATTAGAACGCTCCCGCACAGCATCCAAATCGCATTGACCGCCAAGCCTCCAATGACACCCATCCAGGCCAATGGCGGCCAAGGGTCCCAAGTCGAGTCGCCGGGCCCCGTCAATCCGGGACCAGACCCAACCGTCGGATGAAACAGCGGTCGAAAAGGCTCAGTGAACCAAGCGCGGCGTCGCCAGATTTGGAGTGTGAGCCACCCGATGCCGGCAAACCCGACCAGCGCGATGAGGGCTTGCAGCCAGTCGCCATGGAGAACGCCGGAGATTTGTCGGTAAAGATGTGAGGGAAGGAACCGGAGCTCAACCGCCATGAGGACGAACAAGAGCCCCAGCCCGAGCGTCAGTGCGTTTTTGAGGGTCCGGCAGATTGGGATCGGGTATACGTGAGCGGCGGCGGGGATGTCGGGACGCGGTTTGAACGTGGACGTCTGACTGGCGGTGATGGACTCGACACAGGTGCGAACCTCGGTGGCGGTGCGGTAGCGATGCTCCCTTTGCCGCGCCATCGCACGCAATACCACATCATCCACTCGCGGATCCATGGGCGTCCTGCTGGAAGGCCGGGCGAAGTTCCCGGTTGGCAATTCGCCCGTCAGCATTTCGTAGAAAACCACACCCAGGGAATAAATATCCGCGCGTTGATCGACGGTCGACGGGCTGGAACACTGTTCGGGCGCCATATAACTCGGCGTGCCCAGGGCGCTGCCGGATTGGGTCAGGGCAATGTCCGCGGGCGCGCCAGAGTTCGATCCGAGAGCATACGGTTCGTCGCGTCCGGCGAGTTTGGCGATCCCAAAGTCGACGAGTTTCACCCGGCCCTTGGTATCGAGCAGGATGTTTTCGGGTTTGATGTCGCGATGGAGCACGCCTTCGTCGTGGGCATATTGGAGGGCTTCGCAGATCATCGGCACAATGGCCAGGGCCTGCTCGGCGGTGAACCGGCCCGCCTGCATCGCCTGGCGCAGATTCACGCCGTCCACATATTCCATGAGGAGATAAAAGAAACCGTTGGCGGACCCGAAATCGTGAACGGTGACCACATTCGGATGGGTGAGCCGCGCGAGCAACTGGCCTTCGCGCGCGAGACGCTCGGCAAAGGTCGGGTCACGCGCCATCGATTCCGGCAGGATCTTGAGGGCGACGAACCGGTTCAGCTTCGGCTGGCGCGCCTTGAACACCGCGCCCATGCCCCCCTGCCCGATCAGTTCCAGGATCTCGAGCTGCGGAAAGGCCGCGCGCACGGCTTCGAGTGCCGGCGGGACGGGACGTTGCTCGGAGGTTGGACCGGCCTGGGTGGGGGCGGCGACGCCTACCAAAAGGCACTTGGGACAGAGCCCTTGCGGCGCATTTTCAGGGAGTTCGGCCCCGCAGGTCGGGCAGCGGCCGGAGGTCATAGGCGAATTCATACACCCAATACCTGACGGATGGGGAATAGAATGTTACAAACGCCGAACGTCGAACGCCGAACGTCCGGCGGAATGCAATCTCACCGGTCGGAAGGCGAACCACCGGCCAGCGCCGTCTGAATGCTCTTGACGAAGATGCGGACCAATTCGAGGGCTTCCGCCAGCACCGCATCGACCTTGCCCGGCGAGTCGATCAGTTTGATGGTCTGCGTTGCGAAATCCAACAGCCGTTCCTCCAGATGGTATCGTTGCGTCTTCATTGCCTCATCCTCCTTATTGGAGATCACCATGCGCCTCCGCCGCACATCCTACCCGTCGCCCATTATCAATTCGACGCTCTATTTCGACACTGGCGCGCGGGAGATCTGGCGGTGCGACTTCTTAGGCCGCGTGCAAAAACTAATTCCGGTTTTCCTGTGGATGGATCGTTTAGTTCCACTCGGTGAGAGTCGCATGTTTCTGGATCCTGATGTCGCGCATCTGTTGATCTGAAATCTTCTGACCGGTCTCGTAGTGTTTCGTGATGAGGGTGGCGCTGACTCGCAGGCCGGTTTGGGTAGTGGTTCGACTGATCAGTTGCAGGATTGTCGGGTAACTGTCCGGGGGTTGACCTGCCCAGTGTTTGCTGATCTCGCTGAAGAGGCGATGCTCAATGGGATTCCATTTGGAGGCTCCGGTGGGATAATGGCAGACGCTGATCGAAAGGTCGAAAGGTTCCACGACCTGTCGCTGCAGTTCATACTTCCAGGCCCGCACCCGCGCCCCGTTGCTGCCCCCACTGTCGGCCAGGATGAGCAGTTCGGTGGCGTGGGGATAGGGTCAGTCGCCCCCCTTGTCGCCACCATCGGGCAATGTTGCCGGCCGCAAAGGCGGGGGTGTCATGGGCGGTTCCCACAAAGACGGCCCCGCGGTTGGCGATCGGGTCGAAGATGCCGGGATTGGCCATCCCGATGGCCTGGGATCGGAAGTCATGATCGCTGACCGGCACCGGTTGGGAGCCCCCACCCGTCCGAGGTTCTTGAAGTTACCCACCAATTCCTTTTTCTTGGTGTCGACGCTGATGATCGGCAAGCCTGCGCGCAGAAAGCGCGTCTTCTGCCGGGCGATGCAACCGAACTGTTCATCGCGGTGCGGGGAGCTGACCGAGATCGATTTGGCGTTGGCGTGCAAGGCGTAGCCCAGTTGGCCGAGCAGTCGTCGCACGGTGTTAGGGCTGACCGCAAACCGCAACACCCAACCCACGCAACTCGAGCGTGATTTGTCGAAGCCGCTTGCCCGTCCAGAGCCCGCGCCGCCCGGTCGGGGTCGCCCGCCGTGTCCTCTTGAAGCAAGTGGCCCAGACGGCTCAAGATATCGGGCGTTTTTTTTCGGCCCGCGGCCGCCCGCCTCCCGCACGACGGACCCGGTCGGGCTGAACCTCGCGGGACAGCAACTCCCGACGACCGCGCGCCACGGAATCCTCGTCCAGACCCAAGGCCTGGGCCAGTTGACGGTCTCCGCCGTGGCCCTGCTTGAGACTTTCCAGTCCGGCGTAGAGTCGACGTTGCTGTTCATCCAGCAGACTGTAGAAGAGCACGCGGGCCGCGCGATACTCCTCCTGGTGCGAATCCAGGCTCGGCTCCTGAGCCTGACGGGCCGCCCACTGTTCCTGGCATCGGGATCGATCCCTGGCCAGGTAGAGGTAGAGCCCGCGATAACTCTCGCGATGCAAACGCCCGGCTTGAACCAACTGGCGCAAGGCATCCTTGGCCGGAACCTGCAGCACCCTCTCCAACTCCCCGACCAGATACCCCGCGGGCGCCGACTCGACCGAAATGGTGGCGGTCTCCAGCAAGGTGCCGTGGCGGGAAAACCACGCGCCCCGACAGCACCACAGGCCGTGCGTGTCGAACCGGGGGATGGAGGTCAAGGTGTAGAACCCGCCCCGATGGGAGTAGCTGGTTTGGTAGGACACGGTGGCGAGCTTGCGGAACACGGTGGCATCGGCCTGGGTGCCCAGGGCGGCCTTCATCTCGGGCATGGTGACGGCGCGGAGTCGATGAATGAGGTCCAGGAGCGGCTGGAGGACGAAGCGGATCGGTCTCGTAATGCGAGAATAACGCCTATTCGCCAGACGGCAAGCGTTATTCTCGCATATTCACAGCCTGATGAACCAGGGATAGCGTGTTCAGGAAAGCGGCTGGCAGAAGCCTCATCACAAGGAGCAGCAGAATCCTCGCGTTGGCGGAAACGACTGCTTAGGTGATAGAATGCCGCCTTCGTATACCGAGCTTATTTATGCACAGACCCCTAAGACTTTTTGAACCGCAGCAGCGTCTGTTCCGGGGTAATCAGGCCGCCCCAGTCATCGAGACGATGCAGCCTCAGGTTGAGTCCGCCACCGGACGCCGCGGTGAATACGGCAGCCATCTTCCAGGTGCCCCGGTCGGTCCGACTCTCCACCCGCAACACCAGTTCATTGTCCTCCATTCCCCACTTCCCTTTGCTGACAGCACCACGCGCGTCGAAGCCGATATAGGTCACTTCCGCGCTACCAGGTTCAAGAACCGAGTAACCTTTGAACTCCATATCGTCCCCTTTGCCGTGAAGCACGATCACATGCTTGTCCAGGTCCCAGGAGAATCCCAGGGTGAACGTGCCACCCTCATCGGTGGTGGCTTTCCAGGATCCCATCATCCAGCCGGCGTTGGCTTCTTGGACGAGATCCGAAAGCGTCTGTTGCGCCTGGCTGGTCCAGGTCAGAAGGCAAGCCGCGAGGACTACGAACAACTTCTTGGTTTTCATGGGTGCTTTGTCAGTGTGTGATCTGTTCCCGGTTGGCTCACGGCACACGCCGGTCCGCGGGAAATACTGGGGCCATCCTAACCGACACTCGTTGAAGACACGACACCTTTTTTGAAGACCCGAACCCAGCCCTCGTTCGCTGCCGCTAATTCATGCCACGACATCCGAGGGCACACAGGCTGCTCATCTTACACATGCGCCTGAACGCATATTACTTATGGAACTCTGCGCCGACTCTTATGCCACCTCGGACCCTTGGACCAAGGACGATCTCGCGTTGTTTGTGACGCTCGCCGCTCAAGGCAAGGGACGCCACGAGATCGCCGAACTCATGAATCGCCCGCAATCGGAAATCGTCCGGGCCGCCCTCAAATACTCACTGATCCTGCCCAACTGACCAGCCATCCCGCTCGCTTCACTGCAGCGCCAGGAACGGCGGCACTGGGCAATCCAAAGCGTCCGCAATCGCCCGCAACAACTCCGCTTCACGCGTCTCCAGCCGGCCATCGGCAGACACTGTGGCGGCGCACGCGCGCAGCAGCTGCCGCTTCACCGTCGGCGCCGCCTCAACCATGCGCCCCAAAGCCGCATCCAATTCCGCGAGATTTGCGTGTGCCAACTCCGTGGGCCGCAATTCCATTCCCCGGGTTTCCACCTCCCGCATGCCGACGGCAAAAGCCGCCGTCACCGTCTCCGGCGTCTCGTGGCCCGCGTGCGCCAGCACGGACAGCACCGACACCAGATCGGGCAGGAGCGGCTTCATCACATAGTACTGAACGACCGGCCGACGAACCGCCCGGAACTGCGGCTCGAGGTGGCGCCGCACCATGTGCCGCAAGGCATATTCGTGGATCTCGATCTGCCCATCCGCGGTGACGAGTTCCCCGATCGCGCGTTCGAACTCGGCAAACTGTCCTGGCGACATCCGGCGCAGGGCGGGCAGACAGAGCTCGATCACGGGCAAACGAACCGGCGCACCAATGGATTCCACCTGTCCCATCAACCGCCTGACTTCAAACAGAACCGGCTCCATTCCCAGCTTCCCCAACAATTCCATCTGTGCTTCCCGCCGCTCCGGCTCGCCGCTCAGCATCAGCGCGTAGACCAAGGCTGTCGCCGCCATCGGTTCATCCGTGGCCTCGCGCAACTCCCGCGGCAACCCGGCTACCAGCGCCCTGGCATAAGCAAGATGGTCGATGGTCGGCTGCCCCGCCTGCGCCAGCACCCCGCTTACCGCGACTGTCGCCGCCGCACCCCGAAGAAGCGGGGGCAAACGTTCCACCCCTGACGCCCGGGGGCTCGCGGCAGTGGCTTTCGAATCCCGTGGTGGCTCGGCCCGCGTCACCGGATAGACCCCGTCGAAGGCCGGCTCCCACACTCGGATCCGCTCCAGCAACGGCGGATGCGTCGCAAACCAGCTCAACCGCTGCCCGGATAGCGCATTCCCGAAGAAAAGATGACTCGCCTCCTCGGCTCGCGGAGCCGACACATCCGAGCCCTGTGCCAGCCCGCCGATTTTCTTCAATGCCCCCAGCAATCCATCCGGGTTTCGCGTGAACTGGACTGCCGCCGCGTCGGCCAGCAATTCCCGCTGGCGTGACACCGCGCTCTTGATCAACCGGCCAAAGAGCAGTCCAACCGCCCCGAAAACCAGGAGCACCAGGCCGATCAAGGGCAGTGGATTGCCTCCTTTGCGCCCCGAACCGCGGCCCCCGGACATTCGCAACATCACCCGCCCGATCAACGCCAAACAGAGAATCCCATTCAACAACCCGATCAACCGCAGGTTCAATCGCATGTCCCCGTTAAGAATATGGCTGAACTCATGGGCGATCACCCCTTGCAGCTCATCCCGCCCCAGCAACCTCAGACAACCCCGCGTCACCCCAATCACCGCGTCCCGCGGCGCATACCCCGCGGCAAATGCATTGATCCCGCCCTCGCGTTCGAGCAGGTAAACTTCAGGAACCGGCACCCCCGAGGCAATCGCCATCTCCTCAACCACATTCAACAACCTGCGCTCGTCCGGATCCCGGGACTGCGTGTCCAGCGGCCTGCCTCCCAGCGCGATCGCCACCGTCGCTCCCCCCCTCGAAAGCTCCAGAATCTTCGCCAGGCTCCCCAGGCCAATGACCGTCAGCGTGCCCAATACCGCCCCCGCGAACAATCCAGGCTCCCACAGCCGCACCGACCCGTCGTGCCGCCCTTCCTGCAGGAAGACCAGGGCCAAGACCAGATAAACCGACAACGCAATGAGCACCACCGCAGATCCGAAATAAACGATCAGCCGACCCGTCACCCGCCGAGCCCGGTCTTGTCGTTCGAAGAAATCCATGGCTACGCAAACGACACCTTCGGCGCCTCGCGCTCCTCCGGATTCTCGATGACAAACAATTCCGCCGGGTTGAAATTGAAGACCCCGGCCACCAGGTTGCTCGGGAAAGTCTCCCGCCCCGTATTGTAGGTCATGACCGCGTCGTTATAGGCCTGCCGCGCAAACGCCACCTTGTTCTCCGTGCTGGTCAACTCCTCCATCAACCCCGCCATGGTCTGATTCGCCTTCAGATCCGGATAGGCCTCGGCAAGGGCAAAAAGCCGGCTTAAGGTTCCGGCGAGGACATTCTCAGCTCCGCTCAACGCTTTAACGGCGCCGGCATCGCCCGGATCCTGCGCCGCCCGCGTGCTGGCCGCGGCGGCGGCGTTCCGGGCTGTGATCACCGCCTCTAGCGTCCCGCGCTCATGCTTCAGGTAACCCTTGGCTGTCTCGACGAGATTCGGAATGAGGTCGTAGCGCCGCTTGAGTTGAACCTCAATCTGCGCGAAGGCGTTCTTGAACCGGTTGCGCAATCCGACGAGACGGTTGTAGATCGTCACCACCACCACACCCACCAATAACACCAACCCCAGCAGTCCCCCAATCACCACCATCGTCATCATGGTCATCATTCAATTCCTTTCTCAATGCCGCACAATGTCGGTTCTATTCCTTCCCACACAATTACTTTTTCGTCACCCCCTTGTACCACCCCTTCGGCCTTCCGCAAACCGCTCCGCCCACACCATCCCTGCCCGATGCGCGCCCCAGGCCAACCACCCACTCCGGCTTCCGCCCTGGATCCCAACAAACGGCTTGTCCAAAACGCGCTCTGGTGGAAAAACTCCGTCGTGCATTCAGCCGCATCCTCGATCCCTACCGCCTGTTCCCGACAGAATCCACGATCAAGTTTGCGTCCCGGTCCAGGCAACGCGCCGCTTCGAATGGCCTCTGACACAACGATGCCACCAAAAACCGGCTCCGCCCTCCTCGCGCTGCTGGTCTCGATCCTACCCCTCATTGGCGCCGACTCCGCCTCAGTCTGGCGGAGCTCCGAGGACGGCCGCTGGCAACTCACCCCCGATCCGGCCATTCCCTGGACCACGCCGGACGACCGGGACCGCCGCCACGTCCGCGTGGAGATCGACCCTGCCCGTGCCTACCAGGATATCCTCGGGCTCGGCATCTCTTTCGATCATGCTTCCTGCTATAACTTAAGCCGGCTCGACCCCGCCACCCGGGCGGAGACGATGCAGCGCCTCTTTCATCCCGAGCTTGGCATCGGCATGAATCTCATGCGGGTCTGCATCGGCACCTCGGATTTCACAGGCGATCCGTGGTACACCTACAACGATCTGCCTCCTGGCGAGACCGACCCGGAACTGCGGCGGTTCTCGATCGAGCGCGACCGCGCCTATGTTCTGCCCACCATCAAAGCCGCTCGCGAACTAAACCCCGACTTGCTGCTCTACGCCTCCCCTTGGAGCCCGCCCGCCTGGATGAAAACCAATGGCTCGCTCCTCGCCGGCCAGCTCAAACGCGAATGGTACGGCGCCTATGCGCGATACCTCCTCAGCTTCATCCAGGCCTACGCCCAGGAAGGCGTGCCCATCCACGCGCTCACCGTCCAAAACGAACCCGACTTCCCCAACCCCGATTACCCCACCTGCCGCTGGACTGCCGAGGATCAGCTCGTCTTCATTCGCGACCACCTCGGACCCCTCTTCGAAAATGAAAAGATCAACACCCGGATCTGGTGCTGGGATCACAATTGGAACCTCCTTGATTTTCCACGCACGATCCTGCGCGATACCGTCGCCAATCGTTACGTGGACGGCACCGCCTTTCACCTCTACGAAGGCAAAGTCGAGGCCCAATCCACCCTCCAGTTGGAATTCCCCGACAAATCCGTCTACTTCACCGAAGGCTCAACCTTCGGCACCCGTGGCGCCGTCCAGATCATCGATATTCTCCGTCACCAGGCGCGCTCCTACAACGCCTGGGTCTTCATGCTCGACGAACATCGCAAGCCCAACAACGGCCCACACAACGCCAGCGCCACCCCCATCGAACGTCTCGACGACAATTCGGTCCGCTACAATTTCGACTACTACATGTACGGCCAGTTCATGAAGTTCATCCCGCGCGGCGCCCGCCGGCTCGCCTCGACCGGTCCCCGGCATCCCGCGCATCTGGCCTTCGCCAAGCCGGATGGCGGATTCGTCCTCGTGCTCGCCAACCCAACCAGCCGCACTCTCCCAGTCGCGGCGGCCTTTCGTTCCCTGCTCCTGGCAGACCAGTTGCCCCCGCATTCGGTTTCCACCTACACCTGGCGGTAGCCATGGCCAATCTCGCCTCATCGGCACCCTGGCTCCTGCCCGGCCTGCTCGCCCTCCTGCTGCTGCGCTGGATCATCGAACTGGTCCTCGACCGGTTGAACGAACGCGCCGCCCTGGCGCACGCCGGCGAAGTGCCCGCCCCTTTCCGGGACCTGGTGGACGCCGCGACCTACGAGAAATCGGTCCGCTACACCCTCGCCCGAAGCCAGTTCGGTCAACTCGAAAGCACTTACACCAGCGGCCTCCTGGTGGTCGTGCTGCTCACCGGCCTCCTGCCAGCCACCTTCCACCGGGCCATCGACCTCCTCGGACACTCATCAGCCAGCATCGCCCTGATCGTCGTCGCCCTCCCGCTACTCTTGTCCTTCACCCGATTGCCCTTCGACTGGGCGGCGCAGTTCAGAATCGAGGAACGCTTCGGCTTCAACACCACGACGCCCCGCACGTGGTGGCTGGACCATTGCAAGGGAATCTGCCTCAGCCTGTTGCTCGGTTATCCGCTGGTCTGGCTGGTCACAAGCCTCCCCGCCGTCGCCGGACCGGCCTGGTGGGTCTACGCCTGGCTCACCTTCCTCGGCTTCCAACTGCTCCTGATGTTCGTCGCCCCGGTCGTCATCCTGCCCTGGTTCAACCGGTTCACCCCCCTCCCGCAAGGCAGCCTGCGCGAGCGACTCGAACGCCTGGCCCGCCAAACCCGCTTCCACCACCACGATATTCTGGTCATGGACGGCAGCCGCCGTTCACGTCACTCGAATGCCTTCTTCACTGGAATCGGCCGGTACCGTCGCATCGTGCTTTACGACACCCTCGTCTCCCAGTTCAGCAACGATGAACTCGAAGCGATCCTGGCCCACGAAATCGGTCATTACCGCCTCGGACACGTCCCCCGCATGCTCGCCGCCTCCGCCCTGACCTCGTTCGCCCTTTTCTTTCTCTTCGGCAAACTCGCTGACCAGCCCTGGTTCCTCGCCGCTTTCGGTTTTTCGGCGACCGGCATTGGGCCCCTGCTACTCCTCACCCTCGTCTTCGGCGGTGCGCTCTCCTTCTGGCTTTCACCCCTGGCCAATTGGCGATCCCGCCGTTTCGAGCACCAGGCCGACCGCTTCGCCGCCCAAGCCGTTGGCTCGTCCCAACCGCTCGTGAAAGCGCTGCGCAAACTCACGGAGCGCAACCTGGCCAATCTCACCCCGCACCCGGCTTACAGCTGGTTCCATTATTCGCATCCCACGCTCTGGGAACGCGAACAGGCGCTCCGGACTTCCCTGCCCGCTCCGGTCAACGCTGGGGAAATATCTGATACAAGAGCAGGTAAATGAACACCCCCGTCACCGACACATAGATCCACACCGGCCACGCCCAACGCGCAACCCGGCGATGCCGCTCGAACTGTCCGCGAGCCGCCCGATACAAGGCGATCAAAACCAGCGGCAACAAAACCGCCGCCAGCAGGGTGTGCGAAATCAGGATCGACAGGTAAACCGGGCGAAATCCCGCCGGATTCACAAACCGCGTCACCGCCTCCACATTCGCGTGGTAATACAGGTAACTCGTCAGAAACAACGTCGACGTCACCACCGCGCCAATCATGCAGTTCCGATGCGCCCTGGACCGCCCCCGCCGGATGAAATAATACCCCATTCCCAACAGCACGGCGCTCACCCCGTTCAGCGTCGCGTTCAAGGCCGGTAGATCCGCCAGGGTCATCGTTCAGTGCTCGCGTTGCAGCCGCCGGATCGCCCCCCGCAACCGCTCCGGTGCGGCCTCGTCAGTGCCATCAAAATAGCCGCGCACCTGGCCGGCCGCGTCCACCAGAACAAACGTGGTGCTGTGAATGAACAGATCATTCAGATTCTCACGCCGCGCCGGATCCGTCTCCTCCGCCGTCAGCTTCAGATCGTTCATCGCCAAACGATACAACTCCGCCTTCGAACCGGTAAGAAACTGCCACCTCTCCGCGTCGGCTCCGAAGCCCTCCGCATAGCTTCGCATGACCCCCACCGTGTCGTGCTCCGGATCAGCCGTCAACGAAACCAACCGCACCCGGTCACGGTCCGCCAACCGCGACTGCAGCGCCGCCAGGCTCCGGGTCATGAGCAAACACGGCCCCGGACAACGCGTGAATATGATGTTGGCCACCCAAACGTTCCCCCGCAATGCCTCGGCGGAAATCGGTTGTCCCAACTGGTTCGTCAGGGCGAAGGTGCCGACCCGTCCGAGCACCGGCAGCGGTTCCGGCTGCAATCGAGCGCGCAACGCAAACAGGCCGATCGTCAGAATCACGAGCCCTATGCCCAGCAGGCCCCAAATCCCCAATCCCCTGGATTGTACCTTTGTCATTACCTCTGGCATCCTAAATCCATCAATCCCACGCCAACACCCCGGTGTCACGTCAGGGCCGCCACCGTTCCCATCCGCATAGCGCCCCAGGCCGGATCGCGGCTACTCGTAGTCCACCGGTTCCGCCGAGGCGGATCGGGCCTTGGCCGATTGCTCCTCCAGCCATTGGTCGTAGTCCGCCTGCGAAACCACCTTGAGGGTCCCAAACATGCCGTAGTGGGAATTGCCGCACAATTGCGCGCAGGTGATCTTGTATTCCCCCTCTTTCACCGGCTTGAACCAGGTGGGAATGGTCATGCCGGGAATGGCGTCCTGACAGACGCGCATGCTCTTGACGGCGAAACTGTGTATCACATCCAGCGACGTCAGATGCACAATCACATCCTTGTTCACCGGCACCACAATGTTCCCCTGCACCACCACGTCATCCACCGCATTCGGATCCCCCTGCCGGTCCACCCCAAACGGAGTTAAACTGCCGTCCCATCACCCGGATCACCGTCGAATTCTCAGCGTCCGGCGGGTTGCTCACCACCTGCGCCCACAATGGCACAGCAAACGCCAGGAGCAATACGGCCTCAACCAGCGCCACGCCCCCTTCCATGTAGGTCGAGAGATGACTCTTGACCCCGACACGATTCGCCCGGGGATTGCGGGACTGCCGGAACCGAATGATGGTGTAAATGAAGAAAGCCGACCAGCCCACCAGCAGCACCAGCATCAGCCAGTGCACGTACATCAGCAGGTTGTCCACGTTCTCACCATGCTCCGATGCCAGCATCGGCAGGTGCAGAAACTGATACTTGAACCACTCGGTGAATGCGTTGTTCATCCTGTCTCAGGCCACGGAATCGCCCGCCGCGGATAACCGGTCGTCGTTCTCGGATTCCTCCCAGCGGTTCGCCCGCCAGGCCAAATAACCAAAAAAACCCACCACCCCCAGCAGCACCGTTCCAATCACCCCAAGCAGACTCATAATCCCCATGTTCATCCCCTGGGCCATCGCGGAATCCGAGGCGCCGAAACAGGTCGCGCAGGCTTGCGCGCTTGACAGCGCCCCCAAACTACCGGCCAGCACGGCCGCCATCCTCACTCCGATACGCTTCGTCGCCGGCTTCACAGATAGCTCATTCCTCTCAGTTTTCGGAACACATAACGACCGTAGGCAACCATCCCCACCCCGGCCACCAGTCCACCGCATCCAAACCACAACTGTCCCACCGTGCCACCCGACCGCCAGCCCGCGATTCCCCAGCCGCCCACAAACAAGCAGAGCAACAGGGACAACGCCACAAACAGCAGATGGAATGTCTTAATGCCCATGCGCCACCGCCTCCGTCGCCACCCGCCCGCCCTTCAGGGCGTCGTGCGAGCCCGGTGAATCGTAGAACGCAAATACCGTCAGCGCGATCAGCGCCACAAAAAACACTCCGGTGGTCGCCAGCATCGTGTAGATCGAGCGTTTCTCCGCGACCAGGTGCATGAAAAACCCGGCCACCAACGCCGCTTTCACCGTCGCAATGATCATCGCCACCGTCACATTGCCCACATGACTGTCCTCAGCCCCAAAATGAACATAGGACACCGCCACGGTCAGCACCGTGGCCACCAGCAGGGCGACGAACACACCGATGTATTGCCGAATATGCCGCTTGAACACGGCCGCGTCGTGCGTCTCCATAATTCGATCAAAGCAAGTAAAGCACAGGAAACAGAAAGATCCAAACCAGGTCCACAAAATGCCAGAACAACCCCGAAACTTCCACGCGGTTCGTCAGCCGCTCCGGTTCCGTCCGCCACATCTTCGACCCCGGCCCCCACAGGTAAGCGTTCACCGCCATCCCGCCCAGGACATGCAGGGCGTGCAGCCCCGTCAACGTGAAGTAAATAGCGTAAAAGGTGTGCGTGGCCGGAAGGAGCCCGTGCTGGAACTTGTCACGATACTCGAACCCTTTCACCACCATGAACACCAATCCCAACAGCACCGTCAGCCCGAGATAAAGTTTGTACTTGTCGAATTGCCGCAGCTTCAACGAAGCCCAGGCCATGACCATGGTGATGCTCGACGTGATCAACACCGCCGTGTTGAAAGTGCCGATTGGGATATTCAGATGTTTTGCTTCCCCATACAGCCAGTCGGGCGAACCGATCCGCAGCAGGATATACGAGGAAAACAACGCCCCGAATAACATCACTTCCGACGCCAGAAACAACCAGATCCCCACCTTGGCGTTGAATAACCCCGTGTCTTCCCTCGGCTGTACTGTGTACGGTATGTCCATGCGCGTCCCTCAACTCCGATCCGGCTCGCTCTGCGGCACATAGTCACGCACCCGCCCCGGCACGCTGTACTCGTACGGTCCCCGGTAAACCCGGATCGGCTTGGTGAAATTGCCGTGCGGCGGCGGCGTCGGCGTCTGCCATTCCAGTGTCGTCGCCTGCCACGGATTGTCGGATTCCACCTTCCGCCCTCGCTTCAGGCTGAGGAAGAAGTTGAGAATAAAGGGCACCTGGGCCAGCGCGAGCGCAAAAGCCGACATCGAAATCCACCGGTGGAGATCGATCGCGTAGTCCGGCAACCCCACCACCCCCAGGGACGGATCCGCCGCCCCCGCATAGGTCACCCCGCCGTCATAGGTCCGACGATGCATCCCCGACAAACCCTGCACAAACATCGGCATGAACACCCCGTTCATGAACAGCAGCGACAGCCAGAAATGCACCTTGCCCCAGAATTCACTGAGGTATCGCCCCGTCGCCTTCGGATACCAGTGATAAACTCCGGCAAAAATCGCGAAAATCGTCCCCGGCGCCACCACGTAATGAAAATGCGCGATCACATAATAGGTGTCGTGCAATTGGATATCGGTGTAATTGAAACCCAGCGGCAAACCGGTCAGCCCGCCAATCCCGAACATCGGCAAGAATGCCAGGGCAAAAAGCATGGGCGTGTTAAAACGGATCGAACCACCCCAAAGCGAGATGAACAGACAGGTCAAAATGATCACCGACGGGATCGAAATGATCATGGTGGTGGTCTGGAAAAACGTGGCGATCTTCGTGCCCATGCCGGTCAGATACATGTGATGGGCCCAGACGATGAACGAGAGAAACCCGATCCCCAGCACCGAATAAACCAGCGAGCGGTAGCCCCACAGCGGCTTGCGCGTGTTCGTCGCGATGATCTCACCCACCATCCCGATCGCCGGCAAAATCAGCACATACACCTCCGGATGCGCCAAAAACCAAAATAAATGCTGCCATAACAGCGGACTCCCCCCGCCGCTCCGCTCCAACTGCGCCCCGCCAACCACCAAACCCGTCGGCAAAAAGAAACTCGTGCCAAACAGATTGTCCATCAACTGCATGATCCCCGCCGCCTCGAGCGGCGGAAACGCCAGCAACAACAGGAACGACGTCACAAACATCGCCCAGACGAAAAACGGCAACCGCATCCAGGTCATTCCCTTCGCCCGAAGCTGGATGATGGTGGCAATGAAATTCACCGAACCGAGCAGCGACGAGGTGATCAGCAACACCATGCCAATCAGCCAAAACGTCTGCCCGTCCCAGTGCCGCCCCAGGTCGGCCAGCGTCGCCAATGGCGAATACGACGTCCATCCCGACTTGGCCGCCCCGCCCGGGATGAAGAAACTCGCGAACATCACCACCCCCCCCAGGAAATAGCTTTGGTAGCTGGCCATGTTGATCCGCGGAAACGCCATGTCCGGCGCCCCGATCTGGAGCGGAACCACGTAATTCCCAAAAG
>JAHDYP010000136.1 GCA_023383055.1 Verrucomicrobiota bacterium | reverse complement strand
TTTGAAGCCCTTCATTTCGACCCTGGGTGGGTCAGTTTGAGTGACCGCTGACACTCCCGAGTACTACTGCTGCAATACTTGGGTGCGGAATGTCCCGTTCTTAGGCCCGACTGTCGAGGCTAACGGTGCTCGTGCCATCGCTCAGTGAGCTACGGATTATCACCCTCACCCCATGAGCAACAAACTCTGATTGCACCATACCCTGCAATGTACCCAAGGCGCGCTCGTTCGCGTCTTCAATTACATCAGCCACCTCGCCCCACTCTCCCCGCTCATGTCTGTAAAGCATCGTGAGAATCTCTTTGACCTCCAGATGCTTAGTGAGATCATCGCTAGCTAGAGTCCTCCCGATGGAAAACTTCGGCAAAGGTGGAACCTCACTTCCCTGGCGTGAGTCATCGTGCATTCTTCGAGCTGACATGGCAAGAATCTCCATCATGACTCATGGTTGCGTTACGTAGTCTTGGCGCGCCTACTATGGTCGATCTAGCAGAGTTGATAATCGCAGTATTCATGCCCAAGACCCTGTCTTCGTAAGTCCAATCACATCGCCTTGGCGACGGCCGCGAATATCTTATCAAGGAGCCTCTTGCAGCACTCTCGTGGAATCGACTCCTCAAGGGTTTGCGACAAACAAAGTGAAACGTGTTCAATGTCTTCCCCTGACGGCGGTCTCCCAAGTTCAAGAACGCACTGCCTCTCGAGACCATTCCGAGGTTCGAAGTCAATGCGTAGCGTAATCAAGTCGCATGACATGCTGGCATGAGTGGCATCCTTTTCGCCGCGAAACAGCGCCGCGAAAGAACCGCTGAGCCCTTCAGCTTCAATCGTGATCACTTCATCGGTACCACGGTCGTCCAACCAGATGGAGCACAAAGCCTGCGGGAGCCCGCACAGCCCTCTCATCAAGTCGCCGCAAGCCTCCCAGATGACGACAGCAACACGATTGTGCGCCCAACGTATAATGAACCGGTGCACGCCATCGTCATTCTTCGCACACTCGACCCGCAGAAGAGCGATTAGCTGAGAGCCTTTTCCATGAACAACTATCGCCCACGATTCCCCGACAGCCCATTCCCTCCCAGCAGCGTCGCTCAGCAGCATGCCAGGTGCAGTCTCGGCCAGGGCTTGTGGCACTTCTGATAACAGTGAAATGTCGAAGAGCAGCTCTTCCAGTTCCTTTTGGCGACCGGGATCACTGATCAGATTATACTCAAGCTTCGCGCTCCAAAGATCAGAAATGCCACCAAATCCGCTATGGACTAATTCTCGAACCTCCCGCAATGCGTCTTTGACTGCCGGTGTCCTGTTAGACGCTAGGTCGGAGCGAATCTTAACGGATAGATACTCGTTGATTCTCGATACTTCATCCATTACCGCGTCCCTTGTATCCGAGGCGAGAAGACCTCGGTACTCACTTACGAACCTCTCCCGTGCTTCGATCACAAGACTTAGCGTGCTCGCAAGCACCTTATCTCGAAGTATAGCCTCGGTGTCCAGAGTCTGCACACGCAACGCGATAGCGTGCAAAGCATCTCTGTACCGTTGTGCGACTTGGTCCGCTCTCCTAAAAAGAAGACACGCCTGGTCGCCCACATTCCTGCAACTGTCCGGGCTTCGTTCGAAAAGTCTCTGAGAAATACGCAGGTATAGGACGTTATTAATAAGCGTAGGGGGAATCTCATAGCGATCCTGCAAAATGGCACTGGCCATATTCAACGAGGAGACAACAGGCGACACCGATACGAGTACGGGAGCAATGCGCTGGTCTTGCCAGCGTCCCAGACTATTAAAGATTCTCACCGTGGACTGAACGTTGAGCGCATCCAGAAAGTTGTTGAAAGGCACCTTCTGACGCCGCTCGTTGAGCACACTGAGCGTCACACGATAGGCAACAGTGCTCAGGTTCTCGCTTCTTGGCCCTACTAGTTCAGTCCACGGCAGGACGCGCTTGGCCAAAGCCCTGACAAGAGTGGCGTCAGAAATAGAGGTATGTAACGATATAAGTTGGTCTGTGACCACCTTAAGCAAGTCGCCCCCTAACGCTCTTTGAGACTCCAGTAGCACCGCGACAGGGTCCTGTGCATGTTGAGCGCGTTCGAACATCGTAAGTATCTGTTGTGCCTTGCTGGTTGTAGTTCCAAGTAGTTCGCTCTGCCACGACAGCAACTCCGCAGCTGCACCCGGAGGCAGACTCATGTACATTGCCGTGTCGAGTAGTGCACGTAGTTGCCTGGGTCCAATGGTGTGAAGCAGCCCTAGGGACCGAACACTCGTAATACTTGTGCTAGTTCGTCGCGTTAACGACACTGGCACCTGTGTGTACAGCCCGCCGTAGAGTACGTCGAAGTCGAGTAGGATAAGAGGGCTTGCTTTATTAAACTCAAGCCACGTGAACGTCTGCTCCACGTCGCGGGCAGCATTGGCAATGACATTGAAGCTATAATACTCTTCCTGGAGCCTTTGATAAAGTGTTTGTTCCATGGTAAGTCCTAGTCGTTGAGAAGGACACTTCGAAAGGGAGGTTGCGCTTGCGTGGCATGCAACTGCTTGATAATCGGCGTGGCAGGTAGCCGGAGCCGGAGTGCGTCCGAACCTCCCAACGCGAGCAGAGCGGCTCCACAGGCGGGACGCATTGTGCCCTCGTCGCCCGCCAACACGACGTTGCCCAGGTCACCAGCCTGCCGTCTAAGCTCAGTCATAACTAGGTTTCTGAATTGCGGATTGTGTGTTAACACTCCACCATAAAGAACCAGCGGGTGTTTGGAGCATTCAAATCGCTGTTGTCCGCACAAGCGTGCATATTGTGTTGCCAGGTCCCGCGCACCTCGTCTGACGATCTTGGCAGCTCCTTTGTGCCTTTGGTGTGATGCTCTAATCAAAGGCATTACGATCCCGCTCGCGACAGCACGCCACTGCTCGAAGTCCTGCATTGCTAGTCGGTGGGCAAGTGCGAATAGTGCGGTTCTTTTTTCCACCCTTGCCATCTCGCATTCGTCGGAAATGACGCTCCATCGCTTAGACGCATCGTTCCAGTGAGGCCGATTCAGGGGAGGGTTGCGCAGCCATTGCTCTATCTCCCGCCAAAGGATTGAAGGTCTCCGGCTGCGGTCGTACTCGTCTGCAACTAAACGCAGGGCTGCGCGCCCCATGAAGAACCCTGACCCTTCATCGCCAATCGTAGGACCCCAACCACCGTATCTATGAGGTGAACCATCACATACTACATACGCAGTGGAGCCCATATGAGCGAGGATGGCACTCGCCGTGTTAAGCTGCGTGTGCGAGGCAGTGACTATCTCTGCGTCGCCCGTGCATATGAGCCTTCCAGGGTTTACGTTCGCTATGGCCAGTTGCGCCTGGAGATACACCTGCGCGTCGTAAGGGAAAGTCACCCCAGTGAGACCAATGCAGACTTCCGTTTTCGCAATGTCTCTCCGGCGACCGTTTTGGGTCATGGCCTGCCAAACGAGAGCGTGCAGTCCAGTCCTCAGTTTCATGGGGTCCGTGGTGTGTCCGGCAAAAGGAGGACCCTTGACTGCATTCAGTACCGTCCCGCAGTCATCAGTGAGCACGGCCACGCTTGAGGACATTCCAACGCTCTCGATACCGAGGAAGAATCGCACGTCATTCTCACTCATAGCCACTCGCTACCGCATTCCGACGAGTCACACGGCGACGTGCAGGAATACTGAAAGGGGATCATAACGCAACTGCCCTCACAGGCTGCAGGGCGGCACCCCCCGTCGCGTGTCGTAATTAACTTTCAATAGACCACGGAAGCCGGACCGAAAGTCAAGGAGAAACCGTCACTCAAAAGCGGCTGTTTAATCGTTTGTGTTGCCCTCTCCCCTTGGACTGGTGAGGTCGTGGCGGGTTTACGCGCCCTACGTGGTCAGGAATCCCGCCTCTGGCCGCGTGCTGGAGAAGGTCGGCATGAGGCGTGAGGGTTTGCTGCGACAGCGCGTCAGGAAATGGGGTGTGTTCGAGGATGTGGTGATCCTGGCGACTCTGCGTTCCGACTCGTCCAGTTAATCGAAGGCGCGTCCCGCGTCCTCGGGTCGCGTCGCCTGGGTCTTCTGGGCAGTGCTTCCGCTAAAGGTGGCGAGGGTATTATCCTGGATCGCCGCTGACCGACGCTTGGCCGCGTCATCGGGGCCAGCGGCTGGGCGAGGCGTTCGACCGGGCCGGTGTTCTGCACGACTTCCCCGCCACGCTTCGGATCGTTCGGTGGGCCTACACGCAGACATTTGAGGGCGGCGACCGGACAGGGGTTCGCGGGGATGAGCGCCGGGCACTCGGGGCTGGGTGGGACGGGCCGCTGGCGCGGCTCATGAACTGACATGAAGCCGCTCGACCAGGACGACCGCAGGCACGTCGAAGCCTCCAAGGGCTGGTGCGAGCTTCATTCCTTCCTGGAGGCCAACGAGGAACTGGAGCAAGTCCAACCCCAGAACCGCGCCCACCCTGATGTCCTGGAAGCACGCTGGCAGGTGTACGCCAACCTGGAGAAATGGGACGGGGCGCTGGAGTTGGCTTCGGCGCTGATGAGGATGATGCCGAGCAAGCCGGAAGGCTACCTGTATACCGCAAGCAGCCTCCAGGAACTGGGTCGCAAGGAGGAGTCGCTCCAGACCCTGCTGACTGCGGTCGAGCGGTTCCCTGCCGACGAGATCGTGCTGTACGACCTGGCGTGCCTGTGCTGCCTGTTGGGGCGGGTGGAGGATGCAAGGCGGTGGCTGGCCAAAGCCATAGAGGTCGGCGGGGACGAGGTCAAGTTGAGGGCGCTGGACGATACCGACCTGGAGCCCTTATGGAAGCAGCAGTGAAGCTTACGTGGGCGATTGCGCTGGCTCTCCTATTCTGCCCGCCGCCGACGGCGGCTCAGCCAAGGTACGTGTCTCAGATCGCCAGCCTGGTCGAACCGGCCAAGCTGGTGACACTCGGTCCCCGTGACGCCAATCCTCGGGTTCAGAAGTGCGTGTACTGGCTGGCCACGGCTCGATCGGCTGGGCAGAAGCCGGACAAGGTGCTCGACATGGCGGTTGCGGAGGCGGGGTACACCAACCAGTTCGCAGCCAAGCTCACCAAAGAGGCGCTGCTGCGGAACCTGGACATCGCAGAGAAACTCGGCTGCCTGGACGCCGAAGGGCTGGCGGAAATGCGACAAGGCAAGGCCGCGACGGTCAAACGCGGCCCCTACAAGGGCGACCAGCTCAGCGTGGATCACATCATTCCCAGGGCCATCGTGCCTGAACTGGACAACGTAATCGCGAACCTGGAGTTGATGCCGCAGCGCATGAACGCGAGCAAGAGCGACAAGATCGGCGACCGCCAGCGGGCTCTGGCGAAGCATCTGCACGAAGCGGGGCTACTGAGCACCAAGGGGCTGAAGGCCGTCGAGAGCAGCGAGTGATCGAGAACCCTTCGCCTACTTCGCCTCCACCACGTACCGGACCTCCGCCCCGACATACTGGGCGCGGGCGATCGCCAGGGCCGAGTTTTGGTCAGCAGCGTAAACGATGGTTTCGCGCAGTTGACCCTTGATGCTGAGGGTGACTTTCCATTTCTTCATATCCTGCCTTTCGCGGCTTCACCGACGTTGTTGGGTTCGTCCTGATCGACACCGATCAACTGTGGCTCAATCCAGATCAACTTCCTCCGAATACGACCTGGGCCGTGCGGCTGGTTCCGAACATGCCCGCGCCGCCAATGGATTCGGGGACTGGCGTGGGTGCCGGATGCCGGACTCATATCCACAGGCCGGTAATGCCAGCCGATCAGATTCGGCGACCAAAGCTCCCGCTGCTTCACCCGTCCATGCCTGAGCCGCTGGGGACGTTCGCACTGGCCATACTCCACCAGGCTCGGGCGGGTGTTCAGGACGACAAGCAGCTTGAGCATGAGCGTCGAGACGCGGTCGGTGGCGATCCGGTCGGCCTCGATGCCTTCCGTGTCCTTGATGCCGGTGTAGTCGGTGTAGCCGTAGTTGGTGATGGCCTCGTCCACGCGATCGCCCCGGAAATAGCTCGTGACGAAGCTCTCCAAGTTGCCCTCGCGCCAGGAATACCACTGCCATCCCACTTTACTCCTAGGCACCGTCACTGTGGGACAGCCTGCGAGCGCAGGGACCTGGTAGTCCCCGGCATCGCAGTTGGCGGCGTAAACGTAGCAGGTGTCGCGGCCCACGTACTCCTGCATGAATCTGGGCGGGAACCCGACTACCATTCCAGGAAGCGGCCAGTGCAGATCGTCGAGCGTGAAGTCGTGCGGCAGGTCGGTGGCGGCGACGGCGCGGGCAAAGTCCTCCCGGACGAAGAAGACGGCGGCGCGGTGCCGGATCACCTGGTATGCGATGCCGTGGGCGTTGATCTCGGTCGGCACCTGGGGCAGGCCAAGCTGGTCTTTGATTCTTCCCTGGCCGAGGAGCAGGAACAGGCCAGCCGCGACGCACTTCGTCGAGTGGTAGCCCGCTGGGGCCTGGAACCGGCGCGGCTCCAGAATCGGTTCCAGCGGGGTGCCCCGGAGGAGGTCGGCATGGGCGGCGAGGCAGTGGTTGGTGCCTGCGGGCCGGAAACAGTCGATCTGAGCGGTCACGGCCCGATCTTCTCAGACGGGAGGCATTGAGCGGCATGACTGCATCCCGGTTCTTGCCGACCGGAAGTCCTGGAGTAGGTGGTATGAACGCCTCGTGGCCAGAGCGACTTCGCCGCCTTCATCATGTCGGCGCTCTTCTGGATGGCGGAGCGGTCGTCAAAGGTCTCGCTACCGACTCAGCGCCTACAACCCCCAAGCCCGAGTCAAGTTCGACAGGTGCCTCGCCGATTCTCCCGTGCAGCACCCTTCACGGTGCCACCCGCCCGGCAGCCCAGCGGTAAACATTCCGTAGAAAGATGGTTCCGTCCGCCTGCGTGTAGGGACGAACCGCTTCACCAACAATATGCCGCAGCCGGTCTGGTCCCACGGCCTGCAAAGCCGGTTGGTAGTTTCCAGCCGAACTTTGCGCCTGCCAGAACGCCGCGAAATCCGGGTAGTGGAAGTCACACTGGCTGCCTCCTTCGGCAACTACCTTGAACCCTGCCTCGGTGATCAGGTTCGCCAGTGCCCCGTCCGCCGACCACGCGAATGGACCGCCGCCGCCCGGACGCTGTGGCATGGCGCTCGCCACGGCGGCAAACACATCCCGCATCTCAACCTGCTCCGGTTTGCCCCATGAAGTGACCGCCACCCGCCCACCGGGCCGCACCACCCGGCGCAACTCACGCATCGCCTGCCGGATGTCTTCCGCGAAGATGACGGAGTTTGCCGCCAGCGCAGCGTCGAAGTGTCCGTCGGGAAACGGGAGTTGTTCGAGGTCGCCGTGGACACATTGAGCCTGCGGCAGCCGCTCGCGAGCGATGGCCAGCAGCGCGTGGCTGGCGTCGAAACCGGTGACTTCGCATCCGAGGGCGGCGGCAACGACGCACGCTCCTCCACCTCCGCATCCGGCATCGAGGAACCGCATCCCGGCCTTCACTCCCAGGGCCGAGAGCGTGTCCTGCCACAAGGGGCGACAGAACGGCTCCTGCAATTCGGCCCAGTCACGCGGGGCCGTGCTCCAGAGTTGGCCTTGTCGTTCACCAGATGCCATAACGATGGGGGATGTTCCTCTAATGGCGGTGGTCGAGTCAACCAAGGCCCCGGATGATGACACCAAGGAGTCCCCGTCCGATTCGGGTTTTCGATGAACCCTTGTCGCTTTTTGGATTACCCCGCCCAGTTCCAAATCTTGTATACTCCCTCCGTGTTCAGCCGGTACGACAGAGACGCTATGGCTGAGGTAATCAACCAATACCTCACCGATGGCCTGACCTCATTCAACTTCGACGACGCCCTGTCTGAAATCCGCGAGAACCAAGGACAAGACCGTCAAGCATGTTGCGGACCTGCTGTGGTATGACACTCCGAGTCTGCGAAGGCGATTTGCTCGACCAAGACGTGGAGGTCATCGTCAACGCTTGGAATCGCAACATCATCCCGTGGTGGCTGCTGTTGCCGCAGGGAGTTTCTGGGGCCATCAAGCGCCGCGCAGGGTATGGGCCGTTCCGCGAGTTGGCGCGGCACGGTCCGATTCCACTGGGCGGCGCGGTCACGACCCGCGCTGGCGGGTTGCCGTTCCGAGCCATCATTCATGTGGCAGGCATCAACATGTTCTGGCGTTCGTCGGAGAAGGCGATTCGCGGATGCGTTCGCAGCGCACTCGGCATCGCCCGCGAGCAGGGCTACCGCTCGATGGCCTTCCCGCTCATTGGGGCGGGCACCGGTGGCTGTTCGCCGGAGAAGGTGCTTGAAATCATGCAGGACGAGGCTGGGAAGCATGAATACGACGGCGAGGTTCGGATTGTCTGCTACAGGCGTCCGGCATGACCGAACCGCCATGCTTGCTCCGGCAGGTGCCGCCCGGATTCCCTCGGCTGCCTGTTTCTGTTCGCGGTGCCGTTTATCATCGGTCTGGTGCAGAGTGTCGGATACGCAAAGTCCTTGGCTCGGCAGGTTCGCTAGAAGACCGCGCTGCGTGGAGCATTTGGGCCTGTTCTCCCGTCTAATCGCACATGAGACGGACTTGCGACGGCATTGAGCCGATTGCGGGCGCTGGACGCATCCTCGTGGGCGTGGCCGTTGCGCTGGTCATAGGTGCAGCTCTTCCTTCATTTGCCGCAGATATTCAAGAAGGTACCCCCGAGACCCCTTCCAGTGCAGCGGCAGTCTCAGGCACGTTCGTCTGCCATGACGGCCTCGCCTACCGGGTAGTGCTCACGTTGAACACCAATGGCACGTACTGGGCGAGAGGCAGCAGTTGCCTCAAAAACAAAGGCGATGCCTCCGGGAGCGGGACGTGGAAGCTCACTGAGCGGAGGATTGTTCTCACAGCCTTGAATGAGGATGGCTGGATGAACAAGGAACCCAAGGTGTTCGACGTGCTCAAGTTCAAGGGCGACTGGATACTCGTCCGCGCCGACTGGCCGGACTACTACAATGCGCACGGGGTGACGGATGTTTCGTGCTTTCAGCGGTTGCCTCCAGAGGATCGCTACTCCTTCGTCGCCGACGAGGAACTGCCGCGCCTGGCCCCGTTCAAGGCGGTCGTTGAACAAAAGCAGCCGTGCGCCGCCTACCTCAAGACCACCGACGGCAGAAGGCTCTGCATCGGTGGGCCGGGGGCCACACCGGACGTAGCCGGGTTCGTCCAAGTCCTCCAGGAAGGCCAGACCTACAGTTTCCCGGAGACGTTCCAGGAATACCGGAAGGGCCGAGCGGCAGAGCCTTGAGCGCCAGCCAAAGGCCAGACGAAAATTGTGGAGATCGAGGGGAAAAGGGGCGGCTTTCTTCACCCGGAGCTTCAGTGCCCACCCGTCACCGTGTACCCCGCACGCCGCAAGTCCTCCGCCAAATCCTGCTCCATCCGCTCCGCCGCCTCGAACGGCATGGGGTTCAGGTGGATATACAGCTCGGGCAGCAGCCGGATGCCGTAACGCTTCACCACCGACGACGCCTTGTCGCCTTTCAGGTGATTGGCAAACCGCTCCTCTGGCGTGAGCCCGGACATCCCGACGTAAACGCAGGGCTTTTGCGGATCGCGATCGGGATTGGCGGCGCGGACTTTGCGGAGCTTCGCCACGGCGCGGTCGAGCAACACGACGTACACGTTGTGGTGGTTCTCGGGTTGCCGACTGGACCGCAGCCGTTTGAGCGTCCGGCGCTTCATGAATAAAAGCTGACGTTGGAAATCATCCATCACGAAAAGGCGTGCCCGAACGACACCACGCCGCCGCCGAACCACCCCAGCAGCCCAAGGCACCACACCGTCAGCCGAAGAGCCCTGGCGAATCGCTGGAAAGGCAGCGGCACAAATTGAATCAGGGTGCCCGCTGCCAGGAACGCCCCTGACCACGGCAGCAGGAAAAGCGAGAACTTCAGGCAGCAACTCTGACAGTCCCGCGCCACCGCCCCCACCATCGGCCCGCTCACGGTGGCCAGGGTGGTCACCACGATGTTAGCCACACTTTCATGGTTTTTCGGTTGGCAAACCAGGAACAGCGTGAAGCCGCTGAACACGAGCAATAAACCCAAGGCGATGTAGCCGTGGGTGCGAGTGAAGTGGTTCGCCAGGAGTCTCATCGCCGTTCCGTCGGGGCCACGATCCCGGCATCGGGATGTGTGCGGACAACCTCCCACGCCGTCTTCCGAATCCTGCTGGCAAGGACGGGCGGGATGTTCCCGTACGGCTCGCTGGGGAGGCCCTCGGGCGACTGCTTCAGCAACGCAGCGAAGAAGGTGCAGCCGACCAGGTAGCTGCCCGGTTCGTTCAGGTGGATGCCGTCTTTGTAGAACTGGTAGATGCTCGTGTAGCCAGGCACCTGGCCAGCGCTCAGTTGCTCGTCCATCGAGGCCATGACATGTCCCACGGGAACCAGCAGGACACGCTTCTTGAGAAACGGCGTTTCTTTCCGCACTTCCGCGAGCAGCTTGTCGAAATAGTCCCGGCTCTCGTTGGTGAGGTCCCAGCCACCGGTGTACTTCCCAGCCCAGCGGGCCGCATAACTGTCCACCTTGGACAAGTCCGCCCCGCTGCCCGGCTTGGCCGGATCGTAGTCGTTCTTGTCGAGCTGGACTCCCTTGCCGTCCGTGGTCATGCGCGGCCACCGGGCATAGAGGTACACTTGAACGTCAGGGTTCTGCTTCGCCGCCAGTGCCGCCAGCCTGACAATGAGCGCGGCATCGCCCATGTCCTCGCCCTTGTCGTTCTTGCCATGCAACTGGCGGTCGAAGGGCTGGAGCGACACCGCGTCCCAGGCAAACTCGCCCAGCGCCTTGGGCCAGGTTCCGAAAGGTTCCTCCCGGAAGCCGTCGTTCGGGTGCGTGTAAAGCCACTCCAGTGGCGCGCCGGGGATCATCTGTCGGCCCCAGGTGAGCTTCACTCCCCGTGTGGCAGCGAGTTTGGCCAGCTCACCGTAGCGGATCGTGTCGGTGACGCTGTTGCCGAGGTAATACACCCGGAAGACGTTCGTGGGTTCGGCGGCAATAGCGCTAGACCACAGCGCCACCAAAAGGAGGATGAGCAAGGACCGTCGCACGGTTCTCATGGAGGAGTATGACTGGGGTTCGGAGGGCTCGCCTTGGTAGGCGTGCCGATTTCGGCAGCGTTCTTCTCACGCCACTTGAGGTACTCCAGCACCATCTCGTTGGGCTCTTTACCTTGGTAGTGCGTGCTCTTGCCGTTGCGCAGCCAGATGACCCGGAACGGCGGACCCTTCTCCTTGAACTGCGCTTTCACCAGCTCTCTCGGGTCCGCGTTCCAGTCGATCTCCACCCGCTTCTGCAAGTCCTCGATTGTGTCACGGGGTCGAAACTCGGCGATCACCGTGCCGTCCAGATTGGTGGACACCGTGCCCTTGTACGCTTCATCGCTGGTGACACGAAGTTCCTCCCAGCTCCGAGGCCACGCGCCGTCGTGCTTCTCCATGTGGTCGATGACCAGATCAGCCGTCCACCAGACCGCATAGGCGTTGGGAATGACGACGTGACCGGCCTGATAGGCGGCGTAGGCGATGAAGCCCACCACAGCAACAACGGTAGCGCTTACGGAGCCGATGATGAGGCGGGTTCGTCGCGTCATGTGGAGGTCACGGTGCTACTTCTCGTTCGGCGAGCCGACTGTGTGCGTGGAGCGCGGCAGTTAGCGCGCTGTCTTCCTCCCCGCTGGTGAGACAGACGCATCCGCTTCATTGGTACGCCTTCAACCAGGCTCTCGTTGTTCGGACGTAGCCCTGATCCAGCTTGGTCTCGTAACGGTCAAGCACTTCGAGCAAAGCTCTCAGATCGTCGGCTGAAGGAGCGAAGCGGGGTATCCGGTTCTTGAGATGCCTGCGAGCCAACTCAGAGATTCCTGGATCGCGATCAGCCGAAGCCATGACGAGATACCTGATCCGGGTCCACGAGGGCAGCCGGGAAAGCAACACCAGGATATTCTGACGAACGTGGTCGCGCTGATCCCCGCAGAAACACGACCACAGCTCATCCACGTCCACGCGGGCCAGACGCTGTTGCAGCGCGAGCCGCCCCTCCCTGGATAGGCCCTTGTGATCGTTCAGCAATACGGCAACCAACTCCGCCACAAACCGGTCCCCGTCCAGGGCTGCTATCGCACGTACCGCAGCTCTGCGAACACCAATTGAACGACCCTTCAGGAAGGGTGTGATAATTTGCGCATCCTGGGCCTTGCCGGTCTCTCCCAGCCCTGCGACACCGGCACGCAGTGTCTTGTCGGAATCGGCTCGCAGGGCATCGAGGTACACGGCTCGAACCTCGGCGTTACCCCGTTTCTCAAGGTGGTAGCGGGCTAGAGCCCGAACGGATGCGTGCGAGTCCAGCAGGGCCGACCGCAGTTCGGCGTCGGCCCCTCCATCGGCCCGCTGAACCAGGCAGTTCAAAGCCTCGCAGCGTACGGGCATGAAGGGATCACGGATCAGTGTGGGGAGAACCAACCGCAGCTCCTGCTCAGGCAAATCGGGCAGGAGATTTCGCGCCGCCCAAAGGCGCACGACGGCATCGGAATCTGAGAGAGCTTCCTTAAGAACCGCTTGGCCGCTAACTGCTTTCGACTGGATCGCCAAGCGGAGGCAGTGACGCCGAAACCAACGGTCGCTGGACCCGATACCCTCCCGAAGGAACGTGATCGCTTCAGGCCCCGTCAGGACGCGGTCGATCGCCTCGACGGCCTTGGCGTGGGTCTCCCGGCTACAGGACCGCAGGCGCTCCACCAAGCGCAGGTGCCGGAAGAAGTGCGGTGCGTACTCCGGCCTCGCCCTCGACAGAATCCCGCGCAATGCTCCAGCCCGGACTTCGGCCACCCAGTCGTTGAGGCGCAGCAGCAGGAACGGAACCTCAGACCCGTCAGAAGCGCCGCCAAGCCACCCGACCGCAGCCTCGCGGACGTACCCGCTGTTGTGCATGGAGGCGAGGCCAACCATCTGACTTCCGTCGGGCAACTCGCCCAACGACTCAACGTCGGTCGGCTTGAGTTTGCACCACGCCGCGTTGATCGTCGATTCATAGGCCAACGCGGTACGTGTCAAATCATCCAAGCGGACATAATCGGTGTCCTGAAGTAATGTCACCAACTGCGCAATCGCCCGCGCCGCCGCTTGCCGGATCTCCTGGCTAGGCGACAATAGGAAGCTCGCCAGATGGGGAACGACTTCCGCTTCACCCGACTTGGCGATCTCCTCGAAGGCCCAGAGCGGACTCTCTGTCCTGCCCGTGAGCTTCTCCCAGAACGTCAGGCTTGAATACAGAGAGCCGACGATTTCCCACGTACGTTGTGAAGCCCGTTTCATTACCCGGCCAGGTCGCTGGCGGTTCAGGAAGTCGTTGTGATCGTCAGGAGCACGCGCTGTTTGTAGCGATTCTTGCGTCCTGGCGCAACGGGGAGCGCGGGGCGCACAACGAATCGGGGAAGATGGCGGGACGGTACGTCGGATCAGACCGCTCGATGCCAGATTCGCTGGCCGTCCCGGTAAACCTCGCGGACACGGTGAAACGGAATCCGCCGTGCCTGACCCGATTCATCCAACACTTCAAACACCCGCCGCTCACCTTCCGGGAAGGCGATCTCCCGGAAGGCGACTCGCCGGATCGTGCCCTCGACGCGGTCAAGAAATCCGATCTCGAACTGACCGGTGCCGAACTGCCGGTCGTGCCGGATGCGGGCCAGCAGTTCGTGAATCGGCTGCATGGCGGCTCCTTCAGGTCGGGAAACCGTTCTCCTCATCGACGGGACGACTGCTTGCGTGAGGCCATAATGGCTCCGGCCACCCCCGCCCCGAGGGATAGCCCGGTGCCGATGGTCAGCAGCACCAGGGGACCGCTGGCCGTCCCCAGGGCAAGAAGGACCACGCATCCTCCGAAACACACGGCGTTGACGGCCAGAAGTGTGATCCTCACCGGGGACATCCAGTCCCGCCAGGACGTGCTCCTCGTTGCAGGTGTGTTCATGTGCCATCTCTCCACCCATCCGACGCTCCAGTCAACCCATCCAGAACCCCTTCCGGTGGGAGACGCCGAGCACCTTACGGCAGGCGGTGCAGTAGTACATGAACCGCACCCCCAGTGCGGACTCGACGCGCCGCGCTGCGACCTCCTGAATCTCCTTCTCGCAGTGAGGGCAAACCGGCGCGCCAGGGAAATCTTCGCGGATTCGGATTCGGTTTGTTGTCACGGCCCAATGTGACGCTCCGACGCCCCCGGAGCCACTACAGCTGGAGGCCAGACTTGGAACGGCACGCGGTTGTAATCCTCAGCCGGGGTCATCGGGAGCGCTTGGGCTTGCGCTGTTTCGCCTTCCCCGCCACGTCGATCGCCTTCCGCATCCAAGTCTCCAGTTGAGCTACGTCCTCCAGCACGTCCCCTGGAACCTCGTAATACCCCATCGCGTTCTCCTCGCCGAAGGGTCGGAACGGCTCCATTCCGAGGCGCTCGAAATCCCGGCGCGTGGTGTCGTCCACCTTGAAGTAGAGCCGATCTTCGGCAATCAGGGCGAAGAATAGCCCCTGAGCATACAGTCCAACGCCGCCGAACATCGACCTGGCGGTCACCGGAGCGATCCGCCCCAGCTGTTCGACGACGAAATCGCGATAGCCCTTCGAGTACGCCATTTGAGTGCGAGATTGCGCGAGACGGTGGAGCGGCGCAATCCTCTGAGCGTGGCACCGAAATCCAAGATATGAAAGAGAGACCGATTCTCTTGGTCGGGTTCCTTTGCTTGACGACGTGGACGCTCTGTTCTTCCGAAGCCGCCCCCGTCCGTTTTGCCATCGTCGGCTTGGTTCACGATCACGCCCGAGGCTTCATCCCCACGACCAACTCGCGCCAGGACATCCAGTTGGTGGCGATCGTCGAGTCGAACCGGGAACTGGCGGGACGGTATGCCAAGGACTACAAGCTCCCCGAAAGCCTGTTCCACACGAACCTGGAGACCATGCTCGACCAGGTGAAGCCGCAGGCCGTCGCCACCTTCACCAGCACCTTCGATCACCGGCAGGTGGTCGAGGCGTGCGCAGCCAAGGGTGTCCATGTGATGATGGAAAAGCCACTGGCGGTGAACATGGAGCACGCCCGCGCCATTGCCGCTGCCGCCAAGCAAGGCGGGATTCGGGTGGTGGTGAACTACGAGACGACCTGGTATCCGGCCAACCACGCGGCGTATGCGCTCATCCACGAGAAGAATGAGATTGGCGAGCTGCGGAAGATCGTCGTTCACGACGGACACCAGGGGCCGAAGGAGATCGGATGTTCAGCGGCATTTCTGGAATGGCTCACTGACCCGGTGCTCAACGGCGGGGGCGCACTCACCGATTTCGGCTGCTACGGGGCTGACCTGATCACCTGGCTGATGAAAGGGCAGCGACCCACGTCCGTCCAGGCGGTGACACAGCAGATCAAGCCGCAGGTCTATCCCAAGGTGGACGACGAAGCGACGATCGTGCTGACGTATCCGCAGGCCCAAGGGATCATCCAGGCGTCCTGGAACTGGCCCTTCAACCGGAAGGACATGGAGGTCTATGGCCGGACGGGCTACGTGCTGGTGCCGGACCAGAACCGGCTGCGGGTGCGCCGGGCGAACGGCACGGAGAACGATGCGCCCGTTCCGGCTCTGGCTGCTCCTCATCGCGATCCGCTTTCGTACCTGGCAGCCGTGGTGCGCGGTGACATCCAGCCGGAGGGTCTGTCGTCATTGGAAGTGAACCTCATCGCGACGGAGATTCTGGATGCGGCCCGCGAGTCGGCGCAGACTGGAATGCGCGTGGCGTTGCCGACACCCGACTACACCGTCACGATCGTAAGGCCAAACCGGCTGACCGTCATTCCCCGCCTGAAGGACCAAGCAACAACGAACCTGGTTGGGAGAAGCATCGCCGCCATCTTCGGGCCGTTGTCGGAAGTGCGAGTTGATTTGGAGGGAGTCAACCGAACGGCCATCGACGGGGATAGCCAAACGGTTGAGCAGAAAATCCGGGAGCGGATAGACCACGCAGAATGTCTTGGTCGGGACTCGGAGATCGCCTGGCACAAAGCGCCGTGGGGAAGTGGCTACCTCTTGCTGCATGACGGCAGCATTCTTCCCATCAAGATTCTCGTGAGCGGAATTGTCGTGGGTGATCTGCTCTTTGCAGAGAAGCACGTACCAAACGACCCGGTGAAGGGCAGCCTGCCGACTCGCTCAGAGACAAACCGAACGTCATCGGCGGTTGGCTCCCCTCGGTGACCTTGTGTTGGGCACCATGAACCAGACCCAACCTCGATCGCTCGTGTTCTTTCGTTTGCTCGCGGTCGCGCATGGGATCGTCGGCCTGGTGCCGCTGTTCTTGAGTGTCTGGTTTGGCGGACTCGTCTTCGGACGGGTTCGAGTGGTGCCGGAGCATGGTGTCAGTATGGGGTGGTTTATGGCTCTTGCGCTGGCCCTGCTGTTACCACTGGCTTTCGGGGTGTGGATGCTCGTTCTGGCCTTTCGCCTGTGGCGACCTGTTCCTCGACTGGCTGGGCAGATGTTCTGGACGCACCTGATCGTTCTCCTCGTTGGCGGCTTTCACTGCGTCCTGGGTATCCACGCGATTCGGGCTGCCGAACGGAGCACTGCTGCTGGGGGTGGGCTGCTGAGCCCCGTGGCGTTTTTTCCGTTCCTGGTTGGGGTGCCGCTGGTCGCTTTGGCACTTGTATCCCTGGTCGCCGCGAGCCGACTCAAGCGCGAGCGTTGATCTATCGCACTGGGACGCTGTGAGCGACGCCTCATTCGATCCGCACGTACTGCCGCCCGACTTTTCCGCGCATAACCGAGGACACTCGGACGAGCTGAGACGAACGCACTGGTAACCTACCCCCGGCCCGCTGATCCGGCGCTGGAACATCGTGTCGCCGGGCTCTCAGGGGCGCTGGACCTCCGGCCAGGGGGACGACAACCTGATCCGTTGGCGTCGGCGTCGCTTACGTGACTTCCTTGTACCGCTCAACGATCAGCAGAATCGCGGCGAGCACCGCCTGGAATGCGACGACCAAGTAGCCTCCGACTCCCAGAGCCGGGAGGCCGAAGTACCCCGCCGCCCAGATCGCGATGAAGACCAGCGGGACTTTGGGGCCGTCCACGATCCAGAGGCGGATCGCCACCACCCAGAACGCCACGAGTGCTATCAGTCCCCAGGGCATTTGTGTCTTCCCGCTCCACGATGGGTTCACCGACCGCCGCCGCGAGCCGTTTCCGCGTCACCCTTTGAGACACGCGGCCTCGTCTCGGCCACTTACAGCGACTTCTTGCCCGCCGCCTTCACCTTTGCCCACCGCTTCTTCATCGCCAGAGCCTGCTTGGCCCTGGCCTCCTTGCTCATCTTCCGTCTCCGCTTGCGCCGTGCGGCTCGTTCGGCAGCCGGTGTCGCCGGACTTCCCGAAGCTGGACCCAGGATCGCCGCCAACTGCATTTCCAGCTTGTCGATCCGTTCGCGGAGCGCGGCGGCGCGGCGGAGTTGCTCTGCGGATAGGTTCAACGCGGTAGTCATGCCCTGTGGCTAGACCTGCCAGAAGCGAGAGTCAAGGAGTCTCCACGCGCTCCCCCTGCGCGCCTCGACTTTCGGCGGCGCTGGTGGTATGAACGCGGCCCATGCGATCCTGGAGCCAGGTGCGGAACGCGGTCGCGCCCTTCGTTAGCCTGGGCATGCGCATCATCGCGACCGGTGCGACCGTGGGTCTCCTGTGTCTTGGTTGTTCGGACTCAAGGAAGACATCCGCCAACCTCCCTCCTGACCGTACGGTCATTGCGTCGTCCCTGTATCCCGTGGCCGTGGAGCCGGGCCGCGTCGGTACGTATCCCGCCTTGAGCAAGACGGGCGGAGGCTACTTCTACGACGACGTGCTTGAGTATCGCGTCTGGGTTCACCCAAAGGGTGGTGGCGACGACTTCTACAGGGCCTTCGCGTCCTTCGAGCCCGCCCTACGGTACTCCAAGAGCACGGCGGGAGCGGAGCAGCCGCTGGTTCTGGTCCGGCAGCTCAAGTGGGTCAACGAGCCCACGACCGGGCAGTTCGAGCCCCGTTCAGACGAGAGGATCACGGAGTGGCAGGTGGCCTGGCTTCCCGACCACAAACGGTCGGAAGACAGCATCGCGAAGTTCCTGCGAGAAAAGGGCGCGCACAACTGACGCCGCCTATGCGCGCTCTCCTCGCAGGTTTATTCGTGTTCACGGCGACTCTGGCGATGGTGGGCTTCATCGGGTCCCACTATCCCGATCACGGCTGGCCTTGGTGGGCCGTTCCCTCGATCATCGTTGTGATGCTGGGTTCAATCGTCGCCGCGTTCCTCGTCTTCAACCGGGTCGGTTTCCGTCAGGTGATCTCCGGCAAGAGCGCGGAGGAACAAATTGCGGAGCTGGAACAGAAGGGCCTTCTGGCGTCCGAGTCTTTCAGTGCGCGGCGGGCGTTTCAGGTGGAGGAGTTTGAGGACGAGGGCTCACATTACTTCATGGAGTTGGAGGACGGGCGGGTGCTCTATCTGAACGGTCAGTATCTCTATGACTACGCGGAAATCTCGGATGATCCCGAGCTGAAGCAGCCCCGCAGCTTTCCGTGCTCGCGGTTCACGGTGCGCAGACACAAGTCCGAGGGGTACGTGGTTGACATCGTTTGCGAGGGCGGTGTGCTCAATCCCGAATGTGTGGCCCCTTCCTTCGATGAGCAGGACGCGAAACACGGATTGATCCCCGAGGACGGCCAGGTGTACCGGGACCGATCCTACGATCAACTGAAGCGGGAGCGCCTCAAGGGCAGGAGCACCGTCCGGCAGTGAGCAAGCGTGCTCCCAAGCGGTCGGCGAAGGACGACGCCATGATTTCCCGGCTGTTCGGCCTGCTTAATTCCCACGTCAAGGCCGATCCCTACGGCTGGGATGGCGCGCTCGCGGAGGAGATTCAACGACTGCCGGTCGGACTTCGGGCGATGGCGGCGACTCATCATCTGGACATCAGCCTGACGCTGGACGACATCGGGTGGCACTTCCTGAACTTCGGCCACCCGAGCCACGTCGAGGAGACCGAGCGCGGCCTGCGCGAGCTGGGGCTCGCCGAGGTCGCCGCGATGTTACATGAGGCTTACGAGCTGGTACGGCCGCATCTGAGAGTGATCATGCGCCCAGGCGGCGACTATTACGGCGTCATGGAGCGACTGGGGCACATGAAACGGCTCAACGAGCTTACGAAGCAGGCTCGTGCAGCGTTGGGGGACAACGGCATCTACCGTCATTGGGCGGCGTACGCGCGGGAGCACCCGGACAGAGTGTTCGGCTCCGAGTCCGCTTCTGAACCGAAATGCGCTCCAGCGGGCCAGCGGGTCACTCGGAAAGCGCGGGGCGGCGGTCGGTGACCACTAGCGCATCGCCTACCCCTGCTGCCGGGCCGCAACAGGGCCGTGGCCAGGTTTTGACACGGCGGGGACCGCTTCCTGGCCGAGGCCCGGAGGCGGCGGGCCGCTCGGGGCTGCCAGGTGGGCCGGAGCCGGTGTCCCAGGGCGACGGGCACGTAACCAGCCATCGAGGCCACGCCCGCTCACCAGAAATGTCCCTTTCGGGCATCCATCTCGACCGGAGAGATCATCTTGTCCATGCCAACCCGGACAATGAGGCAGAATCGAACCCCCTTTGCCTCCGCTTTCTTCAGGTACTGCTGGAGCCGAAGCAGATCGTCGTGGAGACCCGTTTCTCCGGCCAGCTTCTGGTGCGCCAAGAGAAGCCTGGTGCCTCTCATTGAATGAAAGGTGTCAATC
>JAHDYP010000135.1 GCA_023383055.1 Verrucomicrobiota bacterium | reverse complement strand
CGTGCCGCGTGAGCGGAGCGGTGGCCAGCACGACCACCAGGCCGATCCCGGAGCCAATGACCGTCAGCCGCAAACCCTGCCGCACCACCAGCCACAGCAGGTCCGGTCGTTGCGCGCCCAGCGCCAGTCGCACTCCCAATTCCTGCCGTCGCCGATTCACCGTGAACGAGAACACGCCATAGATCCCGCCGACCGCCAGCGCCAACGCCACCCCGGAAAAGATCGCAAATAACCAGGCCACCAGTCGGCGAGCCCACATCGATTGCGAAAGGCGCTCGGCCATCGGCATCACGTTCGCCAGGGCGAGATCCGGATCACTCTCCCGCAGCAGTGAACGCACGGACGTCACCAATTCGGACGGCGGCACAGCGGAACGCAGCACAATCGCCATTTGAGACTGCGGGTCTTGCGGATAGGCCAGGTAAACCCCCGGGATCATCGGCTGGTCCAGACCATAGTGTTTCACGTCACGGACGACGCCCACCACGGTCATCCACGGCGTATGATCCCCTCGATGCCGGATGCGTTGACCGATGGGATCTGAGTTCGGCCAATAACGCCGGGCAAAAGTCTCATTCACCACCACCACCCGCGAACCTTCATCCAGCCCGTCCTGGGGCGTCAGCGTGCGTCCAGCCACGAGCCCAATCCCCATGGTCTCGAAATAGCCCGGAAACGCGAGGCGCTGCAGGACCACCGGGTCCGATTCGTCGGGTCCGACCGGCGGCACTCCTTCGATGACAAAGAAGTTGCCCCAATGCCCACCCAGGGGAGGCGCGGTCACGGCGCTGACGTCAGTCACGGACGGCAGTTCGCGCACGCGCTCCAAATGTTCGCGGAAGAAGGCCAGCCGCGCCTGGTTGTTGCCATAGCGCGCCTCTGGCAGCGCGACTTCATAAACCAGGAGGTTCTCCGGTCGATAACCCGGCTCGACCTGTCGCACCGAACGGAACGCCTGCAGCAACAGCCCCGCTTGCACCATCAGCACCAGCGAAAGTGCCACCTCGCCCACCACCAGGGCGTTCAGACTCCGGCGCCCGCCCGTCGCCATGGTCGATTGCGCGGTGGCAGATTGCAGCGCGTTGCGAAGGTTCTGGCGTCGGAGCGAGCGGATCACCGGCCACGCTCCCAGCAACGCGGAAACGATCACCATCAGCCCGGCAAACAACCAGACCCGCCAGTCCGGATCGAACCGGACCCAGGTGGGCGGCCGATCCGTCAGGTTCGACACCAGCAACCGTAGCCCCGCCTGGCCCAGAATCATCCCCGCCACGCCACCCATCCCGGCCAACATCAGGCTTTCGACCGCGATCAGGCGCCCCACGCGCCACGCACTGGCCCCAAGAGCCAGGCGCACCCCCAGCTCGCGCGACCGCGCCAAACCCCGAGCCAGCATGAGTGCCGCGACGTTCCCGCACGCGATCAGCAGGACAATCAACACCGCCCCCAACAGCATCTGGATCATCAACCGTGGCGACCCAAAATAGCGCTCTCTCAAAGGCGTCAACTTCGGAAACGTGTTCGCGTCCGCCCCACCGTGCTCGACCAAACCGGCGTGAACGCGCGCCAGATCCGCTCGCGCCGCCGCGGGCGTGACCCCGGGCCGGAGCCGGCCAACCCCGTTGAGGAACCAGCCCGCGCGCACATTCGGATCGAGCGCGAGCGGCACCCAGAGATCTCCTTCCACCAGGACCTTTTCGCCGGGCGGCAGAACCCCGACGATCGTGTAAGGCTCATGGTCCAGTCGCAGCGTCTGCCCGATCACCGCGCGATCGCCGCCGAACTGCCGCTGCCAAAACCCGTTGGCCAGCACCGCCACCTTGTCGCCGCCCGGCTGGTCTTCGTCCGCCCGGAAAAATCGGCCCAATGCCGGTGAAATCCGAAGCACCGAAGCCAGGTCATGGCTGACGCGCACGCCACGAATCCTTTGCGCGTCGCCCTGAAACGAGAGGTTGTAGCCGGCGTGGTTCCACACGGCCATCCCTTCGAACGAACGGTTGTGCTCACGCCAGCCACAAAAATCCGGATAGGCCAATCCTGTATACTCGAGATTCCAGCGCGGCGCCGTCTCGTTCAAATCCAACAATCGCGTTGACTCCTCGAATGGAAACGGACGCAGATAGAGCGCGCTGAAAATGCTGAAGATGACGAGGTTCGCCCCAATCCCCAACGCCAGCGTCAGCACGTTGATCGCCGCAAATCCCGGGTCCTTGAATAACTGACGAATGGCAAAGCGCAGATCAGAATGCATGATCGTATCGAGTTTGGCCGGGTCTAAGGCAGACCGAGTGCCAGCGTGTGAATCAGGGAATCCCCGAACCCGCGCGCCGTGAGCGCAGATTATGCATGCCAGCAGTCAGTAGAATCGAAGGACCAGCGCCCCAGTGGCTTGCGCACGTTCCCGTGTCACCTGCGTCCGCATCGCGCCCCAAATAAAACCCGCAGCCACCGTCGGCGCGGCCGCCATTGGCGCCATGGCCCGTTCCGCTGTCGAAACCAAGCGTTCCCGCAATCGGGAAAGCTCACCGTGGCCTATCCTGTCGGATGACGAAAGATCGGACTGGCCGCTAACCCGCGGGTCTTGATGGCTTTCGCCTCCTCAGCGGAGAGGGGTGTGAACTGCAACGCCAAACCGAGCGCCATTTCAAAGAGCGTTTCGTTGCCAGGCGGGATGGCCGCCGTCACCGGGTGGGAAAGCGTAAAGCGCAAGCCCATCATCGCGTCCTCGGGTTTGGTCAAGGGCTGATACCAGCACTTGGCGGTCTTGTTATGCTCATCCTTGGGCCAGGGTTGATGAGCCATCGCTTTGAGCGCCAATATACCCATCCGATGAGACAGGGCCTTCTCCAGGACCTGGGGACCGAAGTTGCCGGCGTGCCAGGTCGCGAAATTGACGGGGAACAAAATGCTGTCGAACGCAAACCGGTCCATCAAGGCCATGGCGGCCTCGACGGAATGTGCCGAAAAGCCCAAGAAACGGACTTTTCCGGCCTGCCGGGCCTCAAGGAATGCCTGCATGGCCCCATCGGCAGCGAAGACCGCGTCCACGTCTTCCAGGGTGGTCATTGCGTGCAACTGGTAGAGGTCGAAATGATCCGTCCTGAGCCGTTTCAACGATTGCTCCAATTCGCGGGCCGCGCCTTCCTTCTTTCGCTCGGTGGTCTTGCAGGCCAGGAAAACCTGGTCACGATACGGCTCCAATGCCGGCCCCAATTTAATCTCGGCGTCGCCGTAGCTCGGAGCCACGTCGAAATAGTTGACCCCATAGTCGATCGCCTTACTCACGCGTTGCTCGGCCTCCCGGGGCGTGGCGTCCATCACGACGATTCCGCCAAAGCCAAGAATGGAGAGCTTCTCGCCGGTCTTGCCCAGCGGCCGCCGTTCGAGCGTGCCGCCCCGGATCTCGCGCGCAAGAGTCGTGAGCGACGCCGGGAAACAGCCCAGCAGAGCCGTTGTTCCAACCGAAGTCCGCTTGAGGAAATATCGTCTTTTCATGGTATTTGGGATCCGACCGTAACGATGGACCTTAGCTCCGGTCCACCGCTCGTTCAAGCCTCAGACGCGCAGCGAAGTCAACTGGCGGTCCCAGACCCAAACATGGTTCATCCCTCCCGTTGGCGGCATCAAAGAGAAAACCACCAAACACCCGCCAGCATGGAAACTGGCAATTCATTTCTTTCAGTTGATTCGAGGTGTGCTCCCTTTCCGCCAACACCGATGATTTCCGATCGCCGTGGACCCAGTCGTGCAGTTGTCCGACTCTCAGACCATGCTGACTCGCAAATCGCCGCAAGCCTACCAACCCCACCGGACCATTGAACAGATGCGCCCCGCTTACCGGATACTGGTAATCGCTACGGCACGACCACCGCACGATAGAAGAGGAGCGGCTCCACGGTTGCCACTGGGTCGGTGAGTGTTTGTCCGGTCGCCGTGATCGGCACCGTCGCCACGTGTTCCCAATCCAGCAGACTCCGACTCCGCTCGATGCGGACGGATGTACCCGTTTCGCCTTTGACCGTGAACGTCAGTCCGTCACTGGTCAAATGGAGCGCCGAGGCAAACCTCAACATGCGAGGGTCAAACTCGTATGCTCCGATGTCCCACGCCACAATGCCGTCGCCGTTGCCGTCCATGAACCGGGTGTTGCCAAGGATGTCGGTGGGGTCGGTGACCTGGCCGAGGAGCACCATGCCCCAGTCGTCGCAGCTCGGGTTCTCAAAGAGATTCGTCCCAGCATCGATGCACGGAGAATCCTCCCTCAAGTGGTAATCTCCCGCGCCCAGGTCCATGAACAAAGGCGGGCCGGTAATGTTCCCGACGCCGTTCATGGGAAGCGGAGTCGTGCAGCAGTAGTTCAAGACCGTTCCTTCGCTGTAGTTGGTGCCGGTGTTGTAGTAAAAGATGGAGTTGAAGGCGGTTCCCGACACCGCACCGCCGTTGCCGACGACCGTGCAGTTGTAGAAATAGCCCGCAACGTCGCCACTGTTGCCAACGACGACACAGTTTAATAAGGAATTTGCGTACACACCACCAGCGTTGTCTCGCACGATACAATCGTGGAGGGTGAACGACTGGATCCCGCCATAGGTGTTTGCTACCGTGCAATTATAGAGATCGCACCACAACACCGTTCCAGTCCAACCTGGGCTCGAGTTCCCAGTCAATGTACAGTTGTAAAGAGTGCTCGACTCGACCGCACCAGTATCACCACCATCAACACCATATCTGCGACCGACGTTATCGATCAACGTGCAGTCGTAGAAGCTGCAACTCAAGGAGGCACCGTTTCGGGTCAGAGTGCATTTGTGCAGTGTCGAGAGATCAACCCCACCACAGTCGGTCACAGTGCAATCGTAAAGCGCTGAAGCGCTGGCCCCGTTGCCATTGTTGGTCAGGGTGCAGTGGTACAGCGTCCCACCCCACGCTCCGCCTCCACGTCCGGACCAAATCGACGCACGGTTGCCGGTCAGTATGCAGTTCGTTACGACGGCCCCAGTCTCGCAGCACACTCCAGCGCCATCAGCTCGAGTCGCCGTGCCGTTGGTCAACGTGAAACCACTCAGGACTGCGTTGGCTCCCAGAAACACGCAACGGATGCCTCGCAAATGATCAAAAAACAGATCCGGATCTCCGATGGGAATGCGACTGCCCACGATGGTGGTTGCCTCTGGGCCGTTGACACTCAAGAGCGTAATGAATGGGGAAACCACAACACGGGCTGAATTTCCGACGGAGTAGCCATCCTCGTCCAGCGTCTCCCTCCCGCCCGCCGCATACACCCCATTCGTGACCAGAACCGTGTCGCCCGCTTGCGCTGCATCCACGGCATCCTGGATGATTCTGGCCGCCGTCTCCCAGGTCGAGAATGGCGGCGAAGGATTGGGGCTGTCCGCATTCACGTACAAGCGCGCGGGCTCTCGGACGAGAACCGTGGTGGTTGCCGTAACTCCCTCGGGATGGCTGTCGTTGTATCCCGTGAGCCGGACGGTGTACACACCGGGCGAAAGCCACGCGTGACGGGTAACCGGTGCGTTCGTTAACCTCGTCATGTCGCCAAAATCCCAGACATTCCTGATCATCTCGCCCGCGTTTCCCACGATGAAGGAAACCTCGCAGCCGGTGGCCACATTGGTGTGTCCGACCTCGATCCAGACTGCGAGCGGCCCACCAACCGGCCCGGGCTGATCGGCCCCGATCGCGGGTGGACCAGCCCATGGTTCACCGTCGATATCCACTCCGGTCGCAAAGCCCGCGAAGCCAGCGCCAATGCACGGAGAGGTGAGAGCAAGGTGCGAAGCGCTCGTCAGTTGAGGGTCCGAAGAGATGTTCCCCGGGCCTGGAGGAAGAGGGGTGGTGCAGCAATTCTGGCAGCTACCACCAACGACGTTCTCGCCTCCCGATGCACGGTTGAAGTAGATGATGCAGTTGCGGAGACTTGCTGATGAGGTCCCGCCGCCGACAGGAGCGGTGTTGAGTGTCACCGTGCAGTTCACAAGGTCGCCGTAGCAGGCGCCCCCACCCTTTTGCGCCGAATTCCCGCTTAGCACGCAACCATACACGGTGCTCCACCAGGTCCCACCACCGTCCCACGCGGAGTTGCCGTTGATGGTGCACCGAGTGAGTGTCGCCGTGTACGCCCCGCCTCCACTTCCCGCGGAGTTATCCTTCAGAACGCAGTTGTAGAGCACGCCACCGTCGGCTCCGCCGCCACACCCTGTAGCGCGATTGCCGGTGAGGACACAGTGATACAGAACTCCATCCTGGGTTCCTGCGCCGTGCTGCGCGGAGTTGCCGGTCACCGTGCAGTTGTATAGCGTGCCGCCACGGACACCGCCACCACGCCACGCCGAGTTGCTCGTCACGGTACAGTTTGTGAGCACCGCGTTTGTGGAAGCGCACCACACCCCACCTCCTTCTCCTCCCTCGATGTATGCGGCTCCGTTAGTCAAGGTGAAGCCAGACAAGGTGGCGTTGGTTCCTAGAATCACACAGCGAATGCCGTTTGTCGCCACGCCCCATTCGGCGAGGAATCGCTCCCCCTCGATGGTTGTCAGCGCCGGTCCGTTGACGCTCTCCAGCCTGATTGGCCGGGTGATTACAACGCGAGCCGGTCCCGAGCTGACTATGTGGGGCGGTGGCGCCCACTCATTAAGCATGCTGATCTCCCTGTTCCCCACACTGTACACCCCATCCCCAACCAAAACCGTGTCCCCATCCATTGCCAGATCTACGGCGTCCTGAATATTCGTGGCGGCGGTGTCCCATGTGGCGAATGGGGGTGTTGGATTCGGGCTCTCCAGCGACACGTAGAGCGTGGCGGCGGTGAGGTTGACGCCAGCCAGCATGATGGCGGCGAGGCTCAAACGAAGTGCAGCTTTCATTTTTCCTTGAAGTTGATGACGCGTGGGTAATCCGCCAAAGCCGGCATCGGGTCGGTGCTCCCCTTCAGATACTTGTTGAGAAACCAGAGGGTGTAGGCATTGATGGTACGGGCGGCCTCTCTGCCGGCTGCCAAGCTTTCGGGAACAAACCGCCAGTAGAGGTCATGGAAATTCCCGTGCTGGGTCGAACGGATCTGAAACCAGATCGCATCGTGCGTGGCCTTGTTGAAGAGCAGAAGCTCCGCCCCGGGCGGGTCGGCATAGATTGAAAGGCTCGGCTTTTGCAGACCCTGGCTCACCAATTCGTCGGCATTCTGGAGATAGCCTTCGAGCACGATCGCGGCCTTGCACCGCTCATCAACCCTGGCCAGTTCCCCCGCCACCCCGCCCCCCCAGGACATGCCCATCGCGGCGACGTGGCCCAGATCGCAACGGCCTGCGAACATCGGGTCGCTGTCATTCCACTTCGCCAACTCATCCAGGATGAAAGACAAGTCCCTCACACGATCCGCGAAGCCAGCCGCGCTTAGAGATGGCGTCGGTACACTCCCCACAGTGCCGTCTGGAAAGGCCGGGACTCCGTCGTCAAAGGGGTCGCTCCCCACCACGATGTAGCCGTGACTCGCGAGATTTTCTGCTTTTTCGGCCGCCCCGTAGCGAAATCCCCCCAATCCGTCCGAATACACCACGATGGGGTGAGGACCTCCCTGAATCGCACACGGGACTCCGGGCAAAGCGTGTGACACGAAGTAAGGCTCACGATCGAAGAAGGCACCGAGCCACGCTGGATCACGCAGAAGAGCATCATCTTCCCACGAGGCGGGCAGCTTCACGGATTGCGGTTCGGCCGGGTACCAGATCATCACCATAAAGGAGCCGTTCGTGGATATACCAAAGCGATTCCTGCGGGTCGAATCGGTCAGCCACTTGGTTACCATGCCGACAGGGCGGGGGCCGGTGGGTTTCAACATCACCGAGATCAGGTGGTTCGTCACGGTGCGGTAATAGCGCGCGCTCGAAGTCTCCGTCTCGGTGTCGGTGTAGGTGAGCTCGTCGGTGCTCGCGTTCGTCCGCTGGAGCGTGATCAGAGGTGTCCAGTCCAGCAGGTTGGTAGACACGTCGATCGGATAGAGGTCGAAGTAATCCGCGAAGCGATTGTGAACGCCCCCACCCAAAGTCAGCCGAACGCTGTGATCCGGCAGAACGTCTATCCCGTCGAAGCGGTGAGCGGTCATGCCGGTCATGTCCAGGATGACATTGGTCGCCGTCACATTCGTCCCCATAGCTACACCGCCGGAGGGATTGCTCAACGTCAGCCTGAACTCAGTGTCCAGTTCCGAACTCCGGTTCCAGAGGATGGGGACGCTCAACATGTGGAATGGTTTTCCCTCCGCGAAGTCCAACGTTCCCGCTGTCTCGGTGTAGTCCTCGCCCGGCACGGCGGTCAGGTTGGCCGTAGCGTAGTCCACGGTGAACGGTGGTAGGTCCATGTCGTTGCCGCGACAAACTTTCACCACCAGTAGCCCCTCGTTCTCCTGAACCCAGAACTTGTTGTACTCGAACTGGATTCCCGGGTCGTTGTCACGGATACTGATCGTCGCGGTATTCATCGTGCCCGCCACCCCGGCGGGAGCATTGGTCAAGTAGATTCGAAACCACTCCTCGGGCTCCTTGGTTCCGTCGTTGAGAATCGGAACGGTCAGCAATTTCAGGTTCTCCCCTGCCGCAAAGCTGAGCGTGCCGCTCACCGTCGTGTAGTCCTCCCCTGCAAGCGCTGTCCCATCGCCAGTCGCGTAATCGAGCGTGACGGCCTCCCCTTCACCCCCGTGGACAACGCCAATCAAGACTGACGCTTCGTCCTCGCGAGCCCAGTAAGCGCCGAACTCGACGTTCACCGGGGTCTCGTTATCCACGATGGACACCGTGGCATTAGTGTTTGAACCAAAGCTCCCTGCGCCTTGAAGATTCGAAAGCTGAATCGTGAACGTTTCGTTGGCTTCCAGCACCGTGTCATTGAGAATGTGGATGGTTACTCCTTTGGCCATTGGCCCCATTTCGAAAGTCAGCGTTCCACGGATTGCTTCGTAGTCGGCACCCGCCAGGGCCGTTCCGTCCACGGTCGCGTAGTCGACGCTCACCGGGAAGTCCGAGTCATCTCCGCGAGCCACCATCACCTCGATCGTTCCCTGAGCTTCGCCCACGGAGATGGACGTCCCAGTGAACTCAACTGGAGTGTCATTGTCCCAGATGCTGACGGTAGAAACGCTCATATTACGCAGGATTACGCCACCCGTAGCATTGGTGAGGAGCACTTGAAAACGTTCCAGGTTCTCTGTCACTCCATCATTGAGAATCGGCACCACGATAATGTGGTTGGTCTCGCCTGCAGCGAGCGTCAGTGAACCATTAACTGGAGCGAAGTCCAGCCCCCCAACCGCTGTACCGTCGATGGAATAGTACTCCACGGATACCACGGTCTCCAAGTCGTCGACTCGCACAACTGGGATTTCGACCCGCCCGGCGTTCTCGGCCACCGTAAACAGTCTGCTGGCGAACTGCACGGTGCTGGCCGCAAAGAGCGATTGCCCGAGGGCCATCACGGTAATCAAGGAACCTAATAGGCATGGTGTTTTCATGGTAATCGGGCCAACCTGCGGTGCGCAGGCGCGACCTTCTACCTTGCAATAAGAGAAAGGGTGGAAAACGTTAACAGCGGGCCATCGTGTTGCGCGTCCACGAGGAGCGCTTGCCCGTTCACGGCAGGGGGCTCGACCGTCAAGGGCCGCCCAGGTGATCCGGATCGAGGCTTACCCGGACCCCCTTCACGGCTTGACCCGCTGCGTCGGTGAGACAAACCGAGCCCTCCCAAGTAGGACCCTTTTCCACCAGGACCTTAAACACCATCACGTTGAGTCCAGCGTTTAGCGCCGCGCCTCGCACGATGTCCTGCTTCGGCGGACGCGCTGAACCTGGCTTCCAGCGATAGACTTCGCGTTCATTCAAATAGACTCTGGCGGTGTCGGCGGAGGCCACTCTTAGCACCAGATCGGACTGCGCCGCTTCCGCGTGGATATAACAAACAGCGTAGGCTGCACTCGCACGGGATCGCACAAAGAAATTCAGGATTTCAGAAAAATCGATCAAGGGATCCGCCCGTCGCACCGCGCTCCAAACGAGTTCAACCTCGCCCACCGTTTGGCGCTCACCCGCCCTTGGGTGCAGTTGCCGCTCTTGGGGAATCTGTTCCTCCGCCCATGCGGTATAGGCATCTTCGCCGTGCAACGGCACTGGCGCCAGGACAAGCCATTCCTTGATGGCCCCGGGATCCTCAGCGCGTGCCGCTCGGGCTTTTCGCTGAGCAGCCGCTCGATCGGCAATCCCTGTCATCGAGGCGTCTTCCGAAATCCAGGTGGCAACCTGTTTCGGTGTCGCGGCGACCCACACCCTGGCTGTCTGATCCCAACTGCCGGTTACGACGCGCTGGCCGTCCGGGGAAAACCCCACGGAAGTCACTGCGGCGCTGTGCCCCCGCAACGTGAGCAGTTCTTTGCCGTTGACCACATCCCAAAGCCTGGCGGTTGCGTCCAGGCTGCCGGTCAGGATTCGCTGCCCGTCCGGGGAGAAGGCCACCGAGTTGATGGCCGCGTTGTGCCCTTGCAGGATGAGCAGTTGCTCGCCGCTGATCGCATCCCACACCCTGGCCGTCAGATCCCCACTCCCAAGATAGACTATTTGGTCGGGTGACAATCCACCGGCCATTCGGTGAAAATGCCACCGAGTTGATCGGATCGAGATGCCCTCGGATCACGAGAATTTCCTTGCCAGTGGTTGCGTCCCATACCCTGGCGGTCTGGTCCCCGCTGCCCGTCACGATTCGGTGACCGTTTGGTGAGAAGGCGACCGAGTTGACGACATCGTCATGACCTCGAAGCGTGAGTGTTTGTTTACCACTGACCGCATCCCACACCTTGACCGCCCGATCATCACTACTGGTGGCGATCAGACGGCCGTCCGGGGAGCAGGCCACACATCGGATCCCGCCTTCGTGTCCCTTGAGGTTGAGTCGTTCCATGCCCGTCGTCACGTCCCATATCCTTGCGGTCCCATCCCAACTCCCGGTGACAATCCACTGGCCGTCCGGAGAAAAGCTCAACGATTTGATCTCACCGAGATGCCCTTGAAGGCTGAGCACTTCCTTGCCGCTATCGGCTTCCCACAGCCTGGCGGTTCGATCACGACTGCCGGTGGCAATCCACCGACCGTCCGGAGAGATAGCAGCGGAGAGGATTTCAGCCGTGTGGCCTTCAAGTGGGCGCAGTTCCCCGCCGTCGACCGCTGACCAGATCTTGGCCGTCATATCCACACTGCCGGTCAGAATCCATTGGCCGTCTCGGGATACGGCCACAGACGAGATCCTTGCGGTGTGCCCTTTAAGGCTGAAAAGTTCCCGGCCGGTTTCTAATTCCCACACTCTGGCCTCCTTGTCATAGCCGCCGGTCACAATCCGCCGGCTATCTGGAAAAATGGCCAAACTGCGAATCCCTTCTGTGTGTCGTTCGAAGGTCCTGAGGAGGCTGCCGGTTGTCGCTGCCCATATCTTGGCGGTCGCATCCTCACCGGCTGTGACGATGAACTTTCCGTCCGGAGAGAAAGCCGCAGCCCTAATCGCATCATGATGTCCTTCAAGGTTGAGCAACAGGTTGCCGGTTGCCGTTTCCCAGACTTTGGCCGTCTTATCCCAACTTCCGGTTAGGAGCCGCTGGCCGTCAGGTGAGAAGGCCACCGCCATGACCCAACCCTTGTGCCCGTGATCCCCGTCAAGCCGCACCCACTCTTTCCCGCTGGCGGTCTCCCATATTGTCGCTGATCGATCGACACTGCCGATGGCAATCCATCGGCCGTCCGGCGAGAAGGACGCCGGGAAGATGGCGAGGCTGTGCCCCCTAAGTTCGAGTAATTGCCTGCCGGTCGTCGCGTCCAATACTCTGACGATTCCATCGAGACTGCTCGCGACACACTTCTCGCCGTCCGGAGCGACGGCCATGGAGACTGGCTGGGCTGGCCATCCGGCGTTCAATAGCTCCTCGCCACCGGCCAGATCCCAAACGTGAGCTGCTTTCTCATCGCCGGTGACGATTCGTCGGCCATCTGGGAAAAAGGCCACAGAACTGACCAGATCCGTGTGCCGGAAACAGATCCTTTCCAGGTGTGTCTGCCGCTGCCAGTAATACCACTCAAAGCCGCGCTCTGGATAAGATGCCGTTTCCCGGAGCATCTGGCGCACATGCGCCACATCGTTTTGCAACCAGGAGTCCTGCGCCAGGTTCAGATTGGCGGCGTAGAGATTTCGCTCGGTCTTCCGTTGTTCTCGTGCCAATCGAAGTAACATGATGGGGGTGCCCACCACCACCACGCCCGCAAATATTGCCACCAACGCCGTTAGGGCCGCCAAACCCGGTTTGCGCCGGCACCAGAGCCATCCCCGCTCGATCCTTCCCACCGGACGGGCCTGAATCGGTCTCGCACCCAGCCACCGCTCCAGGTCGTCGGCCAAAGCCGCCGCCGACACATACCGTCGCTTCGGTTCTTTATTCAGGCACTTCAGACATATGGTCTCAAGATCCCGATCAATCCGCGGGTTGATTCGGCTCGGTCGCTCCGGCTCGCGTTCCAGTACTTGCTGGATGGCTTGGACCGGCGTTTCCGCCTCGAAGAGTGGTCGGCCGGTCAGCAACTCGTAGAGGACTGCGCCGAGGCTGTAAACGTCCGCAGCGATGGTGACCTGTCTACTGCCTCCCGACGCTTGTTCCGGGGCCATGTAGCTCGGTGTCCCCAACGCCGCATGGCTCAAGGTCAGGGTGCTGTCCGCATGGACAATCTTGGCCAGGCCAAAATCAGTCACGTGCGGCTCGCCTTGGGGGTCGAGGAGGATGTTGGACGGTTTCAGGTCACGGTGGAGCACGCCGCGTTCGTGGGCGTGCTGGACAGCCCGCGCCACGGTGATCATCACGGTTGCCGCGCGCCTTGGCTCGAACGACCCAGCTTTGAGTGCCTGGGCCAGGTTCAACCCCTCGACCAACCGCATGGTGAAGAACGGCTGGCCCTGGTGCTCGCCCACTTCGTGGATCGCAACGATGTTCGGGTGGTCCAGCGCGGCGGCAACCTCGGCCTCGACCCGCAAACGCTTGGCGAAATCGGTCGAACTGAGCGGTCCGGCGACGATCATCTTAAGCGCCACCTTGCGGTTGAGGCTGATCTGATGGGCACGGTAAATGATCCCCATCCCGCCGCGACCCACCTCATTCTCAAGGCGGTAATCGCCAAAACGTTCAGACGGGATCGCGGAACGCAGTGGGGTAAGACCGGCCGCTTCAAGGGCGGCGACATCCGCGGCCCGCGGCTCCGGTTCGGGCGACTCGAAAACTGCGAGGGACTGCCGCAGCAGGCAGACAGGGCAGAGCCCGCCGCTCGCCTTCGGCGACAGTTTGCTACCGCAGCGCGGACAGGTCTGAGGAGCGGTCATTCGACTGAATTCAGTTGGTGGGCGGCAGTACCGGGCGGGCCGCCAACACCGTTAGCCGCGATATGGTGGTAACCGGCTTTTCCACCCTGATTCTATCGGGAAACTGCCATTTCGTTAACAAGGCCGTTGCGCCAGAGACTGACTTCCCGTCCGATCCCCACTGGGGCAGGCGTCTCGCCGACCCAGCCCCCAACGCCATGTCTCGAACGATCCTCTGGTCGCACCCAAGACGGGCGGGACGCCCGCCGTACTTTGATGGCCAGGGTCCAAGCCAACATGGCGGCTACCCCTGCACCACTTGGAGCAGGTGTCGGAGTTCGTCCTCAACTTCGGCTGGGCTGTCGACGGTCCCCAGCACCACACCGTTCAAGATCTCGCGATAGCGCCGACGCAACCGATAGACCATGACCCGCACTGCCGCCTCGGAGGTCGCCAGCTTCCGCGCCGACGCCGCGTAGGACAGGTCCTCGTCCTCACCCTGGAGGTGGGGGCGCAAAACCTCGAAGGTACGTTCCCGGCCCGACGTGGCGAACTCCTGCTGGACCTGGATGAGCGTCTCATCCAGCACCGCCAGCGCCCAGTTGCGTTCATACAGCTGTTCCGGACTGTGCGGGTCGGCCGGTTCGCCTCCGAACCGCGCCTCGGCTCCGGCGGCATCGAGCGAGAGGAGGGATTGGTGGCCGCCGCGTTTCTGGCGGGTGGCTTTGGCGTGCTCAGCCCCCATGAAGTTGCGGAAACACTGCAACAGGAAGGAACGAAACCGCCCCTTCGCGGCATCGGCGGACGCAACCAATCGGCTTTTCAGAAGGTGCTCGAAAAAGCCCTGAGTGAGGTCCTGGGCGTCTTCCGGCGAGTGGCCGGTGCGCCGGGCATAGGCGTAGAGTGGATACCAGTATCGCCGGCACAACGCTTCCAAAGCTTCCTGTGCCTTCGGCGACGCCGAATCTCCTGCCGCCACCACTACGCTCCAGTGCGTCGTCGCGAACTGCGCGGCCGTTCGCACCCTCGACTCGTCCCCTGAGCAACCTGAGGCCATAGCACTGACGCCTGACGCCCAACCTGCATTCCCAAGACCATCGCCTCAGCACGTGAGGGAGATCTTTGGCGAGGCCGGGCTTACACCTCAAAGAAGAGCACTACCGATGCGATTGAGCGAGCACAATCATAACCAAAAGGCAGTCTCAGGCCAATAACTTGGCATTGGCCGGTTCCGCGAACTGTCGCCACTATGTGGGCATGAAAACGACTGCGACCGAACTGAACATCCGGCGGGCCGACGAACGAGGCCGTGCCGACCACGGCTGGCTGAACTCGCATCACACCTTCTCCTTCGCGGATTCCTTTGCGGCTGCTGGTCTCCTCCCCGCAGGGCAACCATGAAATCAATCCTCCGTTCCCCTCTTTTCGGTGTTTGTGCGGGGCTGGCTTTGGCGACGGCTCTGGTGGCGTCCACGTATCTGGTCAGTCGCACCTGGCTTTCCATTTCCAGCGCCAACGTGATCACGGTCACCGGGTCGGCCCGAAAGAGCGTGATGTCGGATCTGGCGATCTGGCGCGGCACATTCTCGGTCGAGAGCCCTGAACTCTTGGAAGCACAACGCCGCCTCAAGGAAGACCGTTTGAAAGTTGAGGCTTTTCTCACAGCCCGACAAATCGAACCCTTCGCCGTTCAGCCGATTCGGATTGAGGAAATCCGCAGTCGTGGCAGCGATCAAGAAAATCGGGTGGTTGCTTATCGGTTAAGCCAGACAGTTGAAATCCAATCCAATGACGTTGACCGTTTAAATTCTCTCGGAACGGAAGCGGGAGAGCTGGTCGAACTGGGTGTGGCGTTTGTCCCGCAGGCTCCAGAGTTTATTTTTACGAGGATTGCCGAGGCGAAACTGGAGATGTTGGCAGAGGCAAGTGCCGACGCAAAGGCGAGGGCCGAGAGGATGGCCCAGCAGGGGGACCGCAGAATCAAACAATTGAGATCCGCCAAGATGGGGGTTTTTCAAATCACGGCGCCACACTCCACGGAGACCAGTTGGGAAGGAATCAACGACAAAACCACCGTCGAGAAATCCATCACGGCCACGGTCTCTGCGACTTTCTTGCTGGAATAGCAGGCAACGTCTGAGGAGAGCATGAACCCCACTCGGAGCCGTTGGATTCTTGCCCTTGCGGGGACTGCGGTTCTCGTGGTGCTGATTCTCCTGACGGTCGCCAACCATTCGGATCAGGATAAACCTCAACTTCGGCTGCGGGAGCTTCATTCCAGCGAGGGCAAGCAATGGGTTCTTTTTACCGTGGTTGCACCCAGCAACTCGCCAGTGACGGTTCAATACGAGCGGCTCTTGGGAATGTATGGGTGGCAAACTCTGGAAACGTTTGAGGAATCAAACACCCGCCTACCCATCAGGCTGCTGTCGGGCAGGAGCCAAGAAGTTCAGGTTCAGGCACCCGTGTCGGGGGTGTGGAGGGTGAGGTTTTTTTTTCATGCCCCCAGAAAGGGCGTTCTCCTGTGGATTGACCGACTGACGTACGGTTGGCAGCAGCGGAAAATGGACTTTTTGTCGGTGACCCCGTGGTGGCAGGAGTGGATTCTGGAGAGTGAACCTTTTACCAACGCCGTGCCGGGACATCCGTAGTGCCGACGATGCAAAACCAAGACAAGTGTCTGGTTAAACAGCCCACCGAACCTGCGGGTCACCGTCGCTGCACTGGCCATCGCCAAAATGAAGTTCTCCGCGCCCGCTCCGGTTGAATGTGATGTGGCCCGGCGACACCAAGTCCACAATATCCTGATCGGAGAATGGGCGGGCTGTAGACACTGTGTGGGACACCCGGTACGGCCAGTGACCTCGCAACTAACCGACTCCTTGCTTGGCCCGAGAACCAGTTCTCGCCAGACTCCGAAAATTTGAGCCTGAACCCTTTGCCCCCATCGTGCCCTCACCGCGAGCTTCATGTTTTTGATGCTCCTGATGCACCCGGCGCTCAGCCAAGCCGCGTCCGATCCAGCCATGCCAGCGGAAACGAACATGGTGCGCGTACTGGTGGCGTACGACTCCCTGACTGGCAACACCGCCAAGATGGCCGAGGGTGTGCCGCCGGGGCCAAGCCGGTGCCGGGCGTGGTCGTCGTGCTCAAGCCGGTGGACAAGGTGAGCAAGGAGGATTTGGAAATAGCGGACGGGATCAGCCTGCGGATGGCGTGTTCGGCCTCGGCCAGTTCCTCCTGAGTAAGTTGGGTCTTGCGCGGAACGAGGTCGACCGGCTGGCCTTGCGCCTTCAGTTCCAGTTCGTCCTTTACCTTCAACGCCTCGTGGAAACTCGGAACGTTACGCCTGATTCGTTTTCCGTCCGGCATCCGGCCTTGGACCCGGAAGGTGGGTGTTTCGGTGTCGTAGACGATCCGCTTTACGGTGAAACGCTCTGTGTCGTGCATACCACGCAAGAACCGGATGTTTCAGTTTTTGCGGGATCGCCATGACAATTTGAGCAAGTCTTTGAGCAAGTCGGCCCAACGACCGGCATGGACGAGCTTGTCCGATAGGTTCCATCTCCGGCGATCTGCTGCGCGACCGTCGTCTTGCCAACTTGTCTCGGCCCAAACACGGAAACCACCGGGAAGCGCTTCGTACACACAAGACAAACCTCGATTTCCACGCCAGATCGGCTGGAATGAAGTTCAGGAACCCGCGCCTTCCTGTTCAACCTGCAACCTCCAGAATCGACAGCTCCGTAAAGCTCGCGCGCTCGGAGGTGACGGGATGATTCCAGACCGCTCGACCGTGCGCCTATTGCTGCGGCTGGTCTACGACACAGCCGCGGTCCGAAGGCGGTCACGGAACGCGAGGGCAACGACGGAATAGTTGGTACCCCCATCCTGAATTGAACAGGAATCCACGGTTTAGGAAACCACTCTGATTCGTAAGTGTTTCATGGCAAATAACTCGCATTTCCAAATTCTAAGGAAATAGCTGGTTTTCTGGCCGGAGCATTTGTAGGGCATTGTAGGGCTACATCCACTTCCAGAACCCTTATCTGGCTTATGTACAATGAATACATGTTGCACTTCACGGGTCGAGGGTTGTCAGGACACCCATGAGAAAAACCAGCGATTGATTACGAAGCGCTGGTTTTTATCATGCGTATGACCGTGGGCGGATGCCCGACACCGGGGGATTCCGGGGGGTCCAGACCCCGGAAACTTCCATTCCGGTCCCACCGTTCCCGGCTTCCAAAAAGCGCTGGGCACCAGTGGTGAGGTGTGACTTCCCGCCCTCGTTCAAAAAGCGGTCGTGGTGTCGTACAAAAAAAACTCCCCTTGGAGGTCATCCACGGGGAGTTCTGTCGGTCGTCCGGTCATCCTGTCTCAACTCTCCTCCTCCGGTTTGGAAATCCCTTGTTCCTCGTACAATGATTCACGGTAATCATCGACTTCCTTGTCATATTCGGTCGGACCGAATCTAGGGGTTACCTGATAGTACCCTCCCAACCAGTGAACAATCCTCCAGAGGATCTTGTGAACCAATTCGTTGTCCCGATTGTATTCGTCCGCCGGAACATCCTCCAGGACCATCACGATTTCGTCTGTCAAGGACACCAACCGATGAATGACCGACTTGTTCAGGGTTAGTTTCGTGTTTGGGTCGACCCACGGAATATTACTTCCGAACCGATTGATGTCCTTTGATGGAGTCTCCTCACCACCGGTTGGTTTGTCGGACTTCTTCCTCACTTTTTCAACCCACAACTGCTGATAAAAGGTGTCCGGATGGGTGTCCGACTTCACCATCTTCAGTGTCTGATAACACTCGTAGAGAGACCGTTGACCTTTGATCTTGTCCCGATGTTTCCAGAGGTTCATGTACCGGATCATCGTGGATCGGGACATCTTCTTAAGTTCCTTCTTCACCCACTTCCCGAACTCCCCATGAGGAAGGAGTTTCTTGACCATATGAAGGTACTGACCACACTTCAGAGCGGACTCGATCTGACTCTTCCCATTGAATCGGATCACAGACTCAGAGTCCTTCACCTTTCGATGGAAGGTCCGAATGATACGTCGATACGTCTTTAACTCTTTCTCTTTCTTTTCGTCCGGGTCCGTTTCATTTTCCTCAGAACTGAGTACTTTGATGTCTGGACACTCTTCGGGACTTCCATGGAGACTGACGATGTTCTCGTCGTTGACGTTGTGTCCTGAGGAGATGGTGGGAGGGGTGTAGTTCTTCATTTCAGGGTTCGGGGATTCCGTCCCGGACGTTTCGAGTACACACTCCACCTGTGAGGTTTTCATGGGGTTCCAACCTTTCGTTTGGTCGGTATTACACCTTTTCGGTGTCCTACCTTTGTTTCGTCTTGGTGTCTTGGTCACCCGGTCATCCCGACGACCTCAACCGTCTCGAGCATCCTATCAAGTCAAGAAGAAAATGTCAAACCGGGCACAAGTTGTTGGTAACAGCCAACAAACGACCGAATGTTCTTTGAGAGTACGATCCGACGATCAACTCCGCTCAGTGTTTGTGAATGGCCTCCATCATGGCAATAGTTCAATCACGGAGAGCTCAACACCTCCACCTTCACCACCACCGGGATTCCCCACAGCTCCTCGGCCCTGGTGGTGATTTGCCGGACCAGATCGTCCAGCTGGGTGCGTAGTCCCTCGTGATTCTCCGGGGCAAAGATTCCGAGCCCGTCGTACTCGTACGCCAGCTTGATCCCCATGCCGTCGGCGGAACGATACAACTCTTCGTCCAGCATCAGCCGAGTTTCGAAGAGCCTTGAAATCTGAGGACCGGTCTTCTTCACGTCGGACTTAGACCAAGCCTCGTACAGATTCGGGAACCGCCCCTTCATCCACCGCCCGAGCTTCCCATACCGTTTGCTGCCGTTGATCGTTTCATTTAAGGCCTGTTTCACTTTGGCTTGATCCCCGTAGCCCGCCTGTCTGGCGATGACCTCCCGTGGGTCGTTCCGCTCACTGCAGAATAGATCGACCCACCGCCTGTGCTCCTGTTCAATGGCCTTCTCTTCCGAAGTCTGGGAATGGGTTTTAGAATAAGTGTCCCCAATATGGGGCACATAGTGAGGGGTACTGGAGGAGGATGATGATTCCTGTGCAGAAACACTATCAGCAGGCCCGCCGTTATAAATATGGCTCAGCACGTAACCAGACCAGAACGTGGCATGGCAAGCTCTGATATCCAGGACGGCTCGGTATTTGAGTTCGCCACAGCGAAGCAAATGACGAACGTCCTTTTTCATCAGGGCCAGCTCGTTGCAGATGCGGCCGTCGGCTTCGTTTGGCCGAAGTTCCCGGTACCGCTTCTCTCGAACTGTGATCAGATTCCGGGTGATGTGTTCCCACCGAGCTGGATCGTCCTTGAACTGCTCCTTTAAACGTTCCAGATCCGCAGAGGAGTAGCTTATCTCAAGCCCGATCTGCTGCAAATCGACGACATGGGTCTCAAAATCCTCCCCG
>JAHDYP010000134.1 GCA_023383055.1 Verrucomicrobiota bacterium | reverse complement strand
ATCCGACCTGTGAGGTGTCAATCGGTTATTGCGCCGCGTCCTGCTGGGCGCCCGTGCTGGCGGAGGGTCGTTCCTCGCGGGGACGCGCGACGTTCACCGTCAGCGCCCGCCCTTGGAATTCTTTGCCATGGAACATTTCCACGGCCTTGTTGGCGTCATCCGAGGAGCCGTATTCCACGAAAGCAAAGCCGCGAGAGCGCCCGGTGAACTTGTCGTACATGATGCTTACCGAGGTGACCACTCCGGCTTGGGAGAAGAAGTCCTGGAGATCGTTCTCCATGGTGCGATACGAGAGATTCCCTACGAACAATCTGGCCTGATTACTCATACTTGCTCTTCCCTGCGCGAACGTGCCGTGGGGTGATTCTGCACCGGCAGCGTCACGGAGTGCCGACAATCATTCCCGGCCGACAATCTGTCTTCTGACACCAACACCGCTGAACATCCGCGCCGAAGCGAGGCTGCAACAACGGGCTTTGACTCGTCAATAGCAGAATCTCGGTGGGACTTCATTCGCCCTTGCTGGCGCAGGGATCAACGACGAAGCCAATTGCGGACGGCTCTCAGGAGCCAGGGTCATCTCCCGCGGGAGATGGATTCGAGCGAATCAAGCGGCCACCGTTTCCACTGCGTGTGGGGAGTCCTCCCGGAGGAGCGTATCGGCCAGCAGCGATTCGATGGCGGACAGGCGGAACGGTTTGGCCAGGCAGGTATTGCCGGTGGCATCCAGAAAAGTCCGGATCTCCTCGGCGTGCGGGTCGCCGGTGAGGAAGATGATGCGGCGGGCGAGAGCGGGATTTCGGGTTTGCAGCTGACGGTAGAACTCGCGGCCGTCGAGGCCAGGCATGCGGAAATCGGAGATGATCGCATCGAACGACTGACGCTCGATGATCCCAAGGGCGAGGTTGGCGTCTTCGCAGCTGGTGGGGCGATAGCCCAGCATGCTGATCATTTCGCCCAGCAGTTCCCCGACCGCGCTGTCGTCATCCAATATCAGAATACGAGGGGATTTCATGTCCTGGTTCGGCCGTCTTGCGTTTGCGGATTATTGATGGCGAAGCGTTGCCTTGGGGCGGAGTGAGAGCATTTTGAGGCTGCTGTTCAGCTGAAGGACCTCTCCGCGAACGCGCCTCAGGAATGGCACCAGCAATCCATGCTGGTCGACGCCAAACTTCATGAACAACGACGGGGGATTGGGTTTTCGGATCAGGAACATAACGTGAGTCTTTTGCGTTGATCTTCGATTTGTCCGTGTCTCGGGTCGTTTGCGGGCAGTTTCAAGGGTATCGGCCTTCGACGACCAGTGACGTTGGGGGTGTTCAGCAGTCAAGGTGCCACCCAGGCCGCGGCTGGAAGCAGCTTCTCGCTGAAGAGGTTAGGTGATGGCCTCGCCACAACCGTCCGGCCTTGGGACAATCCCGGCCCGCGCCTGGCCAGTGCGGTCGGTATAATCCCGATCCGGCTGGGGATGGGAAAGCACTCCGGTCTGGCTAAGTGTCGCGACTGTGAGCGGCGGGTTAACGCAACCGCTGCAGGACGGCGCCGACAATGGCGGGTATAATCTGAGTTTCCCCGGCATGGTCGACCGTGAAGATGACAAGAACCAGTTTCCGGCCATCGGGCAATTGAATGCAGGTGGCATCGTGGCGGGTCTGGCTCGTCCAGCCGGCTTTGGACCAGAGGAGAGATCCGGCTGGCAGGGCCGGGCCGGTGAACCGGGCTTGGGGATCCAGTTCGGCGCCCGACGCGCCCGGATCCCGGCGCAGCAAGTCGCGCATTTCCGCGCAACGTGCGGGCGAGACGAGTTGATCGAGGAATATCCCGGTCAGGAGCCGGGCGGTGGCGTCGGTGGTGAGCCAGTTGCGGCTGGGTTGGAAGCGTTGGATGGCCTGGGTCTCACGGCCATAGGGTCCTTCGCACCAGGGTTTCTTGTTGACGTTGATTCCCTGATAACCGAGTCCGGTGAAGTAGCGGTTCACCGCGTTTCGCCGATCGTGCCAGAGTTCAAGTTCGGCTTCAGGCAGTTCCGGTCCGCTGGTGGTGCCGGTCAGCAGGTCCACGAGGTAATGAGTCGGCTCGTTGTAGGAATGGACAATCATGTCCCGCAGGGCGCGACGCAGCTCGGAGGTATCCGACAACCGGCCATCTTCGAGCCACTGATGGGTGGCGACCAGGTAGAAGAGCTTCACCACGCTCGCGGGATAGATGAGTTCCGAGCCGCGATGGCTGGCGGAAACGGGTCGATCCGGACTGCCCAGGTCCACCACGGTGACGGCGAGTTGGTCCGGTCGCAGGGCGCGGCTGGCGAATCGCTCGAGCGCCAGTTCCACCGCCTGGTCAACGTTCGTTTGCAGGGCTGGTGAATGCGCGATCCCGGGCATGGGGCGAATGGTTCCCGGTTGGTCCGGGGAGGTGGCTGCGGAGGCGGCGACGGTCAGCATGAGCGAAAGCGTGAGGTTGGGTGCCAGGCGGTTCATGAGTTCAGAGATCGATCGGGATCGGCCGGTTGGGATGGGTTGCGACTGGGCTTCAGCAGGCGCATGATGCTGTCGCCGTGGCGCAGCTCCTTGAGCGTGTTCCAGGCCGGGGGCAGCGTGACGGTGTCCCGGCGGGCATGACCGAGGACGAAAAGCCCCGATTCACTGAGCAGCGAAGGGAGCGCCGGTTCGTCGAGTAGGCGTTGAGCGAGAGAAGTGGAGCGGCGTCCGACGTTCTTTTCGCCATAGGGTGGATCCGCCAGGATCAGGTCGAACCGCTGGCCGGCGGCCGACAGTTGGTGAATCGCGGTGAACGCATCCTGAAGGCGGACTTGGAGTCGGTCGCTGGTCAAGCCAACGGACTCGAAGTTTGCGCGCATGACGGCGGCATGGCGGGCGGCCTTTTCGACACAAACGGCCTGATTGGCGCCGCGGCTGAGGCATTCGAGGCTGAGCGCACCGGTGCCGGCAAACAACTCGAGCACCCGCGTGTTCGCCACGCGATCGCCCAGGCTGTTGAACAGGGCTTGTCGCACCAGGTCCGGGGTGGGGCGGACATCGAAGCCTTTGGGGACTTTGAGCACAGCGCCGCCCAGGATGCCGCCGCTGATTCGCATGGGGCATTGTTGAATCAGCCGCCCGGGTTTGTCCAGCGGGTGGTGGCGATGAGCGCGGCGAGTCGGGATGGAGAGGCGTTTCGGATGCCAGACAGGCAAACGGCGGCCCGAGAGCGGGCCGCCGTTCGAAGTGAGACCGGGGCCGCCGCAGTCCGCGGCGGATCGGTGATGGATCAGAGACCTTTGCCGAGCATGAACTTAACGAGGTCGGCCACGCGGCAGCTATAGCCCCACTCGTTGTCGTACCAGCTGACGAGCTTGAAGAAGCGCTTGTTGAGTTCGATGCCGGAGCCCTTGTCGTAGATCGAAGAGGAGGCGCTGTGGATGAAGTCGGTGCTGACGACTTCGTCCTCGGTGTATTCGAGAATGCCTTTGAGGTAGGTCTCGCTGGCTTTCTTCATGGCGGCGGAGATTTCCGCATAGCTGGTTTCCTTGACCGTGCGGACCGTGAGGTCGACGACCGAAACGGTCGGCGTGGGAACCCGGAAAGCCATGCCGGTCAGTTTGCCTTTGACCTCGGGCAGGACGAGTCCGACCGCCTTGGCGGCCCCGGTGGTCGAGGGAATGAGGTTGATCGCGGCGGTGCGGCCACCTTTCCAATCCTTCTTGCTGGGACCGTCGACGGTCTTCTGGGTGGCGGTGTAGGAATGAACGGTGGTCATGAGGCCTTCCTCGACGCCAAAGCCCTCCTTGAGGAGCACGTAGACGACCGGGGCGAGGCAATTGGTGGTGCAGGAGGCGTTCGAGACGATGTGGTGTTGGGCCGGATCGTATTTGTCCTGGTTGACACCCATGACCATGGTCAGGCAATCGCCCTTGGCCGGGGCGCTGATAATGACCTTTTTGGCGCCGGCGGCGAGGTGACCTTTGGCCTTCTCGACGTCGGTGAAGAGGCCGGTGGCTTCGATGACCAGGTCCACGCCCATCTCTTTCCAGGGGAGTTGCGAGGGGTCTTTGGCGCTGACGACCTTGATATCGGCGCCATTGACGACGAGCACGTCATCTTCGGGTTTGTCGGCGCTGGATTTCTTCGAGCTGACGGTGCCCTGGAACCTGCCCTGAGTGGAATCGTATTTCAGCAAGTAACCGAGGTTATCGGCGGGTACAATGTCGCCCACGGCGACCACCTGGAGGTCCTTGCCCACGAGCCCTTGTTCCACCATCGCGCGGAAGACCAGGCGCCCGATCCGACCGAACCCGTTAATTGCGACTTTCACTGCCATATCAATTGTCCTTTTGCTGGTTAGATTTCTGTGCTGCAACCGAAAGGCGCATGTTAATGGCGCGCCCCGGACCGTCAAAGGATTTTCGCGCGTTTTCACGCCGAATCGGCGGGATGAGCTTCAGGCCCCGCTTTGACAAGGGGAGACTCCGGGCGGAGGGTTGAGACGCATCTATGAAAACCGAGGACAGAGTGGTTCGGAGCGGGATCCGTCCGCCAGCCTGTGCTGGCCGGTTTTACCCGGCCGACGCGACCGAGCTTCGGGAACTGGTGGAGACTTGCCTTAAGCATGCCCGATCGGTGCCCGGTGAGTTTCCCAAGGCAATCATCGCGCCTCACGCCGGTTACATCTACTCCGGGCCCATCGCCGGCTCGGCTTACCGGCCATGGCGCGGCGCGGGTCGCCGGATCCGGCGGGTGGTACTGCTCGGTCCCGCGCACTACGCGGATTTCAAAGGAGTTGCATTGAGCTCCGCGACCGGGTTCGAGACCCCGCTTGGGGTGGTGCCGGTGGATGGCGATCTGATTGAGACCGTGCGGCGTTTGCCCCAGGTGCGGGTCCTGGATTCGGCCCACGATCCTGAGCACGCCCTCGAGGTGCAATTGCCCTTTCTGCAGGCCATACTTGAGCAATTCAGCATTGTGCCGTTGCTGGTGGGGGCGGCCAGCGACGAGGAGGTGGGCGAGGTTCTTGAGCCGTTGTGGGGGGATGCGGAAACGCGGGTGGTGGTGAGTTCGGATCTGAGTCATTATCATGATTACCTGACAGCATTAGCTGTGGACGCCGCCACCGCTCGGGCGATCGAGCATCTGGATATCGGGATTATCGACGGTGATCATGCGTGCGGGAGCCGGGCGATTCGAGCCTTGATCGGCATGGCGCGCCGGCATGGCTTGGGCGCGAGGGCGGTGGACTTAAGAAACTCGGGTGACACCGCCGGGCCGCGCGATCGGGTGGTGGGTTATGGGGCGTTCGTATTTGGGGCGGGGAATGTCAGGCCCAGGCCCTGACGACGGTGTCAGCGGCGGATTTCCAGTTGAACACGGCAGGAAGTGAGCGAATTATTGGGGGCATGATCGGATCAACGAAAACCGGTGGATTCAGGGGAATCCGGCCCTTTCCACTTTCGAGCCATGGATGATTCGGCCGCGCTGGAGATACAAGGGTTGCGCAAGTCGTACTGGACGCCGGAAGGGGCGCGGCAGGTCGTGATCGATCTGCCGGCATTTCGGCTGGAAGCGCGGCAACAGGTAGCGATGAGCGGCGAGAGCGGATCCGGGAAGACGACGCTGCTGAACCTGATTGCGGGGATTTCGACGCCGGACAGCGGGAGCATTCGGGTGGGCGGGCATGAGATGACCAGCCTGAGTGAGTCCGCACGGGATCGGCTGCGGGCGACGACGATCGGTTACATATTTCAGACGTTTAATCTGCTCCAGGGATATACCTGCCTGGAGAACGTGCTCTTAGGCATGTCGTTTGGGCCGGGGGCCGACCGGGCAGTGGCGGTCGGTTTGCTCGAACGGGTGGGGTTGGGCGCGCGTCTGAGGCATTACCCGCGGCAGTTGTCGAGTGGACAGCAGCAGCGAGTGGCGGTGGCGCGCGCGTTGGCGAACCGGCCGCGGTTGGTTTTGGCGGACGAGCCGACCGGGAATCTGGATCAGCGGAATGCGCGCGAGTCGCTGTCGTTGATCCGGGAGGTTTGCCGGGAGAGCGGGGCGGCGTTGTTGCTGGTGAGCCACGATCCCGGGGTGCTGTCGGGTTTCGACGTGGTCGAACCGCTGGAGCAACTCAACCGTGCGGGGGGGGTATGACGCTGGGATTGATTGTCCGCCGGAGTCTGCGTCAACACGCGTTGTCGAGCGTGGTGACGGCTATCTCCATCGCCCTGGCCGGGGGCTTGTTGATGGCGGTCTGGGTCGTGCGGGAACAATCGCAGCAGGCTTTCACGGGGATGAACGCGGGGTTTGACGCGGTGCTGGGCGCGCGCGGATCCAAGCTGCAGTTGGTGCTGAACGCGGTGTTTCACGTGGATGAGTCGCCTGGAAATCTGGCGTGGGCGGATTATCTGGAGTTACAGGCGGATCCGGGAGTGGCGGTGGCGGTGCCGCTGGCGACGGGCGACAATTATCGGGGCTACCGGATTGTGGGCGTGACGCCGGAGCTATTCTCGGAGGTCGAGTATGCGCCGGGGCGGCGGTATCAGGTGGCGCCACCTGGCCGGTTGTTCGACCCGACGTTACGGGAGGCGGTGGTGGGCAGTTTCGCGGCGGCGCAGTTGGGTTTGCGCCTGGGTCAGCGGTTCCAGCCGTATCACGGGCTGAGGTTCGACGAAAGTCATGTGCACGAGGAGAAGTACGTGGTGGTGGGGATCATGGAACCTTCGAACACGCCGGCGGATCGGGTGATCTGGATTCCGTTGAAGGGCGTGCAATTGATGAGCGGGCACGATCCGGCGGCCGCGGAGGAATTGAGCGCCGTGCTGGTCAAGCTGAAGAGCCCGACCTTGGGTCGGACGATGGAGGTTCGGTACAACCGCGAGGGAAGCCGGCTGACCTTTGCCTGGCCGATAGCGCAGATCATGGCGCGGTTTTTCGAGCGGATCGTCTGGTTTGAGCGCGTGCTGACCGTCGTGGCGTATCTGGTGGCGGCCGTGGCGGCCGGTTCGGTGCTTGCCAGCATTCATAATTCGATGAACGAGCGGCGGCGTGACATTGCGATACTGCGAGCCCTGGGGGCGCATCGGCGGACGGTGTTCGGAGCGATTGTACTCGAGGCCATGAGCCTGGCGGCGGTGGGGATGCTGGCGGGGTTTGGGGTTTACGGGGCGATCATGGCCGTCGTGACCCAGATCATACGCGCGCAGACCGGGGTGGTGATCGATCCGCTGGCGTGGCACACGGTGATGTTCTGGGCGCCGCTGGGCATGATCCTGGTCAGCGCATTGGCGGGGGTGGTGCCGGCGACGAAGGCGTATCGGACGGATGTGGCCACGCATTTGATGCCGTCGACTTAGCCCGCATAGTCCATGTCTTTCGAAACGCGGTTCGCAAAAGGATGATGACCATGATGAATCCGGGTTGGACGGGCCAAAGCGGATGATCGGTCCCTCGCGAGATCCCGTCGGACTGGCGGCGGGTCGGGCTTCGATAGTCCGACAGGCTGCGTGGCTGCCGTTGGCGCTGGGGCTGGCGCTGACGGGTTGCGGGAAATCACCCGGGGATCCGGCGCCGGACATGTCGGCGATTCGGGGTGAGCCGATCGAGCGAATTGAGAATCCCGCCCCGGCGGAGCGGCTGGAGAGTTCGATCGAGTCAGGCGTGACGGAGAGGTTGGACGGGTCGGACGACGGCTGGGTGGAGGATGAGGATGGGCTGATCCGGGTGGGCTTCGATCGGCTCGCCGGGTTTGACTACGTGGTGAAAGACGAAGCCGGCTCAGCGGCGGAGACAGGTGACGCGAGTCAGATCCCGCGGTTGATCCGCGAGTTGGACGGGCGCGAAGTGGGGGTGCAAGGGTTTATGCTGCCAGTCAAGATGGATGGCGGATTGGTCAGGGAATTCCTCTTGATGCGAGACCAGTCCATGTGCTGTTTCGGTGTGATTCCCGAAATCAACGAATGGGTGACGGTCACCATGTCCGGGCGCGGGGTGCGGGCGATGTTGGACCAGCCGGTGACCGTGTTTGGGACGTTGCGCGTGGGGGAGGTTTATCAGCACGGAGTGTTGGCCGGGATTTATTGGATGGCTGGAGAGGAATTGGCGGGAGCCCTCGACCTATGATTTGAGATCTGAGATTTGAGATTTGGGATCTGAACATGGAATTGCCGTATAAAGTCTCCACGTTGTTGTATTGCTTCAACCAGGAGGATGAAACGCTGCTGTTGCATCGCCGCCAGGAGCCGAATCTGGGGGTCTGGAGCCCGTGCGGCGGCAAGCTGGACCTGGCGAACGGGGAGTCTCCTCATGCTTGCGCGCTGCGGGAGGCGGCTGAGGAGCTTGGCGTAGCGCTCGCGCCCGGAGACCTGCATCTGACGGGGATCGTCAGCGAACGCGGGTATGAGGGACAGGCGCACTGGCTGATGTTTCTGTTCGAACTGAAACGCAAGTTGAATCGGGTGCCCGCGCCCATCCGGGAAGGATCGTTTGCCTATTTCAGCCGGGCCGACCTGGACGGTCTGGCGCTGCCCAAGACGGATCGTGAGATGATCTGGCCGCTGTTTTGGCAGCACCGTGGCGGGTTCTTCGCGGCCCATTGCCATTGTCATGCCGACGGGCTGAATGAATGGACGATCGCGGAATCGAGGCCGTCGGCGAGGGACGGGTCCCATGGCTGAGGAACCGATCATCGACCTGCAGAGCGACGCCCATTTCATGGGAGAAGCGCTGCGTCAAGCCCGGCATGCCTACGCGGCGGGGGAAGTGCCGGTGGGCGCCGTGGTGGTGTGCGGCGGGCGGATCATGGCGCGGGCGTTCAATCAGGTCGAGTTGTTGAAGGACGCCACGGCGCACGCGGAGATGCTGGCTTTGACCCAGGCGGAGCAGGCCGTGGGCGACTGGCGGTTGAACGGCTGCACGCTCTATGTCACGAAGGAACCTTGCCCCATGTGCGCCGGCGCGGTCGTTCATGTGCGTCTGGCGCGCGTGGTCTTTGGCGCGCCGGATCAAAAAGGAGGGGGCGCCGGCAGCGCCATGAACATCCTGCAACACCCGACCCTGAATCATCGTTGCGAGATCACGGGAGGGGTGCTGGAACTGGAGTGCCGGGAGTTGCTGCGGCGGTTCTTTGGCGAACGTCGGGCGGAGCGAGAGGGCAGTGCCGGATAGTCAGCTGATCAGCTGATGGCAATGAGGGAGACGCGTTCGTTTTTTTCGTTGCGGGCGATGCCGGTGGCGCGGGGGTCGAGGGTGGGGTGATTGTCGACGAGGAACTGGTAATGATGGTGGCCGTGATTCAGGGGGATCACCACGTGCCAGGAGCCATCCGGTTGGCGGATCATGGGGTGAGCGTCAGGGCGCCAGTCATTGAAATCTCCCACGAGGGCGACCTGCCTGGCTTGCGGGGCGAAGCAGAAGAAATTGACCGGTTTGGCCATGTTTTTGGCCGAGTACCGATTTCTTTGGTCAACGGCTGAATTCGGTTTCCTGTGCATGGTTCACAAACAACATCGTGACGGCAAATCGCGTGCCGGGCACGGGTGCCACGGATGGTGGCGCGTTGCGCGCGACAACGAAACACATGTGGCGCATGAGGGCAAGAGGGAATCCTCGCATTCACGACGAAGGCTGCGAATCCCCGGCTATGAAGCCAACCGCGGGCGGCAGGTTCAGTCCGGCACGAGTTGGGATTTGAGCGGCAGGTGCTGGTGAGGTTGGTCGGTGCGCGCGAGCAGGAAGTTTTCGAGCACGAGGTAATCCATGGCGGTGTTGATGAAACAGCGGTAGGCGTCGTCGGGCGATCCGACGATGGGTTCGCCGCGGACGTTGAACGAAGTATTGACGAGCACACCGCAGCCGGTGGATTGCTCGAATCGTTCGAGGAGCAGGTAGAGCCGGGGGTTTTGGGCGCGCGTGACCGTCTGGATGCGGGCGGAATGGTCGACGTGGGTGACGGCCGGGATGGTGGAACGGATTTGTTTGAGCCGGTCGAGCCCTTGGGCGGTGGGGTCGGTGGGCCGCCGCAGCGATTGGCGGACGGGGGCGACCAGCAACATGTAGGGGGATTCGACGTCGAGTTCGAAGTAATCGGCAAGGCGTTCGGCGCGGACCACGGGAGCGAAGGGACGGAAGGATTCGCGTTGTTTGATTTTAAGGTTGAGTTCGGACTGGATGCGAGGGGAACGGGCGTCGGCCAGGATGGAACGGTTGCCCAGGGCGCGCGGGCCGAACTCCATTCGGCCCTGGAACCAGCCAACGATCTGGTCTTGTCGCAGAAGCTCGACGGTGCGCGCGAACAAGGCATCGTCGGAGAGTTCGTGGAAGACGGCGTGATGAGCGCGGAGGGTTTCCCGGATTTCATCCGGCGAGAAACGTGGTCCGAGGAGGGCGCCCGGCATGAGGACGGCCGGGCGCAGGCGGGAGGGGGGGTGCGGGTTGGCCGGGCCGTGCCAGACGGCCAGGGCGGCGCCGAGGGCGCCGCCGGCATCGCCGGCCGCCGGTTGGATCCAGAGCTGATCGAACAGGCCGGATCGGTGGATCTGTCCGTTGGCGACGCAATTGAGGGCGACGCCGCCGGCGAGGCAGAGGTGTCGGCTGCCGGTGAGTTCGCGGGCATGGCGGGCGAGGCGCAACATGATTTCCTCGGTCACGGTTTGAATGGACCGGGCGACATCCATATGCCGTGGGTGGAGCGGGGCCTCCACCTGGCGGGGTGGTCCGTCAAAAAGCCGGTCGAAGCGGTCATTGGTCATCCGCCAACGGGTGAGAAAATCGAAGTAATCGGGGTTCAGCCAGAACGAGCCGTCGGGTTTGAGATCGATCAGATGGTCGTAGATGGCCTGGACGTAGCGGGGTTCGCCGTAGGGGGCGAGGCCCATGAGTTTGTATTCGCCGGAGTTGACGCGGAAGCCGCAGTAGGCGGTGAAAGCGGAGTAGAGCAAGCCCAGCGAGTGTGGGAAGTGGAGTTCCTGGAGCAAGTCGAGGCGATTGGCCTGTCCATGGCCGATTGTGGTGGTCGCGTATTCGCCCACGCCATCGACGGTGAGGACGGCCGCTTCGTGAAAGGGAGAGGGGAAAAAGGCGCTGGCGGCGTGCGCTTCGTGATGAAGGGTAAACAAAATGGGGCAAGCAGTTGGCAGCTCGGGAAGTTCGTCGCGGATGGTGCGGCGCAGGTTCAGCTTTTCACCCAACCAGGACGGCAGCGCGTCGGCGAACATGCGCAGTCCCCGCGGGGCGACGGCCAGGGAGGTTTCCAGGAGGCGGGCGAACTTGAGAATGGGTTTGTCGTAGAAGACAACCGCATCAAGGTTGGCGGCGGCGAGTTGGGCCTGGCGGAGGCAAGCCTGAATGGCGTGGTGCGGGAAGGCCGGATCATTCTTGTGGCGAGTGAACCGTTCCTCCTGGGCGGCGGCCACGATCGTTCCGTCGCGGAGCAAGGCGGCGGCGGCATCGTGGTAGTAAGCGGAGATGCCCAGGATGTGGCGCATGTCAGGGGCCGGCGGCAGGTCAGAGGAAGGGATACATGAACGGGGCCAGAACCGATCCCGAACTGAACAGGATCAGGGCCGCGAGCAGCAACAGCACCACGACGAGCGGGAGCAACCACCATTTCTTCTCCTCGCGGAGGAACTGGATGAACTCGAGGAACAGTCGCCACATCGCGTGTCACTGTAGTCCGTGCCCCGAGCCCGGGCCAAGTGCCAAAATCACCTGGGAGCAGGCTTGGTAATTTGCGCCGCCGGCGGGGGTGTGCGCGAGTTGGATGGGATTGTGCCCGGGTGCGGGTGTCGCTGGACGGCGACTCGAGAGCTGGGCTATGCTCGGGGGCGGTGAAGGGAAAAAAGCGGCGGCAAGGCGACCCGAAGAGCTCCAGGATGGCCATCCCGGCCCGGAGGCGGCTTTGGTTTCGGTGGGTGGCGGTGCTGGTGGTTCCGCTGTTGGTGCTGGGCGGATTGGAGTTGGCGCTGAGGATTTTCGGCTACGGTTATCCGACGTCATTCTTTGTGCCGGCGACGGTGGCTGGGCAGTCGATGTGGGTTGAGAACGGTCGATTCGGGTTGCGGTTTTTCCCGAAGGAACTGGTCCGGCGTCCGCCACCGACGGTCATGAGTGCCAAGAAACCGGCCGGAGCGGTGCGGATTTTCCTGCTGGGCGAATCGGCGGCTTTGGGGGATCCGCATCCGGCCTATGGGATGGGGCGCTATTTGGAGGTGTTGTTGCGGGAGCGTTATCCCGGGACGCAATTCGAAGTGATATGCGTGGCGATGACGGCGATCAATTCGCATGTGATTCTGCCGATCGCCCGGGAATGCGCGGGCCGTGATGGTGACGTCTGGGTGGTTTACATGGGCAACAACGAGATGGTCGGCCCTTTCGGCGCGGCCACCGTTTTTGGCCCGAAGGCGCCCGGGCGGGCGATGATCCGGGCGACGCTGGGATTACGTTCGACCCGGCTGGGACAGGCGCTAACCGACCTTGGGCGGGCGTGGGCGCCGGCCCGGCATCCTTCCTGGGGAGGGATGGAGATGTTTCTCGAGCAGCAGGTGGGGGTTGACGACCCGTCGCGCGGGGTTGTCCACGGGCATTTCAAGAAGAACCTGGAAGGGCTGGTTCGCTCTGGGTTGAAGGCCGGGGTGGGGATGGTGTTGAGCACCGTGGCGGGGAATCTCAAGGACTGCGCCCCGTTTGCCTCGGCACACGGAGACCAGGTGATTGGCCGGTTGGAGGAGGATTGGCGGGGGCACTATCAGCGAGGCCAGGAACTGCAACTGGCCGGTTCGTGGCAGGAAGCGCTGGAGGCTTACGCGGCGGCGGCGGCGATCGATCCGCGGTATGCGGAGCTGGCGTTTCGGGAGGGAATCTGCCACGAGGCGCTGGGAGCGCATGAAGCGGCGCGGCGCCGGTTTGAGGCGGCGCGGGACCTGGACGTCCTTCCATTCCGCGCCGATTCCGCGATCAACGCCGCGGTTCGGGAGGTGGCGGCGGCCCATGCGAGCCGGGGTGTTCGATTGGTGGATGCCGATGGGGTGTTGTCGGCAACGGGGCGGATCCCGGGCGAGGAATCGTTTTACGAGCACGTGCATCTGACGTTTGCGGGGAACTACCGGCTGGCGCGCGCGTTCGGAGTCGAGATCGAGCCGATGCTGCCGGAGCGAATTCGCGGGACCGCCGTGCCGGTGTGGGCTACCGCGGAGATCTGCGAACGGAGGCTGGGTTTGACCGATTGGAATCGCGAAGCGGTTTATGGCGAGCTGATGCTGCGGCTGAGCCAGGCGCCGTTCACGCAGCAGCTGGGGCACGAAGCGCGACTCGAGCGGGTCAGAATCGAACGCGAGCGGCTGCGATCGGGGTTGAATGCCGCGCATGCCGCGGAAGCGCTCGAGGTGTATCAGGACGCCATTCGTCGATCGCCTGACGATCATCGGTTGTATGCGAACTATGCCGAGTTTCTAACGGCGGTGGGCCGGTTGGAGGAAGCGGTGGCGCAGTGGCGCCGGGTGGAATCGATGTTGCCGCATCATCATGTCGCCCCTTTCCAGTTGGGCAAACTGCGGTCGCGTCAGGGCGCCTACGACGAAGCCCATTCCTGGCTGGAACGGTGTCTCGAGCGGCAGCCGGGTGCGGTGGACGCGATCGTCGAGCTGGGGCACCTCGAGGCGCGGCGCAAGCGGCCAGCGGAAGCGATCGTTCACTATCGCGCGGCGCTGGAGCGGCAACCTTGGAATGGCAGTCTCTATCTGGATCTTGCGGAGGTGCAGGCGGCGTCGGGCGATCGGGCGGTGGCGACGGAGAGCCTGCGCCGGGCGATTGCGTTGCAGCCGTCGTTATGGCGCGCGCATTATTATCTGGGGGTCGAGCTGGCCGAAAAGGAGCAGATCAAAGAGGCGGAATCGGCGTTTGCGGAGGCGGCGCGGCTGAACCCCGGTTATGCGCTGGCACACCTGAACCTGGGGGTGGCCATGATCCGGCAAGGGCGGGTGTTAGAGGCGGCTGAACGGTTCCAGACCACGCTGAGACTGGATCCGGAGAACGCGAAAGCCCGCGAGTATCTGGAGCTGTTGCGGTCGCAACTGGCAGCGCCGGCGCCGGCGGCGGAGTAAAGGGAGAAGGGACTCAGGCGCCTTCAGTCGTTCGTGGCTTTGCGTTGGCGCATCCAGGTGTCGCCCAGGGTCGTCAGGGTGCGGCTCTTGAGGGCTTTCTCGGCCATGGGGAAGACGAGGCGTTCTTCCTTGTCGAAATGGTTGCGGGAGGCTACGACGGCGATCTGGAGGAGTCGGCGGGCGGTTTTCAGGCTGCGGCTGGCGAGGGCGGCTTTGAGCTGATCATCGACCTCGTCATGTTCGTCGTGGAAGGTCTCCTGCTGGCCAATCTGGGCGAAGCAGTGTTCGAGGGGTGCGATGAGGAGTTCGTCCTCGACCTGGGAATGGGCCTGCACGAGGGCGTCGAGCAGGCTGGCCAGGGCATGGACTTCCGCCAGGGTCTTGAGTTTCGGCAGGGTGGCTTCGATATGATCGAACAAATTGTGAAACACCACATGCTCGGCTAACAGGGCTTCGGTGATTTTCATGGCTTGGACAGAGCGGATCGAATGCGGGTTTTATTCCTCGGCGAACAGGTAATCGAGATCCGTCTTGGTGAGGCTCTTGGCGAAGCCTTCCTCGCCGAGGACATCGGAGATGGTCTGGGCTTTGCGTTGCTGGAGTTCCCAGATTTTCTCTTCCACGGTTCCCGGGGCGATCAGGCGGTAGGCGTTGACGGTGCGGGTTTGGCCGATGCGGTGCGATCGGTCGATGGCCTGGGCTTCGACGGCGGGGTTCCACCAGGGATCGTACAGTACCACGTAACTGGCGGTGGTCAGGTTGAGGCCGGTGCCGGCGGCGCGCAGGCTGAGGAGGAAAACGGCTGCTTCGGGCGCCGCCTGGAAGGCTTGAACGACTTCCTGCCGGTGCTTGGTCTCGCCGGTCAGGATATGAGTGGGAATCTGGCGGGCGGAGCATTCCTTTTCGAGGATTTGCAGCATCTGAACGAACTGGCTGAAGAGCAGGACCTTTTGGCCTTCGGCCAGCAGCGGTTCCAGCAACTCGAACAGGGTCTCGGTCTTGCCCGAAGCGGCATCGTTGCCGACCAGTTGCGGGTGGCAGCAGATCTGGCGCAGCCGGGTGAGGGCGGCGAGGACATGCAATTTGCTCTTGGCCACGCCTTTTTCGGCGATGGTCTGCATGACCTTTTCGCGGCTGCGGCGGAGTTCGGCCAGGTAGAGCTTGCGTTGGGGATCATCGAGTTCGCAATCGCGGCGGATCTCGATGCGATCTGGCAGATCCTGGGCGACCTGTCGTTTAAGGCGCCGCAGCATGAAAGGCCGGATCTTGGCGGCGAGCCGGCGGCGTCCGACCTTCTGGCCCAGGGTGGCGTCCTCGCCTTTGGGTTCGTAGAGTTCAATGAACCGCTGCTGGGAACCGAGGTAACCCGGTTGGACGAAGTCCACAATGCTCCAGAGATCGAGCAGGCGATTCTCGAGGGGCGTGCCAGTCAGGGCCAACCGCAGGTCGCCCTCGAGTTGTTTGACCGATTGGGTGACCTGGGCGGTTGGGTTCTTGATGAATTGGGCCTCGTCCAGGATGATGACGCGGAAAGCGAACTTCTGCAGGGCGTCGAGGTCGCGTCGGAGCAGCGCGTAATTGGTGACGATGAGATCGTGCTGGGGGATCTGCTGGCGCAAATTGTGGCGCGCGGCTCCGCTGGCGAGCACCAGCACTTTCAGATCGGGAGTGAAACGATGGGCCTCCCGTTCCCAGTTGTGGAGGACGGAGGCGGGGCAGATGACCAGGGCTGGCTTGGGGCGTTTGCTCTGCTCGCGCAGCCAGGCCAGCCAGGCCAGGGTCTGAAGCGTCTTGCCGAGACCCATGTCGTCGGCAAGAACCCCGCCCAGCTTCAGTCGGGTGAGATGACAGAGGAAATCGAACCCGGATTTCTGATAAGGGCGGAGCTCAGCCTGCACGCAGCCGGGGAGGGCCGTGGCCTTGACGCCGTTGAAGCCGGCCAGCCGCTGGCGCAGGGCCTGGGCGTTCTTCTCGCCGAACCTGGCCAGACTGCTGTCTTCCATCTGGGCGGCGTGAAGCAGGGCCACCTTTTGCGGCAGCGCGGACAAGCCTTCGACGCCCAGGTCCGCCATGGTTTCCTGGGCGGCCTGGACCGCGGCCGCGTCAAGTCGCACCCAGCCGGCGTCGGGTAGCTTCACAAACTTCCCGGTGGCCGTCTGCAGGCGCTGGATGTCGGCGGCCGTCAGTCTCATCCCCTCGGCTTCCCATTCGGCGGAAACGGAGAGCCAGTCGATGCCGCTGCCATGCAGTTGGAGTTTGGGGCGGAGTTGGCGGGGCGAAAGCAGAACGCGCTGGAAGGCCGGGTTGCCAAGGTAGTCGGCGTCGGCGGGACGATCGGGCCAGGCTTCGGCGATCGCATTCAGGAAAGTCGAGTTGGCGTCGCCCACCCAGAGCCCGGGTTCGGGAGTGAACCAGTCGAAGCGCCGCAGCCATGCGGTGGCGGGTTCGAGGCGCGGGTCGTCGAGGATTTCGGTGCGATCCGTCCGGCGCTTGCGATTGGACTCGGTGAGCTGCCATTCATGGCCGGTCCACTGCCAGATGGACCCGGTCTGGTCGCCCTCGGCCATCAGGCGGAGTCGGATGGTCTCGTCGGCCAGTTCGAACACGAATCGCGGCTTGGCGCGGTGAACCACGCAGAGTTGATCCCAGTCCGTTCCGTTGTTGGTGACCGTCTTGCGGAGGTGGGCCATCAGGCGGTGGCTCAGCTTGCTGACGGCAACGGCGGGCTGGGTGATCCATCCCTCGAGCAAGGGCGTCGGAGGCATGTCCGGCACGAGATAAAATGTGCCGGCGACGAGGGCCATGGCGGGTTTGCCCGCGAAGAACCGGACATTGGCGAGGGAATGATGTTTCCCGTCGGGCAACCGGAATTCGTGGGCGAGGTGGAGTGTATTTTCGCGGTTCTGCAGGGCGGGGATGAACCCGGCCAGTTGGCCATCGAACCGGATGAACCCGGCGCCGTCGCCCTGTTCGATCCGGTTGGTCTGCCCCCACTGGGCCAACCAGCGCAACAGATCGGCTCCGGTCAGACAGAGTTGGTCCCGGAAAGCCTTGGGACCGGCGTAAGCCTCCGTCAGCCAGACGAGGAACGCCCAGTCGTCACTCGAGAAAAGCTCCTGCTCGTGGGCGGCCCGGGCGGGCAATTCGGTGAGTTCGCGCAACGAGCGTGATTTCTCGCCGGAGCGGGGGCGGTTGAGCGTGAACCTGACCTGGAGGGCATGCAGGGCGGCGGACTGCTGGACTGGGCTGATATCGCAGAAGACACGCAACGAAGCCCGGGGTGAGTCGAGATGGTGTGGGCGCGGCGGGAGCACCCAGTTCTCGAGGTGCTTGACCAGGGCTTCGGCCTTCTCGGTTTCCTCGATCTCCGCGAACCGTTCGAGATTGGCGTGGGGGATCAGCTCCGAGGGGAGCGACCGGTTCGAGCGGAGGAAGAGCAGGGCGGTTTGTTCGAGGCGATCCTTGCCCTTGACCGCCAGCAAGCGCGGCCACCACTCCTGCGCTTCGAAGTCTTTCCGCGACAAGGAAAGACGTTCGAAGTAATCCTCCAGCAACAGCCAGGCCCGCTGCGGATCGGCGCACTGCGCGAACAGTTGGAGGAGCTCGGCGCGCTCCGCCACCGCCTGTTTCGAGTCGGACAATTCGCGCCGCAGGTCCGCGAGCGCGCCGTAGGTGCGATCCAGGACCAGGTTGTGCGCGTCGTATTTGGTGGGCGCGCGGTGTCGGGGAGAGAGACCGTTTCTGCGTGGAGCTTGAGCCATGTTGGTTGCCGACGTCTATAATCTGGAGCATGTATTCCGGCATAGAACTCTGTGGCCGGTCAACAGCAAAGCGGGTCGAGGAAGCAGCAATTAGCCCGGGAAACAGGGGGAATTGAGATCGATAATGCCCGGCCGGGGCGGATCAGACTTTCGCAATCCAGCGGCGGTCAGCCCATACCGCCTTGAGCGAGGTGAGGTTTCGGGGGTCGAGCAGGCGGCGGGCGGCGGAGCGGATCCGGCCGTGGCGGAGGTCACGGAAGGCGTCGCTGGCATTGACGGCGACGAACTGGAGGATGCTGGGGTCGCGGTAGCAATCGATCATGCAGCGGGTGCAGCCGTCCCGGATGAGTTTTGAGGAGTTGAATTCGTGGATCTTGCAGATGGGTGTTTCCCAATAATGACAGCGATAGAGATCGAGGTTCCAATCGAGGTAAAAGTATTTGTGTCCGCCGAGGCAGCCAAAGCGTTCGGGTTCACCGCGCAGGTGACGCTGCATTTCGGTGAGTGATTCGGCGGGGTTGACCACGGGGAAGCCGGTTTGCTTGAGTTGCTTGATTTGTTCGAAGACATCGATCAGCTCTTCGGTGCGGTAGCTGACGAGCCGGGAGTTGCTGAAGCTGAGGTAGCTCGAGCCGAGGGAGGTGAGAGGATAGCTGAAGGTGCAGCTGCGAAAGCCGAGCTCGGTCAGGAACGCCGGCAGTTTGCGGTAATCCCCGATCAATTTGCTGACGGTGACGGAGGCGGTGGTTTGCACGCCGAGCTGGTCGAACAGGCGGTTGGCCGTCCGCATTTTGCGGCAGACCTCGGGCAGGCCGCGGTGGTGTTCGTGCCGGGCGACTTCATGGGCATCGACGGACATGATGACGCTGCTGAGGCCGTTTTGGGCCATTTGCCGCATGGCAGGCTCGGTCCAGAGGGAGCCGTTGGTGCAGATCATGGGGCGGATGCCGCGGGAGGCGGCGTAGCGCACCATCTCGGGCAGATCTCGATGGACCAGGGGTTCACCGCCCACGAAGAGGAGGTATCCGATGTGATTCCGCCGACAAATGTCGATCACGTCCCGGGCTTCCTGGAGCGTGACACTGCGACGGTGACGGGGGTTGAAGCGGTCGACGGCGAACCCGCAGAAGTCGCAGCGGGCATTGCAGATGTTGGTGATGGCGAACTGAAGGTATCCGGGGCCGCCATGGGCCAGCACTTCCTTGAGCAGGGTCCAGCCCGATTTCTTGATTGAGTGCTTTTCAAGCATAACGGGGTGTGCTAAGGGATTGCCAAGTCGAAAGAGCCTCTTATGTCACTCGAATACGCCATCGAGAAATTCCCGATCCAGGTCACCCTGCGAGACGGCACCCGCACCATGGTGCGCCCGATGAACCGGCGGGACGAAGCCCGTTGTTTTCGGTTTTTCACGAGTGTGCCGGAGTTGGAACGGCTGTTCATCAAGCAACCGATCCGGGATCGGTCCTTGTTGCACGAATGGTGTCGGCAACTGGATTACGGGCGCAACCTGCCGTTGTTGATGTTGCATGGCCCCAAGGTCATTGGTGAAGTGACCCTGCACCAGCGGCTGGGGGGCTGGAAACGGCACGTGGGATTGCTGACCTTTCTGACGCATCCGGACTACCGGGGGCGCGATGTGGCCAAGGCGCTGGTTGAGGAAGCGGTGGAGATCGCGCGGCATTTGGGGTTGAAGAAAGTCGAGGCGGAACTGAATGGCGAGCGCAAAGTCGCGATCAAGGCGCTGGAGCAGCTGGGATTCCGCCAGCTCATGCGCCTTCCGGATTACGTGTGGGACATGCAAGGAGAGGCGCACGACTACGTGTTCATGGGCATGGACCTGTTGACCGACGAGGAATTCGCGTCGGTGGGTTGACGAGGCGGGAGTGAACCGGGTCAGTTGGGGCGGCGGCCGGGGTGAGCACCCCGGGCCGCGACGGGTTTGGAGGCTTCACAGTCCCAGTTTTCGGAAACGTTCCTTGACATGTTTGAAGTGGAACTGGAGCGAGCATAGCTCTTCCAATTCAGCCGGGGTGAGGTGTCGGGCGACCTCCGGATCCGCGGCGAGCTGGGTTTTGAAGTTGGCGTCGGGCTGGCCGGCGTGCTTGGCCTGCCAGGTTTTC
>JAHDYP010000133.1 GCA_023383055.1 Verrucomicrobiota bacterium | reverse complement strand
TCCCCGTGGAGGGGTGAGGGAGACATGTCGGCCGCGTTCGCGGCGGATAAAGCGCCTCGCGTAAACGACCGGCTTCGGCCCCATGGGCCTGGAGCATTCAACGCGGGCGAGGGCATGATACCAACTGAAGACATCGTTCGCGCCCCCTCTCCCCTCCACGGGGAGAGGGCCGGGGTGAGGGGTGTCCCCGGTCATGGAATTTACCTTGCCCACTCCCGTACCCTCGGGCCCTTCAACATCACGCGCAAACTGGTCCCCAGACATCCAACCCTGATGGTGCTGACGGCCAGTTTGCTCCTCGCCGCACTGCTGGCAGGCTGTAGCGTCGGACCGGATTACCGCCGGCCCGCCACGCCCACGCCTCTCGCCTTCCGGGCTGCGGCCACGGATACCCTGGACCTCACCGACACGAACTCACTGGCGACCCTCGTCTGGTGGCAGGTGTTCGCGGATGCGCAACTCCAGGCCTACATCGCCGAGGCGCTGACCAATAGTTGGGACATCAAGATCGCGGCCGCCCGCGTGCTCCAGGCCGAGGCCTCCGCGCGCGTTACCCGCTCCCAGTTCATGCCCACGGTGGGGGCCGGCGCCGACTGGACCACCGCGCGCGCTTCGGAGGACGGAGCTTCCACCATTCCTCCGGGAGTCAATCCTCAGCGGGAGTTCGGGAGTGTCTACGGCACCATGGCCTCTTATGAGTTGGATTTGTGGGGCCGCATCCGCCGGGCGAACGAGGCCGCCCTCGCCCAGTTGCTCGCCACCGAGGCCGCGCAACAGACGGTCCGCCAGACGCTGGTCGCCCAGGTCGCCACGGCTTACCTCAGCCTGTTGGAACTCGACTACGAACTCGAAATCGCCGAACGCACTTACGGGGTTCGGACCAACTCCTTGACGCTGACAACCGCGCGTCAGGAGGGTGGCGTGGCCTCGAGGCAGGACGTCTACCAGGCGCAAATCCTCGTCTCCACCGCCGAGGCATCGATTGCCGATACTCATCGGCGTATCGAGCAGCAGGAAAACGAACTGAACCTGCTGCTCGGTCGCAGCCCGGGTTCGCCCCGACGCGGCGAAGGGTTTCTGGGCCAGCAACTCGAAGTAACGGTGCCGCCGGGATTGCCCTCGGACCTGCTGGAACGCCGGCCTGACATCCGTACCGCGGAACAACAGATCATCGCGGCCAACGCGGATATCGGACAGGCCAAGGCCGCCTTCTTCCCGAAGCTGACCCTGACCGGGTTCTATGGGTTTCAATCCGTGGCGCTATCCGATCTGTTCACCGGCGCATCCCAGACCTGGCAGTTCGGCCCGGCGGTCTCGGTGCCCTTGTTCACCGGGGGCGCTTTGCGTGGCAATCTGCAACTGGCGCAAGCCCGTTTTGAGGAAGCGGTGGCGCAGTACCAGAAGACGGTGCAAAACTCCTTCCGCGAGGTTTCGGACAGCCTGATCGCCTACCAGCGCAACCGGGAATTCCGAGCGCGACTGGAAGAATACACCCAGGCCAATCGCAACGCGGCGGACCTGGCCAACGTCCGCTACGAAGGCGGTGTCACCAGCTACCTTGAAGTGCTCTATAACGAGCAGGAGCTCTTCACGGCCGAGTTGAATCTGGCCCAAGCCCGTCTGAATGAACTGCTCAGCGTCGTCTCGCTTTACCGCGCCCTCGGCGGCGGCTGGCAAACCGGAATCGCACTTGCCCAACCATAACCGCCGCGACCAGCAATCAATTTTTTGACCAATCCCCTACCCCCACCTGTTTATGAGCAAGAAGTCCAAACCCAGCGCCACCGAGAAACTGAAAACCAAGGATTACACGAAGGAACTCCGCAAACTCCAGGGCGAACTCTGCCGGCTCCAGGAGTGGATCAAGCAAGAGGGCCTGCGTGTGATCATCGTGTTCGAAGGCCGCGATGCCGCCGGCAAAGGCGGCACCATCAAGGCCCTCACCGAGCGCGTCAGCCCGCGCGTGTTCCGCCTCGTGGCCCTGCCCGCGCCGTCCGACCGCGAGAAGTCGCAGATGTACATCCAGCGGTACATGCAACATTTCCCGGCGGCGGGCGAAGTGGTGATCTTCGACCGGAGTTGGTACAACCGGGCGGGAGTCGAACACGTCATGGGCTTCTGCACCAAGGAACAGCATCGCAACTTCCTCAAACTCTGCCCCGAAGTTGAGCGATACATCGTTGATGGCGGCATCATCCTGATCAAAATCTGGCTCGAAGTCAGCGACAAGGAACAGAAACGGCGGTTCGAAGCCCGCCTTGAGGATCCCTTGCGCCAGTGGAAACTCAGCCCCATGGACCTGCCGTCGCGCAGCAAGTGGTTTGAATACTCCCGCGCCCGCGACCTGATGCTCGAGGCCACCGACACCAAATGGGCGCCCTGGTACATCCTGCGGTCCGACGATAAGAAGCGCGCGCGCCTCAACTGCATCCGACACATCCTGAAACTGATTCCCTACAAGTCCGTCCCCCGCGAAAAGGTGAAGCTGCCGAAACGCTCGATGAAAGGCGCCTACGACGACCTGGCGTCGCTCAAGAACCGACGATTCATCGCCGAGAAATGCTAACCACCCTCCGCACAACCAATCCCCAATCCTCAATCCCCAATCCCATGAGCGGCAATCCGGATCAACTCGTCCCGATCCTGGAACACGTCCTTCATCCCTCGGATTTCTCCGAGGGCAGCCAGGCCGCCTTCCACCATGCCCTCAAGGCCGCGCTCGTCGCCCAGTCGCGATTGACCATCCTCCATGTGTCGCCCGGAACGAAACTGTCATGGATCGACTTCCCCGGGGTGCGCGAGACGCTGGAGCGATGGGGTTTGCTGCCGCCCGACAGTCCGCGCACCGCGCTGCCGCAACTGGGAATCGAGGTTCGCAGAGTGGTCGCCCGCCTGAAGAACCCAGTGAAGTCCGTGATCAGCTATCTCAAGACCCATCCCGCGGATTTCATCGTCCTGGCCAGCCGCGCCCATGAGGGTCGGGCGAGTTGGCTGCGGCAATCGGTCGCCGAGCCGATTTCCCGTCAATCTGGTCAATCGACGCTGTTCCTGCCCGAGGGCGTCACGGGCTTCGTATCGGCGGAGGACGGTTCATTGAGCCTGGAAAAGATCCTCATCCCCGTGGCGGCGAAACCGCGGCCGCAGCCAGCCGTGGCCGCGGCGGTCCGCCTCGTCCGGCGGCTGCAATGCCCGCGCGGCACGTTCGTGCTGCTGCATGTGGGCGAAGCCGGTGACGCGCCCCAACCGCGATGCCCGGCCGTTCCCGGCTGGACTTGGAAGCACGTTACCCGAACCGGCGACGTGACGCACGGGATCGTGGACACCGCGGGCAAGCAGTCGGCGGATCTGATCGTGATGTCCACCAGCGGCAAGAACGGGTTCCTCGATGCGCTGCGCGGCAGCCAGAGTGAGCAGGTCCTGCGGAACGGACGCTATCCGCTGCTGACCGTTCCGGAACGATCGCTGGCAGCTCGCAAACTAACCTGACTCCCATCACTCCCACACCTCGTATATCTCCCATGCCTCCCATGATCATCCCCCCGCCGGCGAGAGACCGGCCCCGGTCTAACCGCCGCGCCTTTTGGGCGCTCGCCACTCTGGCCGGTGCTGTCCTTATTCTTCCAGTGGCGGAAGCCGCTGGGGCCCCACCGTTTCCGCCACTGACCACCGTCTCCGGCAACCCGCGCCTTCCCGGCAAGTTCGTCTGGGCCGACCTGGTGACGGATGATCTGGCGAGGGCACAAGCATTCTATGGCGGCCTCTTCCGCTGGAGCTTTCGCGATTACGGCGGTTACTTGATCGCCGCCAACGACGAGCGGCCACTCTGCGGCATGTTCCAACGCCCGCGGCCCGAGGGTAAACCCGAAGCCAAACCCCGTTGGATCGGCTTCGTCTCGGTGCCGAACGTCAAACGGGCCGCCGATTACGTAAGCAACGCGGGTGGCAAAGTGTTGGCCGCACCCGCGAAGTTTCCCAAACGCGGCGAACAAGCCATTTTCGCCGACTCCGAGGGGGCGCTGTTCGGCGTGATCAAGTCGAGTTCGGGCGATCCGGAGGATTTCCTGGCGGAACCGGGCGACTGGATCTGGATGCAGTTGCTCAGCCGGGACGGCCGCCAGGCGGCGGAGTTTTATCGTGGCATCGGCAATTACGAGATCATCGAGAACAGCACGGCCGATCGGCTGAGCGATTTCGTGCTGGCCAGCGACGGTTACGCCCGAGCCACGGTGCGGACGATACCTGTTGACCGGGACAAAGTCGTCCCGGTCTGGCTCCCGTTCGTAAGAGTCCGGAGCATGAGTGAATCACTGGCGAAAGCCAGCCAGCTTGGAGGCCAGGTATTGCTCCCGCCCAGTGCCGAACTACGGGAAGGCAAGGTGGCCGTCATCGCCGATCCGACCGGCGCCGCTTTGGGGTTGCTCGAGTGGGATGGGAAATCGTTCGAAGGAGGGCAGAAACCATGAACCACCGGACTTTCATCGCCGCGCTCGTGATCGCCCTTGCACTGCTGACCGGTTGCGCGAGTTCCGACGGCGGCGGCAGCGTGAGCGGCGGGGCCTACTACGGCACGGGATTCTACGATCCATGGTACTACGGCGGCTACTATTACGATGATCCGGACATCATCGTCACGCCCCCCGGCGACCGGCCTTCCGCGCCGCCACCCAGACCGACCCAACCGATCGCCCGCCCGCCGGCCTCCGCTCCCCGACCGATGCCGATGCCCTCCATCCCGGCGGCACCGCGAGTGTCACCCCGCCGTTAGAGACCTGAATGATCACGACCCCCTAAAAACGAAGTCGGATTCGCCTTACACTCTCGCGCTTCAATCCGCAGCCGTAAACCCTCACCGCCATGAAAATACTGATCGCGATCGTCCTGGCCGCCAGCGCTAGCGTTCTCAACCCGGCGGCTCTTCTGGAAGCCGCGGATTCCATCTCGACCTCCCCACCGCCGGTCGCCGGCGCGGTTCCCCCACCTTCCGCCCCCGCTCAGCGCAGCGCGGCGGAGCTGGCGAAGCTCGCCGAGCCCATCGCGCTGCACCCGGATCCGTTGCTCGCGATCATCCTGCCGGCGGCGGTGTATCCGCTCGAGATCGTTCAGGCCGCCCGTTTCGTGAAGAACACCAACAACATTCCGAAGGTGGATCAGCAGCCGTGGGACGAGAACGTCAAGGCGGCGGCCAGGTTCCCTGATTTGATCGCGAAACTCGACGCGGATCTGGAGTGGACCGTCGAACTCGGCAAGGCTTTCCTGGAGCAACCCAAGGAACTGATGGACGCCATCCAGGCTCTCCGGGCCAGGGCGCACCAGGCCGGCACGCTTCAGTCCTCCTCGCAACAGGTTGTCACCGTCACCAACGTGGTCGTCATCCAGACCAACGTGATGCAGGTCGTCACCGTCACCAATCAGATCGTCCAGGTCCAACCCGCCAACCCGGAGATCGTCTATGTGCCCACTTACCCGCCGACGGTTTATTATCCACCCCCGGCCTACGTTTACGACCCCTATGCGCCGCTGGTCACCTTTGGCGTTGGCATCGCCGTCGGCGCCATCATCGCCAACAACTGCGACTGGCACGGTGGCGCGATCTGGGTCGGCGGCGGTGGCGCGGTCTGGGTGGGTGGCGGCGGTTACCACGGGGACGTGGACATCGACATTGACATCGACAACGTGAACATCAACCGCGGCAACCAAGTCAACACCCAGGGCGGCAATCGGACCGCCAGCACCGGGGCGACCGCCACTCAGCAGAAGTGGCAACCTGACCAGAACCGCCTGAGCAACTCCGGCGCGCCCACGGCAACCCAAACCCGCGATGCCCGCGGCTGGGGCAGTCCCACCGCTCAGCCCAACCAGCGCGCGGGGGCCGGCGGCGCGACCTCCCAGCAGCCCACCTACAACTGGTCACAGAGACCGTCCACCGGCACCCAACCAACCCGCGCGCCAGGCGCCGCCCCATCGGCAACCCCGGCCCAACGACCCATGACCGGAGCACGCCCGGCCACGACGCCCTCCGCGCAACCGGCGATGAATCGCCCGGCGCAAACCCCAACCGCCGCGCGTCCATCGCCTGCCCCTTCGACGAGTCAGTCGTCCGCGCGATCGAGCAGCGCCTTCAGCGGGGTCAACAGTGGTTCCAGCGCCTACAACGCCGGCAACCGCGGTGCCGCCAGCCGCGGCGGTGGCGCCCGGGCAGGTGGCGCGCGTGGCGGTGGTGGTCGCGGTCGTTAGAACTAAACGATTGAATCGCATGAAAGCTCGACTCTCTTTACCCGCAGCCATCGCGTTTTGCCTAAGACACTGGCCAATCGTCGGACTGCTGTTGGCGGTATCAATCCAGGCAACGGCCGCCCCGCCCCAGCAATTCCCGACTCCCGAAGCGGCCGTGACTGCGCTCGAACAGGCCGTCGCCACCGCCAATCGGGCGGCGCTGGACAGGTTGTTCGGCGACGCCGCTCAGCAGTTGGTCAACCCGGACGAGGTGCAGGGCGCCACCGAACTGGCCGATTTCTCCGCGGCCTTTCAAGCCAGTCATCGCCTCGTGCGGGAGTCGGACTCGAGACTGACGCTGGAGGTTGGCTTGAACGGTTGGCCATTCCCTATTCCGCTCGTCAAGTTCGCGGATCTCTGGCAGTTCGACACGCAAGCCGGCGTCGAGGAATTGCTCAACCGGCGCATCGGGCGGAATGAACTTGCGGTGTTGCGGGTGTTGGGTGCCTGCGCGGAGGCCCAACGTGAGTATGCCAGCCGCGATCGCGACGGTGATGAGGTGCTGGAATACGCGCAGCGAATCACCAGCTCACCCAACCAGACCGATGGCTTGTTCTGGCCACCGGCGTTGAACGGCGAGATCAGTCCCTTGGGGCCGTTGATGGCCTACGCCCAGGGCGAAGGTTACTCGACGAACCCCGAAACCGCAGCGGCCGGTCCCCGGCCATTCCATGGTTACCTGTTCCGAATCCTGACCGGCCAGGGACGTCATGCCCCCGGTGGCAAGTATGATTACGTGATCAATGGCAACATGATTGGCGGATTCGCCCTGGTGGCCTGGCCCGCGGAATACGGCGAGTCCGGGGTCATGACTTTTGTTCTGAACCAGCAGGGACGCGTTTACCAGCGTGACCTCGGGCCAAAGACCGGCAGGCTCGCCGCCAGGATGAAGGCCTACGACCCGGACGCGCAATGGTCACGATCTCGGGACTGAGTGCTCCAGCCTTCCAACATGCCGAACCCACCTTCATCTGCCGGGAACTCCCAGCCGCTTCGCGGTCGGTTCGCATCCCCTCCGGATCGATCCCGACCCACGGCGGTGCGCGCGCTCCTGCTGGCCGGGTGTTGTCTGGCCGCCTGCGGTTGCACGGCGCCGATCGGCGCGGACAAGACCACGCCAGCCCGGGCCTATCGCCAGATCCACGACAACCCGGTCAGCCGCGGCCAGCCCAGCCGCGAAACCCAGTCCGCACTCCATCGCTTCGATCAAGAGGCGCTCTTCGAGAAATCTCCCGATGCCGTGCTTCGGTTGCTGCAACAGAAAGCCGTCGAGGCGCGGGATCGCAACCTGTTGTTTGCCCTGGCCGAGCTGAACTACCTCGTGGGTGAACGTCTGCGGCACAGTGTCAAACGCTGGGAACCGCGCGACGCGCGCGACTACTACCTGGCGTCGGCAGTCCATGCGTGGCTGTTTCTTTTCGGTGACCTGGAAGCCGAACCGCCGTCCGCGTTCGACCCGCGTTTCCGCACCGCATGCGACCTCTACAATCACGGCCTGGGCTGGGCGTTGACCGCCCGGGGCAGTACCAACGCCGTGGCCATCCTTGCCGGCGGTGCGCGGCGCTTGCCCGAAGGACAAATCGACGTCGGGTTCAGCCAAACGGCATTTCCCTGGCCGATCGCCGATTTCGATCACTTCATCCTGGCGGACCAGTATGTCGTGCGCGGTTTGAGCGTGCGCAACCGGCAGCCGGGCCTGGGCGTACCGCTCGTGGCGGTAACCACTCGGACGGGGCAGGCCGGAATTGCCGACACCACCCCCTGCACCGCTCTGCTGCGGATCGAGGGCGGGGTGACGGAACTGGCCCGTGGCGCGCTCCGCGCCGAGCTCGAGCTTCACCCGGCGTTTGATCAAGGCGTGGTTCACGTGGGCGGTCGCGCGGTGCCCCTGGAAACGGATACGACCATCGCCACGGCGTACGCCCTCAACCAGTCGTACCTCTGGCGCATCGGCAAGCTGCAGTTCCTCTCGGGCACGGAGAGAATTCCCACCGGCGTCTATCTGACGCGGCCCTACCGACCGGGCCGGGTGCCGGTCGTCTTCGTTCATGGCACGTTCAGCAGCCCGGTGAAGTGGGCCGAAATGGCCAACACGCTCGAGGCCGATCCCTTGATCCGCCGGCGTTTCCAGTTCTGGTATTTTATCTATAACAGCGGCAACCCGGTGATGTACTCCGCCACCCGGCTCCGCGAGTCGCTCACGGCCAAGGTCCGGGAACTGGACCCGGAGGGCGCCGATCCGGCTCTGCAACAGATGGTGGTCATCGGCCACAGCCAGGGTGGCTTGCTGACGAAGCTCACCGCCACCGACACGGGCGAAACGCTCCTGAACACAGTGCTCGCCACCAACCAACTGGGAGAACTCAAGACCTCGTCCGGCCCGGAGGCCACCCTGCGGCAATATACCTGCTTCGAGGCGCTGCCTTCCGTGAAACGGGTGATCTTCATCAGCACCCCCCACCGAGGGAGTTACGCCGCCAGGAGCCTGGCCCGGAACCTCGCCCGCAAACTGGTGGCGTTGCCCTCCAAAGTGGTCAGCAGCACCGCCGAGTTGTCCGGACTCACCACCAGCCTCGATTTCCCGAAGGAACTGCGCGGCACGCCCACCAGCCTGGACAGCATGTCGCCCAGAAACCCCCTGATCCTTGCCCTGGCCGATATCCCCCTGGCGCCCGGGATCAAGGGCCACTCGATCATCCCGGTTAAAGGCGACGGCGACTACCGGCATGGCAAGGACGGTCTGGTCACCTATCAGAGCGCGCATGTGGATTATGTCGAGTCCGAGTTCATCGTGCGCGCTCCGCACTCCTGCCAGGATCGCCCGGCCGCCATCGAGGAAGTCCGTCGGATTCTCCAGGAACACCTCCCATGAACCTCCCCGTTCCTTCATGGCATTGGCTGCGGTCCTACGATCGCGGGTGGTTGCGCGGCGACGTCCTGGCCGCCATCACCCTCGCGGCGTACCTCCTGCCGGCCGCGTTGGGCGATGCCTCACTCGCCGGGCTACCGCCCGAGGCCGGGCTCTACGCGTGTCTGTTCAGCGGCCTGGTGTTCTGGGTCTTCTGCAGTTCGCGCCACACGGCCATCACGGTCACGTCCGCCATCTCGCTATTGATTGGCGCGTCGCTCGGCGAGATTGCCGGCGGCGACACGACCCGCTTCGGGGTGCTGGCCGCCACCACGGCCTTGCTGGTGGCGCTGATTGCCTTCATCGCGTGGCTGGTCCGGGCCGGGGCGATCGTGAACTTCATCTCGGAAAGCGTCATGGTCGGTTTCAAGTGCGGCGTGGCGCTCTGCCTGGCGAGCACCCAACTGCCCAAACTCTTTGGGTTCCATGGCGCGCACGGGGATTTCTGGGAGAACAGCGGTCATTTCCTCCGTCATCTGGGTGACACGAATGGCGCCGCGCTCGGCGTCGGCTCGGCCGCGCTGCTCCTGCTCGTGCTGGGCAAGGTCTTTCTTAAGAACAAGCCGGTCGCCCTCGTGGTGGTCGTCTCTGGCATCGTCGCCTCCGCGGCCCTTGGCCTCGAGGACCGAGGCGTGAAACTCCTCGGGGAGGTCCCGCAAGGATTGCCGGCGCCGGGATTGCCCGCGTTTCAGTGGTCGGATTTGAACGCCCTGCTGCCCCTTGCGTTCGCCTGTTTCCTGCTCGGGGCGGTGGAAACCGCCGCCATCGGACGGATGTTCGTCGAGAAGCATGGCGGCCGCCTCGATGCCAACCAGGAATTCCTCGCCCTGGCGGCCGCCAACCTGGCCGCCGGACTCGGCCGCGGTTTCCCCGTCAGCGGCGGCATGTCGCAATCGCTGGTGAACGAGGGAGGCGGCGCGCGGACGCCGCTATCCGGTGCGTTCTCGGCCTTGATCATTTTGTTCGTGGTCCTGTTCTGTTCGCACCTGCTGAGCGCGCTGCCGCAGCCGGTGCTGGCCGCGGTGGTGCTCGTGGCGGTGGCGGGCTTGTTCAAGGTCTCCACGTTGAAGAAGCTCTGGCGCAGCGATCGACCGGAGTTTGTCGTGGCGATGACGGCCTTGCTCGGCGTGCTCGGCGCCGGGCTCCTGCGCGGGGTCATGATCGGCGCCATCATTTCCCTGGTGCAATTGCTCCGGCGCGCCTCCCAGCCGCATGTGGCCTTTCTGGGCCGGATCCCGGGCACCCGACGCTTTTCGGACCGCGAACGGCATCCCCACAACGAGCTCATTCCGGGTGTGCTCATCTTTCGACCGGAATCGAGCCTGATCTATTTCAACGTCGAGCACGTGCGCGAGGTGGTTCTGAACCGCGTGCGGGCCGAAAGTCCGGCGCCGCGGCTGGTGGTGCTTGATCTTTCGGCCGCGCCGTTCGTGGACCTTCAGAGTGTCCACACCCTCGCGAGCCTGGCCGAGGAGCTCAGGTCCGCGGGCATTCGCTTTCAAGCCGTCGAAGCCCGCTCGGCGGTGCGCGTCCGGCTGCGCAACGAAGGCCTGGATGCCAAGTTGGGCGGCGTCGACCGGTTCACTTCCGTGGCCGACGTGGTGGACAACTTCAAACCATGAAGCGCGGACCCTGACTCGATGTATCTTGATCTGAGACTATTCGCGAGAGCGCAGTACCTGACTCTGTTCAAGCAGCGGTTTCATCCGCGGCGCTGGGCTTACGTCTGTTTTTTCACCGCTTTGTATGGGCTCATGTGGTTGATCGTGGCCTTTGGCCGCGCGCTGGATCATCTCTTCTTTCCCGGATTCAAACGCCAGCCGGTGCGTGAGCCGGTGTTCATCGTGGCGCCGCCGCGCAGCGGCACCACCCTGACCCAGAAGCTCATGAGCCTGGACACGGAACGGTTCATCCACAACACCCTCTACCAGACCATCTTCCCTTGCGTGGTTTACCAGCGTGGCATCGAGGCGCTGGTCTGGCTGGATCGGAAGTTGGGCCGGCCCTTGGAGCGGGTGGTCACCTGGGCCGAACGCCGGTGGTTCGGCGGCTGGGACGATCTCCACCGGCTGCGCTTCAACCAACCCGAGGAGGACGACGGTTTCTTTGTCTACACCTTCCTGACCGAAGCGGTGTTCCTGCTGTTCCTCCACGTGGATGAATTGTGGGAAGCCGGCTTCCAGGACGCGTTGCCACCCGCAAAACGTCGGAAAGTGATGGGTTTCTACCGCAGTTGCCTCCAACGGCGGCTCTTCACCAGCGGTCCGGACAAGACCATCCTGAGCAAGGCCACCCAATCGTCCGGCGCGGTGGAATCGTTGCTCGAGGCTTTTCCCGATGCCCGATTCATCACGATCATCCGCCACCCCTACGAATCCGTTCCCTCCCATGTCAGCGTCTTCTGGCCGGTCTGGCGCACGCATTCCCCCGAACTGAAAAAGGATGGCCCGGAATCCCTGGCTTACTCCCGCCTCGCCGTGCGTTGGTTCCAGCATCTCTTCGAGTTCCGGCAGAAAGTAAATCCTCAACAGTATTACTGCATCGATTACCGGGATTTAACCCGGGATCCGCAAGGCACGCTCGAGCAGGTCTACCGTCATTTCGGCTGGCCGCTCAGCGACACCTTTCACGCGAAACTCGCCGCCGCGTCCCAAAAGCAGAGCGGCTATAAAAGCAAACACCGCTACACCCTCGAGGAATTCGGCCTGACCAGGGAATACATCCAGCAGGAGCTCGGCCCGCTATTGGACAACTACGCATTGCCACGATGACCGCCAACCACCCCAGCGTTATGCGAACCTTCAAACCCTACAAAACAGGCCGCGACCTCCGTGGGTACCGACTCTGGATACTCTTCCTTTTCGCCGCGACCATCCTGAAGTCCCTCGCTCAGATCCCTTATGCCACCGAACCCTTCGAGCGCGCCCAGCGCTCCGAAGTCTACGGCATCGGCCAATACCTCCATTCGGATGACATCGTGTTCAACGGTCCGGACGGGGACTTCAAGGTGGAGATGGACGATACCGGCCTCGGCGGCTTCGGGTTCGCCTATCATTTCAACACCTATTTCAGCGTGCGCTCCGAGTTCATGTTCGGCGGCGCCGAGTTCAACTCCGACTTCCCCACCGCCGACGGAGGCACCGTTCGCCTTGAACGGGACGCCTTCATCCATACCGGCCGCGTGAATGTGGACTATAACATTATCAACCGCCGTTTGACCCCCTTCGTGACCGCCGGCATCGGCTACCAGTATCTCGAAACGGACTTGGACACCCTGCCGCCAGTCGACTACTGCTGGTGGGATCCCTGGTGGGGTTGGGTCTGCACCAGCGCCGAACCGGTGGCGTCCACCACCGACTTCACCTGGAACGCGGGCGCCGGACTTCGGTGGGACATCACCGATTACCTGTTCATCAAGCTCATGGGCGGCGTCAACTGGATCGCCTACGGCGATGCCGAGGGCATCAACACCAATATTGAGGGCGTATTTGCCATCGGCTGGACCTTCTGACGCCATTGCTGACGCCATGTTTCCCCCTGCCGATCGTCTGATCGCCTCGAAACGCGTTCTGGAACCCCATGAGCGCGTGGCCGAAATCCTGTTCGGCCTCATCATGGTCCTCACCTTTACCGGGTCGCTCAGCATCGCCGAGGCCGGGCGCGACGACGTTCGGACGATGCTGATCGGCGCCCTGGGCTGCAACCTCGCCTGGGGCATCATCGATGGCGTTCTCTATCTGATGGGCTCCTTGGCCGAGAAAGGACGGCTGCTGCTGACCTTGCGCGCCGTGCGCCAGGCCGCCCGGCCGGAGGACATGCACCGACTGATTGCGGGGGCCCTGCCCTCCCCCGTCGCATCGGTATTGAAAGCCTCCGAATTCGAATCCATCGCCCAACGCTTGAAAGAGCTGCCGGAACCGCCCGAAAGAGTGCGCCTCGATCGGGATGATTGGATGGGAGCGCTAGGCGTGTTTCTGCTCGTCTTCTCGTCCACGTTTCCGGTGGCGATTCCTTTCTTATTCATGGAGAACGCCGGACTCGCGATGCGGATCTCGAACGCCATCGCGATCGTGATGTTATTCGGAACGGGCTATGCCTTTGGGCGCATCACAGGCGGGCGCCCGTGGCTGATGGGCATCTCCATGGTGATTCTCGGCGGAGTCCTCGTGGCGCTTACCATGGCGCTCGGAGGTTGACCTGATGCGAGCCCTGACCACCCTCTTCACTGCGGCATTCCTGGGCGCCCTGAGCGCCTCGGCGGAGTCAACCGCGGTCGACAGCACCACCAATGCGCCGCCCAAATTCCGCTCCCCGGAAGACGGCTGGCTCGATCTCAAGACACTATGAAAACAGACGAAACCTGGGCGGTATTGGACATCGAAGCCAGCGGCATGAAACGGCCGCTCTACGCCATCGAAATCGCGGCTCAACGGATGCGCGGCTACGAACCGGACGGCATGAGCTTCCGAGTCCTCCTCAACCATGGTGTACCCATCCCCCTCGAAGGCCAGGCGCTCCATGGTTATACGCAGGACTACCTGCGACAGCACGGCCAGGATCCGCGCCTGGCGCACGAACTGTTGCGTGAATATCTCGCGGGACGTCCCGTCGTCAGCCATAACCTCGCCATGAAATGGGATCGCGTCCTGGTGCCCGAGTTCGCCCGCCTCGGCATCCCCCCGGCCGGCCTTCGCGGCTTTTGTGCGCTGACGCTGGCCCGCCGAGTTCTGCCCGAGACTTCGAGCTTTTCCCTCTCCGCTCTCAATAAGCGCTATAAACTCGTGGACGGCAATCTCCGCGGGGCAGCGCCCGATGTGGAAGCGGTGGTGAAGTTGTTCCAGCATTGGTTCGGACCTCGCCTGACCGCAGCGGGGATCGTCGGGTTTGAGGCCCTCGCGGAGTTTGCACGCCAAACCCCGCCCGCCAAGTGCCGCGATCGGATCGAGGCCGCGGTGAAAGACCAGTCTTTGCCCAGGATATCGCCAACCATCGCGCTGCCGCCCTCCCCCGCCAGCATCCTCAAGGAGTTCAACGAACTCGTCCGCGAGATTATGGCCGACGGAGTGATGACCACCGCCGAGTTCCTGGTCCTGATGGATTGGTTGCGGGATTGCCCCCATACCGAGGTCTATCCGATCGACCGCTTGTATGAAGCGGTGTCGCGAGTCAGCGCCGTGGATGGCCAGGTCACGGCAGCCGACCAGGAACGACTCGAGCACGCCTTTCAGTATTACCTCGAAACCGGCAAGGCCCCGCCGCGGCCGGGAGAAGACGCCGCCCCGACTCCGCCGCCGGTTCCGGAGAACTGAGAACCGCCGAGACCAAGCCGGCGCGCAAACGAATCCCGAAATCCTAATATCGCAATCCGAGGCGCCGACCAATGGCCAACCCCGAAAACCGATGGCTCGCTCTCGAAATCCGAAAGGAATCCGAAGCCCGAAAGGCCGGCTTTCGGATCCTGTCGGCGGCGCTGCTATGTTCCCTGACCATGGCGGTATCGGCGCAGTCGCCCACCAACAACGCGCCGGTCACGCCACCGATGGAGGCAGCGGTCTCGTGGGAGTTCTCGGCCGCCGTGATGGCCTATTTCGTTCCCGACTCGCGCGAATACGTCCAGCCGACGTTCACCGCTGACCACGGCTGGCTGCATCTCGAGGCCCGCTACAACTATGAAGACCTCGAAACCGGTTCCGCCTGGATGGGCTATAACTTTGGCGGCGGCCGGGACCTCGAGTGGTCGCTCACACCGATGCTCGGCGGGGTTTTCGGCAACACCACCGGCCTCGCTCCCGGCTACAAAGGTTCGCTCTCCTGGTGGAAACTCGAACTCTACAGCGAAGGCGAATACGTGGTCGTCCCGGGCGATTCCTCGGACAGTTTCTTCTACAACTGGTCCGAACTGACTCTCGCTCCCTGGGATTGGCTGCGGTTTGGCCTGGTCACCCAGCGCACCCGCCTCTACGACACCGACCGCGACGTCCAGCGCGGGTTGTTGCTTGGGTTTTCCTACCGGATGCTGACTCTCACCGGTTACCTGCTGAATCCGGACGAGAACCGACCCACCTTCATGCTCGGCCTGGCGGCGGAGTTCTGACGAACGCTCGAATGAAATTGATCTGCGAAGAACCACACCCATTGAAACCGGACTCTGAAAGCTCAGAACCGCTTCCGTCTTGCTTGCAGACGGCCCGGCATGGGCGATAACGTTGGACTTTAATCATACCTCCACAATGAACCTCACCACCCTGGGCCCAGCCCAATTCCCCTCACCCATTCACCGCACGGTCAGCGACCGCCTGCGCCTGCCCGAAATCGTCCTGCAGGGTCCCGACGCCCCTCCGCCAACCGAACTGCAGTTCGAGCTGGCCGGACCGCGCGCGCAACTGTTCTTCAATCCCAAGGAGACGCGCGCGGGAGTCGTCACCTGCGGCGGTTTGTGTCCCGGACTCAACGATGTCATCCGCTCGCTCTTCCTCGAATTGCACTACGCCTACGGGGTAAAGGATGTGCTCGGGTTCCGCGGCGGGTATCAGGGCCTCGACCCGGCCCGCGGCGCCGAGCCTATCGTGCTGACTCCGGAGTTTGTGGACGGCATCCACCAGGAAGCCGGCACGGTCCTGGGCACTTCCCGCGGTCCGGTCGACACGAAGATCGCGGTCGACAATCTTATCCGGCTGGGAGTGAACATCCTTTTCACCATCGGCGGTGACGGCACGCAACGCGGCGGCAACGACCTGTTCCAGGAAGCCAAACGACGCGGCCACGCCCTCGCCGTGGTGGGCATCCCCAAGACCATCGACAACGACGTTCCGTTCGTGACGCGCTCGTTCGGTTATCTCACCGCCGTCCAGGAGGCCGCCAAAGTGCTCGACCGCGCCCACACCGAGGCCCGCAGCGTCGAGAACGGCATCTCCCTCGTCAAACTGATGGGACGCCACGCCGGTTTCATCGCCGCTGGCGCCACCGTCGCCAGCCAGGATGTCAACTTCACCCTGGTGCCCGAAGTCCCCTTCCGGCTCGAGGGCGACCGCGGTTTTCTGGCCGCGCTCAAAGCCCGCATCCTGAAGCGCCGACATGCCGTCGTCGTCGTGGCTGAAGGCGCCGGCCAGGATCTGCTGGCGAACTCCGAGGCCGGACGCGACGCATCCGGCAACGTCAAATTGAAGGATATCGGCCTGTTCCTGCGCGACCAGATCGAGACCTGCTTCAAAGCCGCCCGGGTCCCCGTCGTCATGCGCTATTTCGACCCCAGTTACCTGGTCCGCAGCAGCCCGGCCAACTCCGAGGACTCGATCCTGTGCGATCTGTTTGCCCGCTATGCGGTGCACGCCGCGATGGCCGGCAAAACCGGCCTAGTGATCGGCTACCTCCACAATCAGTTCATTCACGTGCCCATCGAACTGCTCACCAGCCGCAAAAAAACCATGGACCCCAACGGCTTTGCCTGGAGCGCCGTCCTCGCTGCCACCGGTCAACCCGAGCGCTTCGATTGAATCCGCACTTCCCATGATCACCACCGCTGTCTTTGACACCAAACCTTACGACCGCGACTCGCTGACGCGCGCTTCGGCCAACACCGACCTCGACTGGCGGTTCCTCGAGTTCCGCCTTACCCGGGAGACCGCGCCACTTGCGCGGGGCGCTCCCGCCGTTTGCGTGTTCGTCAACGATCAGGTCGATCGCCCGTGCCTCGAAACCCTCGCAGCCCAGGGAGTGAAACTGGTCGCCCTGCGTTGCACGGGTTATAACAACGTGGATCTCGCGGCGGCAAAAGCGCTGAACCTCAAGGTGACGCGGGTCCCGGTCTATTCGCCCTACGCGGTGGCCGAGCACGCCGTCGCGCTCCTGTTGACGCTCAACCGCAAAGTGCATCGCGCCTTCAACCGCGTGCGCGAAATGAATTTCTCGCTCCATGGCCTGGTCGGCTTCGACCTGCACGGCAAGACCGCCGGCATCGTCGGCACCGGCAAGATCGGCCGCATCGTCGCCCAGATCCTCCGCGGATTCGGCATGCGGGTGCTGGCGTTTGACCCGTTTCCGACCCCGGACTGGGCCGCCCAACAAGGCGTCGAGTATGTCGACGCTCTCACGCTGGCCGGTCTCAGCGATGTCATCTCCCTGCACATCCCGCTGACACCCGAGACGAAGCACCTCATCCGACGCGAAACCATCGACCGGATGAAGCCCGGGGCCATCCTCATCAACGTCAGCCGAGGCGCCCTCATCGATACCACGGCGTTGATCGAGGCGCTCAAGTCCGGCCGGCTCGGCGGCGTGGCGCTCGATGTTTACGAGGAGGAGGAAGGCATCTTCTTCGAGGATCTCTCCGGCCAGGTCCTCCAGGACGACGAACTGGCGCGGCTGCTGACTTTCCCGAACGTGCTGATCACGTCGCACCAGGCGTTTCTGACGCACGAAGCGCTCTCGGACATCGCGCGCACGACCATGGACAACATCACGGCGCTGGCGGCGGGCGGACCGTTTGTCGATGGTTCAGTCCTGGCCTGATCGACCATGTCGATATCCCCGCTGATTCTCAAGTTGCTGCTACTGGTCTTCCTCATCAGCACCATGATGGGCGCGGGCCTGGGACTCGCGGTCCAGAACCTCGTCGCCCCCTTGCGGAACGGGCGACTGGTCCTGCCGGCGCTAGGGTTGAGTTTCATCGCCGCCCCAGGATTGGCCCTGCTCTTGACCCGCATGATCCCGCTCCAACCCGCCCACGCCACGGGATTGCTGCTGCTCGGCTGTGCCGCGGGAGCGCCGTTCCTGCCCAAGTTGGTGGAGGTTGCCGGAGGCGAAGTGGCTTCCTCGGTGGCGTTGATGACGTTGTTGACCGCGGGCACCACGATCTTCCTGCCGGTCGCCCTGCCGTGGTTCGTGCCGGGGCTGGAAGCCAGCGCCTGGAATATCGCGCGACCCTTGTTTGTGATGATCCTGCCACCGCTGGTGATTGGCATGCTGGTGCGCCGTCGCGCGGCCGGCTGGGCGGCTCGCTGGCAGCCACGGTTAAGCCAACTCGCTAATCTCAGCGGAATCCTCATGCTGACCCTGCTGATCCTCCGTGACGTGCGGGCGATGGGGAACGCGTTGGGCAGCGGCGCCATCGCCAGCGTCGCCATCTTCACGGTGGCGATCTTCTTTCTCGGCTACTTGACCGGCGGTCCGACGCCGGGCGGACGAGGGCTGATGGGCATCACCAGCGGCTCACGCAACGTGGGGGCTGCCCTCGTGCCGGCCGCCCAGGCGGGCACGAACCCAGAGGTCATGACCATGCTCGTGGCCGGCACCCTGGTGATGATCGTCCTTTTGCTCGCCGCCATCGGCTGGATGCGGTGGCGCGTCCGCCCTAACCTTCCATCTCATGAACCTGCCTAAGCACAAAACCAAAATCGTCGCAACCGTCGGACCGGCATCGGAATCACCGCAGATGCTCGAACGGCTCATCCGCGCGGGGATGAATGTCGCCCGGCTCAACTTCTCGCATGGGGACTTCAGCGGCCACGCCGATCGGATCGCCCGCATCCGGGCCGCGGAACAAGCCACCGGCCGGCGCGTCGCCATCATGGCTGACCTGCCGGGACCCAAAATGCGCATCGGCACGATCGATCCTGAACCGATCGTTCTGAGCCACGGCGATGCCTTCACCCTGACAACCGAACCGGTGGTCGGGAACGCGAACCGCGTCTCCGTGAGCTTCGAAGCATTGCCCAAAGTCATGCACCCGGGCAACCGGCTCTTCCTCAATGACGGGCTGGTCCAACTGCTCGTCGAACGCGTGACGGGCAACGAGGTCCACTGCAAGGTCGCGGTGGGCGGCGAGTTGCGCTCAAAGAAGGGTCTCAATCTCCCGGGGATCGACCTGGGCATCGGCGCGTTCACCGATCAGGACCGGGCCTGCCTCGAGTTTGCCCTCGGGCAGGGTGTGGACGCGGTCAGTCAGTCGTTCGTGGAAAGGGCCGCGGATATTGAAGCCGTCCGGGCCGCCGCCGTCGCCCTCGGGAAGCACCCCTTCCTCATCGCCAAGATCGAACGCGCGGATGCGCTCAGGCATTTCGACCAGATCCTCGAGGTCACCGACGGGATCATGGTGGCACGGGGCGACCTGGGAGTGGAAGTGCCGATCGAAGAAATGGCCGTGCTGCAGAAGCAACTCATCGCCAAAGCGAACTTCGCGGGCAAACCGGTGATCACCGCCACCCAGATGCTCGAATCCATGGTCAACAGCCGCCTCCCCACCCGCGCCGAAGCCACCGATGTCGCCAATGCCATCCTCGATGGCACCGATTGCATCATGCTCTCCGGCGAATCCGCCATGGGCAAGTATCCCGAGGAAGCCGTGGCCATGCTGGCCCGGATCGCGGCCTTCACCGAAACCCATCGCCCCAACACCGGCCTGGCTGAGCTCCGGACCCGCTCCAGCGCGCGGCGACCCGCCACTGCGGCCGAGGCCGTGGCGCTCGTGGTCGAACATGCCCTCGATACCGTGCCGTGCTCCGGGGTGTTTGTGCCCACTCGCACCGGCACCACCGCCCGCATGATCTCACGGTTCAAACCGAAAGTCTGGATCGTGGCTTTGAGCCGCGATTCGGCGGTCTGCCAGGGACTCGCCTTTTCCTACGGCGTCCATCCCTCCCATCTGACCGACGATCCGGACAGTTGGCGCGATTTCACCCGGGATTGGCTGCGCGCACACGACTTGCCCGGTGACGTGGCGATGCTCGTCGCCGGACCTTCCACGCGCCACCCGGACGCCAATCACCGGCTCGAGTTCTTGCGGGTTGGCCAGGCCCCCAGCACCCCACATGCTTGATCACCCCCGAGTCTGCAGGAGAGTAGCGAGAGGAGGATGGGATGAAAGGCCTTGAGGCCAATGACCACC
>JAHDYP010000132.1 GCA_023383055.1 Verrucomicrobiota bacterium | reverse complement strand
GGTTCTATCGGTTGAAGTGAGCCGATGAAGACAACTCACCACGAAGGTCACGAAGTTCACGAAGAACAGAGCTGGAGCCGGGACCGTTTTGGACCGCTCAGCGAACCTGCTCAAGCAGGCGGAAGTAATCGTCCCGGGACAAACCAGCCGTCTTCAGGTTGTTCCGGATGATGAACACCGGCACCTCCGAATTCTTCTAGAACCTCGGCGAGCGTCCCGTGTTCCTCCGCGGTGCGGTCGGCAATTTTACGCCCGTTTCCTACCCCGCCAGGCTTTCCATTCCGGCACAGGTGCAGACCGGATTCCGGTCGCCATACACGTTGTCGATGCGGGCCACGGCCGGCCAATACTTGCCATCCTTAAGCCAAGGCGCCGGAAAAGCCGCCGTCTCGCGCGAGTAAGGATGCGTCCACGGTTCGGCCACCACCTGGTCGGCCGTGTGCGGAGCGTTTTTCAGCGGATTGTCGCGGGCATCGATCCGGCCGGTCTCGATCGCCTGGATCTCCCCATGGATGGCGATCATGGCGTCGCAAAAGCGATCCAGCTCCGCTTTGGGCTCGCTCTCCGTCGGCTCAACCATCAGCGTGCCCGGCACCGGCCAGGAAATCGTCGGCGCGTGAAAGCCGTAATCCATGAGGCGCTTGGCCACGTCTTCAACTGTCACCGACCGGAACGGCCGCAGATCCAGGATGCATTCGTGGGCCACGAGGCCATTCCGACCGCGGTAGAGGACGGGGTAATAGGACGCCAGCCGGCTGGCGATGTAATTGGCGTTCAGGATCGCCACCCGCGTCGCCTGGGCGAGCCCCGCCGCTCCCATCGCCGCGATGTAGACCCAGGCAATCGGCAGAATCCCGGCACTGCCCCACGGTGCCGCCGCCACCGCCCCTTGCGTCGCGCTCTCCAGTGAAGGCGGAACCACCGAGTGCGAGGGTAAGAACGGCGCCAGATGCGCCGCCACGCAAATGGGGCCGACGCCGGGGCCGCCGCCGCCGTGCGGGATGCAAAACGTCTTGTGCAGATTCAGGTGGCAGACATCGGCCCCGATGTCGGCGGGACGACAAAGCCCGACCTGGGCGTTCATGTTGGCCCCATCCATGTAAACCTGGCCGCCGCGATCGTGAATGATCCGGCAGACCTCCTGGATCCCCTCCTCGAACACCCCATGCGTCGAGGGATAGGTGACCATCAGCCCGGCCAGTTGGTCCGCGTGTTGATCCGCCTTCCGCCGCAAGTCATCCAAATCGATGTTGCCCTGGGCATCGCAGGCGACGGCGACCACCCGCAAGCCGGCCATGATCGCGCTGGCGGGGTTGGTCCCGTGGGCTGAAGCGGGAATCAGACAAACATCGCGCCGCGGTTGGCGGCGATGCTCATGCCAGGCGCGGATCACCAGTAATCCGGCGTATTCGCCCTGCGATCCGGCGTTGGGCTGCAGCGAGACGGCGGCAAAACCGGTGATCTCCGCCAGCCAACGTTCCAACTGATCGAACAACGTCCGGTAACCGGCCGCCTGGTCGGCCGGGGCAAACGGGTGCAATCGCGCGAACTCGGGCCAGGTCACCGGGAGCATTTCGCAGGCGGCGTTCAGTTTCATGGTGCACGATCCGAGCGGAATCATGGAGGAGGTCAACGACAGGTCGCGCTGCTCGAGCCGCTTCAGATATCGCAGCATCTCGGTCTCGGATCGATACTGATGAAACACCGGATGGCTGAGGTAGACGTCGCGGCGGAGCAATCGCTCGGGGATTCTCGGCGAAACGTGCGCCGACAATTCCGCGGCCGTGAACGGCGCCGCCTGATCGCCGTGGAAAATGCGAAACAGCAAATCCACGTCTTCAAGCTCCACCGTCTCATCCAGGCTGATCCCCAGCGTCCTCGAATCCATCACCCGCAGGTTCACGCGATGAAGGCGGGCGATCCGCCGCACCTCCGCGCCGGCCGCCGGATCGAGTTCGACCCGCAAGGTGTCAAAAAACGGACGACCGTCCACCGCATGACCCAGCCGGCTGAGCCCCTCCGCCAGGATGCCGGCCAACTGATGGACACGTTCGGCAATGGCACGCAGCCCCTCGGGACCGTGATAAACGGCGTACATCGCCGCCATGTTCGCCAACAGCGCCTGCGCCGTGCAGATGTTGCTGGTGGCTTTCTCGCGCCGGATGTGCTGCTCCCGTGTCTGGAGCGCAAGCCGCAGTGCCGGCCGCCCCCGGGCATCCTTCGAAACCCCCACCAGCCGGCCCGGGATGTGGCGCTTGAACGCGTCAAGGGTGGAGAAGTAGGCCGCATGCGGTCCGCCATAACCCAGCGGCACCCCAAACCGCTGCGCGCTGCCCACCGCCACATCGGCGCCGAGCCCGCCCGGCGATGCCAACAGGGTCAGACTGAGGAGATCCGCCGCCACGATCGCAAGCGCACCGGCGGCATGGGCCCGATCAATCACCGGCCGCCAGTCGGTGACCACGCCATAGGTGTCCGGATACTGCACCAGCGCGCCAAACACGGACGCGTCGAATTCGAATGTCTCGGCATCACCCACGAGCACCTCGATGCCCAGGGGACGCGCGCGGGTGCGGAGCACCTCGAGATTCTGGGGGTGACACCGGTCGGACACGAAGAAGCGGTTGCGTTGTTCCCCCTGCTTGATGCCGTGGCACATGGTCATGGCTTCCGCGGCGGCGGTGGCTTCATCGAGCAAGGAGGCGTTGGCCACCGGAAGACCGGTCAGATCCGTCACGAGGGTTTGAAAGGTCAGCAAACCTTCGAGCCGCCCCTGCGAAATCTCAGCCTGGTACGGGGTGTATTGGGTATACCACCCGGGATTCTCGAACAGGTTCCGCTGAATGACTGGTGGCGTGAAACAGTCGTGGTAGCCCATTCCCAGGTAAGACCGCCAAATCTGGTTCCGGGCCGCGATCGCTTTGAGCTCAGCCAACGCCATCGATTCGCCGCGGGCGGCGGGCAAATCCAGGGAACGCCGCAACCGGATCGTCGCCGGCACGGTGGCGTCGATCAGTTCGTCCAACCCGGCATACCCGACCTGTCGGACCATCGCCGTGATCTCGTCCGGCCGGGGGCCGATATGCCGGGAAACAAATCCCTCCCCGGCGCCAACCCGCCCCGCCTGACCGTCCACGGCTCCCGGTGTCGCGACCTGGCTCGCGGCTGACTCCGATAAAATCATGACGAGGAAGGTAGAAGTCGCCGAACTCATTGCAAGATGGATTTGCAACCATCACCACGGGAGAAACGCACCCGCCCGAAAGTCCGGTGGCCAGGCACCCCGGCGTAGCGCTAGCCGGGCCGCCCGGCCGATAACTCGAAGTTGCACCGGTCTCGTCGCTGCGGAGTGTGTCAGGCGCTCGAACGGTTCTGCGCCACCTGCTCTGACCGTGTCGGTGCGCTCGCCTCGGAGGCAGGGGGTGAGACTGTCCAGTTGCGGGTGGCGAACAGCGGGCTATACTTCGGCCCATGGAAAAACCCATTTGCGCGCAAAAACGGCCCTTTGTTCAGCCAACGGAACCCGGCACGTATTGGTGGTGCAGTTGCGGGCGGTCCGCGCAGCAGCCCTTTTGTGACGGTTCGCACAAGGGCACCGGTTTGGCGCCGGTGAAGACGGAGTTGACCGAGGCGGGGATGGTGGCGTGGTGCGGGTGCAAGCAGTCGGGCAAGGGCGCGTTTTGCGACGGCACGCATGGCCGACTGAACGGTTAAGCGCAGGAACTCTTCCTGGAAGGTGGCCGTGCCGGAGGTCGGCGCGCCGGGACGGCGAGCCCCGCGGTTCGCGGCGATGTCCCTCCGCTCGTGTCGAACGCCGCCGATCCAGAGTTCCTCGAATCCCCCGCCACAACTTTGCAGTGAACCAAATCGTTCGGGGCGGCGACTGGAAGGCGGGAACGGATTCGACGTGAGCACAGGTCCATCGATTGAGGACGAGTTGCTGGTGGTTCAGTGTCGCGAAGGCGATGTCGCCGCCCTGGACCGCTTGCTGGCACGCTGGCAGGAGCCGTTGTGGCGTCACGCCCTACGGCTTACCGGAGCGGAGGACGCGGCATGGGATGTATTGCAGGAGGCGTTTGTGGCGATCGCGCGCGACATCCGGAAACTGGAGATCGAATCCGCGTTTGGGGTGTGGGCTTACCGGATCGTCGGTCACAAATCGCGCGACTGGCTGCGCGGCCATATCCGACGTCGTGATCGCGAGCACCGTTATGCGGATCTGACCCAAGGCGATGAGGTGGACGAGCTGCCGTCGTCGACGACGGCGTTGCGCGAGGCGCTGGGCGAGTTGGCGGAGGCGGACCGGGCGCTGTTGACACTGCGATTCGAGGAAGGTTTGACCCTGGCGGAACTTGCGCAGTTGTTGGGTGTGCCGGCGGGCACGGTGAAGTCCCGATTGCATTCCGCAAAACAACGGCTGCGCGGCTTAATGGAGACGGAACTATGAACGAGCGACCGAGTATGACTTCCACGACCGGGTCGGCCGGTGGTTTTGATACGGAGAAAGCGGCGCGGTTGCGAGGACAGGCGCGAGATGCTTTCGTGGCAAAGCATCGGGTGGTTGCTCGCATCACCTGGGTCTATCTGGTCGGCTGTATGTTGGCGGCCTGGTGGTGTATTCGCGGTTTTCTGGCGGCGACGGAGGTGCGTTCCTGGATTCTCTGGGCCGTGCTGTTCCTGCTGGTATTTCAGGCGACCGTCCTGATGAAGCTTTGGTATTGGGTGGTCAACGGCAAGCTCACGGTCCTGCGCGAAATCAAGCTGCTGCGGTTGGACCTGGCGCCGCTGCGCGCGTCCGAGGGAACCCTCGAAGAGCTGACGCGGGTTGAGTCGCCGACCCGCGTTCCCGGCATCGCCAGGTGGGAGAGGCGGGTCTGGCTCGGGGCGATCGTCATGGTGGCGATTCTCATCGGTGCCGAAGTCGGCCGCCACCAGCTCCGTCCAATCGCGGTTCCCGCGCAGATGACCGCGGAGAGTCACGTCACGTTGGCCGAGGACGGCATGGTCAAAGGTGAGCGGATCTACGAGCTGCTCAATACGGCGCGGCAACCGCTCCATGAATACACGATCCGAGCCGGGGGTACCATCGCCGAATCGCAGTGGATCAGTCCGGAACGCTCCGGTTGGTCGGACGGTCAGGGGCGAAAGCTGGCCGTCCGTCGCGAACCGGAGGCGGACGGGACGAATCATCGCAACGTCATACAGTTTCTCGAGCCGGTGCCACCGGGTGCAGCCTTCAGGTTGAGGATGGAGATTTCCCTGGCGGCCCGGCGTGAGGATGATCTCTGGGTCATCAGGCTGGATCAGAACTGGTCGGGGTATCGTCGGCATCTCTACCGCGACACGGTGGTGTTACCGGCCGGCGCCGAGTTGATCGCGGTTGAGCCGCCGCCTTTGCGTCAGGAGCAAGTAGCCGGCGCCACGGTGCTGCACGTTGAAGGGGAACGTGCCAGCGGCCGTCCATGGAGTTCTGTGGTGAAGTATCGGTTGAACGCGCCTTAGCCTGGGCAGGTTTTGCTTTCGCGGTGGGTGGTGGGGGCCCATAATCCGGCTTGCGTGGCGTTTTGGTGGTCGATAACGGGGCTGGTGGTCTTCGCGATGGCGAGTTTTTTTTTCGCCCTCGCGGAGTCGGCGTTGTTCGCCCTGACGAAATGGCAGACGCGGCAGTTGGCGGAGCGGTCGCCGGCATGCGGGGCGCGGGTGGCGCGTTTGCTGGCGGAGCCGTGGGAATTGCTGGGGACGCTGGTGTTGGGGAACGTGCTGAGCAACGCGGGGCTGATGGGGATCGCGCTGTGGGCCATGTTCGGGCTTGACGGGTCGTGGGGGGTGAAAGCGGTGGCGGTGATGGGGCTGTTTGGCATGGTGTTGGTGGGTTGCGAGGTGGTGCCGAAGACGCTGGCGGTGCGGGCGCCCGAGCGGTGGGCGGCCTGGGTGGCGACGCCGATGGTCTGGCTGATGAAATCGACGTGGCCGTTGCGGCGCGTCGCCCAGGCGGTGAACGGGGTGTTGTTGCGGATGATCGCCACGCGGACGGAGCAGAAGCCGGTGGAGCTGGCGGACGACGAGTATCGGGAGTTGCTCGAGCTGGCGTGTCAGGGGGGAGCGATTGCGCAGGCGGAGAAGGAGAGCCTGGTGCAGATCATCCGGCTGGACCGGCGGACGGTGCGGGACGTGATGAAGCCGCGGTCGCAGATGGCGTGTATTGCCGACGATCTGTCGATCGAGGAGATGATCGAGGCGGCCCGGCGGTTCAAGCATCGACGGTTGCCGGTGTATGACGAGACGCCGGACACGATTGTGGGGATACTGAACACGCGGACGCTGTTATTGGAGCCGCAAGTGGACCTGGCGGAAGCGATCGAGTTCCCGTCCTTTGTGCCGGAGAGCATGAATTTGCTGCGGTTGTTGACGAGTCTGCAGCGGCAACGCCGGAGCATGGCGATCGTGTTGAACGAGTTCGGCGGCACGGCCGGCCTGGTGACGCTCGAAGACATTCTGGAGGAGACCATTGGCGAGATCCGCGGGGAGGGGCAGGAGGCGGGGTTTCTCATGGAAAAGCTCGACCCGGGCCGATGGCGGGTGAACGCCAACCTGCGGATTGACGATTTTGCGCGGGAACACCCGGATCTGGGCGAGGTGGAGGAGGTGGAAACGATGGGCGGGCTGCTGACGGTGGCGCTGGGCGTGGTGCCCGCGCGCGGGGAGAGCGCCGTGGTGCGGGGATTGCGATTGACGGCGACGACAGCCGACGAGCGCCGGGTGCGGGAGTTATTGGTGGAGGTCGTGCCCCGGAAAGGAGGGCGTTAGGATGTCAGACTGGTCGGTGCATTTGCTGGTGCTTTTCGGGGCGTGGCTGCTTTCGTTTTTCATGTCGGGGATGGAAGCGGGGCTGCTGGCGGTCAGCCGCGTCCGGATCCGGCACTGGGTGCGTGCGGGCAAGCCGCGGGCGCGGCTGCTGCTGGCTTTTCTGGAAAAGCCGGAGGATTTTCTCTGGACGGTATTGGTGGGGAACACGGTGGCCACGTTTACGTTTGTGGGTTTCGTGGTCTGGCGGGTGACGAGGTGGTTTCCGGACCGGTTAGGGACGGGGCTGGGAGTATTTCTGGTGGCGATCCTGTTGTATTACACGTGGGGCGATCTGTTGCCGAAGATGCTGTTCCGGACCTATCCGAACCGGCTGTGCCTGGTGCTGGTGCGGCCTTTCCAGGTGGTGCACACGGTCTTCCGGCCCCTGGTTTGGGTGGTGAGTGGCGTGGCGGGTTGGTTGCTTCGATGGGGCGGGGCGCAGGCCTCGGCCGGGCGATTGCTCGGGAACCGCGACGAGCTTCGGCTGATCATCCAGGAATCGGAGAAGGCGCTGAGCGGGGAGGAACGGCGGATGATCAACCGGGTGCTGGACCTGCCGGGGGTGCGGGTGGGGCAGTTGGTGACGCCGATGGACAAGGTGGTGGCGGTGGGGGTGGACACGCCGATGGCGGAGGTGATGCGGTTGTGTCGGGAGCAGGGGTTGACGCGGCTGCCGGTCTGGCATCGGAAGGGCAAGGATCGGCGGGTGGCGGGCATTGTGAGTTTGAAGCGTTGGTTGTACGAGGGCGAGGTGGACGGGGCGCGGTTGGCGGGGGAGTTGTTGCAGCCGGCGCTGTATTTGAGCGAGGAACTCAGCCTGGAGCAGGCGTTGCGGCGGATGCAGCGCAGCGGCCAGCGCTTGGCGGTGGTGCTGGGTCGACAGCGCCGGGAGATCGGTTTGGTGAGCCTGCAGGATTTTCTGCGGTTCATATTTGGGGAGGTGCATTTTTAGCATGGCCGAGCCTGGGATAGCCGAATTCATTTACGGACCGCTGCTGGTGGTGGTTTTGGTGCTCTTGAACGGGTTCTTCGTGGCGGCGGAGTTTGCGATCGTGAAGGTGCGCGACACGCAGTTGCAGCCGCTGGCGGGCAAGGGGAATCGTCGGGCGCGGATGGCGCGGCGGGTGGTGGGGAATCTGGACGCGGCGTTGAGCGCGACGCAGTTGGGGATCACGCTGGCGAGTCTGGGGTTGGGGTGGTTTGCGGAACCGATCTTTGCGCGCCTGTTGACACCGTTCATGGACGGGTTGGGGATGGAGTCGGAGAAGCTGCGGCATTCGGTCTCGTTTGGGGTTGGGTTTTCGGTGATTACCTTTTTGCACATCGTGGCGGGGGAACTGGCGCCGAAATCACTCGCGATTCAAAAACCGTTGCCGACGTCGTTGTGGGTGGCGGAACCGTTGCTCTGGTTTTACCGGGCGTCGTATCCGTTCATCTATGTGTTGAACAACACGGCGCTGTGGCTGCTCCGGCAGTTTGGGCTGGAGGCGGCCAGCGAGGCTGAACTGCACCACAGCGAGGAGGAATTGCGGCTGCTTTTCTCCGCCACCCATCGGCAATCGGGCGGCACGGTCCTGGGCCGGGAGATCGTGCTGAACGCGCTGGACCTGCGTCAGCGGTTGGTGCGCGAAGTGATGCAGCCCCGGCGGGAGATGGTGGCGTTTTCAACGGCGCAGAGTCTGACGGAATGCCTGGATCTGGCCGAGAAGAGCCGTTACTCGAGATTTCCGATCTGTCAGGACGGGGATCTGGACCGGACGCTGGGGGTGGTGCACATCAAGGATCTCTACGCGATGCGGCTCAAGGCGCGGGCGGCGGCGGATTTGTTGCCGGTGGCGCGCAAGTTGATCTATGTGCCGGCGTCGGCCCGGCTCGAACGGTTGCTGCAGCTCTTGCTCGAGCGGAAGCTGCACCTTGCGGTGGTGGTGGACGAGTATGGCAGCACGATCGGGATGGTGACGTTGGAGGATATTCTCGAGGAATTGGTGGGGCAGATCCAGGACGAGTTCGACCAGGAGCGGCCGCCGGTGCGGAAATTGGACGAGCGGACGTGGGAGGTGGATGGCAGTCTGCCGTTGCATGAGTTGGCGGAGCTCGTGGAGGAGGCGCTGCACGAGGAGGGGATCACCACCACCAGCGGTTGGGTGACGCACCGGCTGGGGGGATTTCCAAAGGCCGGCGACGAGGTCGAGGTCGGGCTTTACAGCTTGCGCGTGGAGGAGTTGGACGGATTGCGCGTGGCGCGGTTGCGGGTGACGAGGCGGGCCACGGAATAGCGGGGAGGAGTGCGATGACGTTGCGTCCGGGGAGGCCGGATGCGGTTGGGGAGGGGATTTTCTTGGTGACAGTGGGGGGTGGTTTTCTTAGCGTCGACCGGCGGAATGGAAATGATTATGGATGTTAAACTTCCCAAATTGGGCGAAGGGGCCGATTCCGGAGTGGTCGTGAGCATTCTGGTGAGTGAAGGCGACCAGGTGAGTGAAGGCCAGACGATCATCGAGCTCGAGAACGAGAAAGCGGTGGCGCCGGTGCCGTCGAGCGCGGCCGGGACGGTGTCGAGCATCCGCGTGAAGGAAGGCGACCAGGTGACCGTGGGGCAGGTTATTTTGACTTTGGGCGGCAAGCCGGGGTCGAAGCCGCCGAAGGTCGTTGAGCCGCGCGCCCGCGGAGAAGACGAGGGTGAGGCGGAGGACGAGCGGGAAGTGAAACCGGCGGCCGTCCGGGAAGCGGTGGCGGGCGGGCCGGGAAGCGGTGGCGCGGCGGCGATGGAAGGGGTGCTGGATCAACCGGTGGCCAAGGTGGCGGCTTCGCCGGCTTTGCGCAAGCTGGCGCGGGAATTGGGCATTGATCTCGCCCGGGTGCGGGGGACGGAGCGTGGGGGGCGGGTGGGGACGGCCGATGTGCGGCGTTACATCGAGGCGCTGCAGCGGTTGGCGTTCGAGTCGAAACCGGCTGCGGGCGGGACCAAGCCGGTGGCGGCGGTGGAGCGGATCGATTTTTCGAAATGGGGCCCGATCGAGCGCAAGCCGGTGTCGCCCTTGCGGAGGGTGATTGCGGAGCGGATGAGGGAGAACTGGAACACGATTCCGCACGTGACGCAGTTCGACGAGGCGGACATCACGGGTTTGATGGCCTTGCGGAAGAAGCACGCGCCGGCCTTTGAAGCGAAGGGCGCCAAGCTGACCTTGACCGGGTTTGCGGTCCGGGCGCTGGTGAAGGTGTTGAAGCAGCATCCGGTGTTCAACAGCAGTCTGGACGAGGCGGCGGGCGAGCTCGTGTTCAAGAATTATTATCACGTCGGGTTGGCGGTCGACACCGAGGCGGGGCTGATCGTGCCGGTGATTCGCGATGCGGACCGCAAGAGTCTGTTCGAGCTCTCGCAGGAGATCGAGGCGCTGGCGGCGAAGGCGCGGGATCGCAAGGTGTCGCTGGAGGAGCTGAAGGGCGGGACGTTTACCATCTCCAACCAGGGCGGGATCGGGGGGGCGCATTTCACGCCGATCGTGAACAAGCCGGAGGTGGCGATCCTGGGGCTGGGCCGGGGCGCGCTGAAGGCCGTGGTTCGGGAGAAGAAGGTCGAAGCGCGGTTGCTGTTGCCGCTGGCGTTGTCGTACGATCACCGGGTGATCGATGGGGGTAGCGCGGCGCGGTTCATGGTGGATTTGGTGCAGGCGCTCGAGCAATTCCCGGAGCAGGAAGTGAAGTCATAAGTTATGGAACGAACGCAAACGGAAGTGGTGGTGGTCGGGGCGGGGCCGGGGGGATACGCGGCGGCATTTTACGCGGCCGACCTGGGCAAGAAGGTGATCCTGGTGGAGAAAGACCGCCGGCCGGGCGGGGTTTGTCTCAACCGGGGTTGCATTCCGTCGAAGGCGCTGTTGCACGCGACGCACGCGATATCGGGCGCGCGGGAATCCGCCCAGCGCGGCCTGCTGTTCGAGCCGCCGAAGGTGGATCTGCCGAAGTTGCGGGCTTGGAAAGACTCGATCATCGACCGTTTATCGGGCGGGATTGCGGGGTTGGCGAAGCTGCGCGGAGTCGAGATTCGGCATGGGCGCGGTTACTTTGAGGATTCGAACACGTTGCGGGTGGAATCCGATCAGGGACAGCGGTTCATCGGGTTCGAGCAGGCGATTGTGGCGGTGGGATCGCAGTCGGCGATGCCGAAGGCGTTCGATCTGGGGAATCCGCGGATCATGACGTCGAACGAGGCGCTCGAGGTGCAGGAGATACCCGAGCGGATGCTGGTCGTGGGCGGTGGTTACATCGGGCTCGAGTTGGGGACGGTCTACGCCACGCTGGGGAGCCAGGTGGTTATCGTCGAATTGATGGAATCGCTTTTATATGGCGCGGACGCCGACCTGGTCCGGCCGGTGTTTCACTATGCCGAGAAGCATTTCAGCGAGGTCCGGCTCAAGGCCAAGGTGCTGGACATGGCCACGAGCGGCAAACAGATCAAGGTCAAGATGGAACTCGAGGGGCGGGTGCTCGAGGAGTTGTATGACCGCGTGCTGGTGGCCGTGGGGCGGACGCCCAACTGCCATGACATCGGGCTGGAAAACACCAAGGTGACTCGCGACGACAAGGGGTTCATCAAGGTGAATGACCGGCAACAGACGGAGGACCCGGCGATCTATGCGATCGGCGACATTGTGGGCGGGGTAATGCTGGCCCACAAAGCGTCGCGCGAGGGGCGGATCGCGGTCGAAGCCATCACCGGCCATTACAGTGGGCCGGACAAGTTCATTGTGCCGGCGGTGGTGTTCACCGATCCGGAGGTGGCGTGGTGCGGGTTGACCGAGGCGGAGGCGCGTCAGCGGAACACCCGCGTCGAGGTGGCGAAGTTTTCCTGGGGCGCTTCCGGGCGGGCCCTGACGTTCGATCGTCCGGAGGGGTTGACGAAGATGATCATCGACCCGGAGACGGAGCGGATCCTCGGGGTGGGGATTGTCGGGGCTGGCGCGGGGGAGTTGATTGCGGAGGCGGTGGTGGCCATCGAGATGGGGGCAACCGCGAAGGATATTGCGCTTTCGGTGCACCCGCATCCGACCTTGTCGGAGACCCTCATGGAATGCGCGGAGGCGTATTACGGTCATGCGACCCACATGCTGGTGCGCAAACGGGCGCAGGCCGGGACGGCTTAAGGGAGAGGGTTGGGCACGGTTGGGGAGCCGTGAGTTTCCGCGAGCTCACGTTTCGTCTGGCGCGCCGCGGCCGAACTCGGGTTGATCGCCCAGGGGTCCGTCGGTCGGCGAGGGTGCGGGGAGGGCGAGATTGGAGATGAGCCGGAACATATCGGGGCGGCGATCGAGCCGGGGCGTGACCGTGCCGCCGCCGCGGGACTGATGGAGGTCGTCGAGGTCGAGGTCGCAGATCAGGAGGGTTTCCTCGTTGGAATCGGCTTCGGCGGCGATGCCATCGCGGGCGAAGGGGAAGTCGGAGGGCGAGAGCACGGCGGCCTGGCCGTATTGGATGTCCATGTTGTCGACGTCGGGCAGGTTGCCGACGTTGCCGGCGAGGGCGACGTAGACTTGGTTTTCGATGGCCCGGGCCTGGGCGCAGTAGCGGACGCGGAGGTAGCCCTGGCGATTATCCGTGCAGAAGGGGACAAAGATGATCTCGGCGCCCTGGTCGGCGAGGTGGCGCGCGGCTTCGGGGAACTCGATATCGTAGCAGATCAGGACTCCGATCTTGGCTTTGGGGGTTTCTATGGCGCTGAGCGTATGGCCGCCGCTGATGCCCCACCAGCGTCGTTCGTTGGGGGTGATGTGGATTTTCGGCTGCAGAACCATGGTGCCGTTGGGCAGGCAGATGTGCGAGACGTTCTCGATGCGGCCGTTCTGGCGAAGCGGATGGCTGCCGCCGATGAGCGTCAGGCCAAACTGCCGGGCGAGCCGGCTGAGCAACTCGGCGACCTTGGGGGTGTATTCGGAGAGGCGTTTCATCCCTTCCTGCGGGGTGAGCGCGCCGGTTTGGGAAAGGAGTTGAACGGTGAACAGCTCGGGGAACAGGACGAAATCGGCGGCGTAATCGGCGGCGACATCGACAAAGTAGGTGGTTTGCCGCGCGAAATCCGCGAAGGACTTGACTTTGCGCATCTGGTACTGGACGCAGGCCACCCGGACTTTGCGGGCGCCGTCCGGGGCCGGTTTGTAGTCCGGGTTCAGCCACTCGATCAGGCTGGCGTGGTTGTGACTGCGCGGGTCGCGCAGGTAATGGGGCATCACGCCGCGCAGGATGAACCCTTCGCGCAGTTGAAAACTGAGGACCAGATCCCTGAGTTCGCCGGAGACGACCCTTTGGGCGTATTCCTCGGGTGACAGGGTGTCGGCGTGCTCCGAGTAGTTCCAGAGGCGGCCGCCGGCGAGGATGCGGCGTTTGTTGAGGCGCTGGCAGAGCTGGCGGCGGGCTTCATAGAGCGCGGCGCCCACGCCCTGGCCGCGGGCGTCGGGGTGGACGTAGACATCGGCGCCGTAGAGCGTGTCCGCCTGGGGATTGTGGTTGGTGAAATAGCCGCTGTCAGTGATGCCGGACCAGGTGTGGAACCGCAGGGGATCCGGACCCAGATCGACCAACAACGATGCGGAGGCGCCCACGAGTCGGCGGTCGAGTTCGGCGACCAACTGGCCTTCGGGAAAGAGACGGAGATGGCTGCGGAGGTGGGATTCGCCCCAAACCACGTTCTCGTTGCTTAGCGTTGGATATGCCGCGCGGTTCAATTCGATCAGGGCCGGGATATCGTCCCGCACCGCGTTGCGGACCTTGGTGAGATTGCGTTTGGTGGCCATGACACCCAAGTTAACGGCGATCCGACTTCCGGTTCAAGCCGAGTCGCACTCAACGTCAGTGCCCATGGTGCAATCGTGAGAGATTACGCCATCTTCAAATCGCGTTTCACCCCTCACCCCGGCCCTCTCCCCGTGAGGGGAGAGGGAGCGCGATGAACACAGCGGGTGTGCTTGGGGCCTGCGGCCGCGGAGAAGGCGCGCGGTACGCGGTGGTCCATTGATTCCCTGCGTTTGTCGGCTCGTCATTCGGGAGTGGGACGTGGAGAATGGGGGGATGATGCGGGCGAGAATCCTGGAGCACATGGCGGCACTGTACGGAACGCGGACCGCCGCCGAACTGACCAGACGGTTGGAAGGAATGGTCGGGCGCCAGCCGGTGCCGGAGTCGGCGAGGCGCGCTCGGTCGTTGACCGAGCGGGACGCGATGTTGATCACCTATGGCGATCAGATACGCGAACCGGGTGAGGTTCCATTGCGAACTCTGGCGGCGAGCGGTCAGCGCTGGTGGCGCGATCTGGTCAGCGCCGTGCATATCCTGCCGTTTTATCCCTATTCATCGGACGACGGTTTTTCGGTCAAAGACTATGAAACGGTGGATCCGGCGCTGGGTGATTGGGGGGATGTGCGGGAGTTGGCGGGGGATTTCGAGCTGATGTTCGACGCGGTGTTCAATCACCTGTCCGCGCAGAGCGAATGGTTTGGCCGGTTTCTGGCCGGTGACGCGGAGTTTGCCGACTATTTTGTGACGGTCGAAGGCGAGCCGGACCTCTCGAAGGTGGTGCGGCCGCGGGCACTGCCGCTGCTGACGGAATTTCGGACGGCGCGCGGGGTGAAGCGAGTGTGGACGACTTTCAGCGCGGACCAAGTGGATCTGAACCTGAAGAACCCGGAGGTGTTGATCCGGCTGATCGAGGTGCTGCTGGGTTACGTGGCGCAGGGGGCGCGGTGGATCCGGTTGGATGCGATCGCGTATTTGTGGAAGGAACCGGGCACGTCCTGCATCCACCTGCCGCAGGCGCATCGCATCATCCAGTTGTGGCGGGCCATCCTCGACGAACTGGCGCCCGGGGTGCGGCTGATCACCGAGACGAACGTTCCGCATCTCGACAATCTATCCTACTTCGGAGACGGGACGAACGAGGCGCAATTGGTTTACAACTTCGCCTTGCCGCCGCTGGTGTGGCACACGATCCGGACCGGGGAAGCGACGGCCCTGGCCAGTTGGGCGCGGACGCTGAGGCTGCCGTCGGACGAGGTGACCTTTTTCAATTTTCTGGCCTCTCATGACGGGATTGGCTTGAACCCGGCGCGCGGACTCCTGACGCCGGCTGAGATCGAAGCGCTGGTTGAGTGCGCGGTGGCGCATCGCGGTTATGTGTCGTACAAGCACAACCCGGACGGGTCGCGGAGCCCCTACGAACTGAACCTCAACTATTTCGACGCGCTCTCCGACCCGGACGGGGGCGAACCGCTCGAGCGCCAGGTCTCCCGGTTCCTGTGCGCCCAATCGATCCTGCTCTCACTGCAGGGAGTGCCCGGCATCTACGTGCATTCCCTGCTGGGTTCGCGCGGGGATCGCGCCGCGGCGGAAGCGAGCGGCATTCCGCGTCGCATCAACCGGGCAAAACTCGGCCTTCAGGAACTGGAGCGGGAATTGGCACAGCCTGAAGGATTGAGAGCGCAAGTGTTTGGTGGCTTCGGCCGGATGCTGCGGGTGCGCCGCCGGTACCCCGAGTTTCGTCCGGCCGCGCCTCAGGAGGTGTGGGCGCCACGGCCCGAGATCCTGGTGGTGCGCCGCGGCGATCCCGAGCGGGAAGGGGCCACCTGGTGCGTGCATAACGTCAGCGCAAAGGACGTTGTCTTCGAATGGCCGGGGGGACCATCCGCAACCGGGTCGGCGCCGCGGGATCTGCTTGAGGAATCCGTGGTCAGGGACGGCCGGCGCATTCCGCTGGGGCCCTACGAAGTGCGGTGGCTGAGGCAAGCGACCCGCCCGTAAGCAATCCGTGGTGGGTTTGACAAACGGGCGTTGGCGAAGATAATGAACGCGAATGAAGACAATCAAAATGATCGGTGCCTGGCTGGCCGTGCCGGCTTTGGTGATGGCGGCGGCGACGTCGCTGTTTGAGATACCGTTGAAGGACATCGACGGTAAATCGACTTCGCTGAAACCGCACGAGGGCAAGGTGTTATTGGTGGTGAACGTGGCATCCAAATGTGGCTTGACGCCGCAGTACAAGGCCCTGGAGGAGGTCTATCGGGAGTACAAGGACCGCGGGTTGGTGGTGTTGGGGTTCCCTTGCAATGATTTCAGCAACCAGGAGCCAGGCAGCAACGCGGAGATCAAGGAGTTCTGCTCGACCAACTTCGAGGTGACCTTTCCGCTCTACGACAAACTCCATGTCAAGGGCCCCGGACAGCATCCGCTCTATGCCGCGCTGACCGGGGCGGGGTCGCCGTTCCCGGGCGAGATCCAATGGAACTTCGGCAAGTTCCTGATTGGCCGGGACGGCAAGATTGTCGCGCGGTTCGAGCCGCGAACGACGCCGGACGCCAAGGAAGTGAAGTCGGCAATCGAGAGAGCGTTGGCGGCGAAATAGCATCGAACCGCCAGCGTGCACCGCTTGATTGTCATCGCCGTTTGCGCGCGCCTGGCTCTTGAGGCCTGGGGCGCTTACGGGGCCACTCCGGGGTCGACGGAATTTTTTCATCACGGAGCGTGCGACGCCTCGGCCGCGGTGGCGCTGTCGGATCGGGCCTTTGTGGTGGCGAATGACGAGGAGAGCTGGCTGAGGGTGTATCTGAGGGACGAGTCAGGATCGGCTGTCTGGTCGATGGATTGGGGGCCCTCCCTGGAAGTCGATCCGGCCCATCCGGAGACGGACATTGAAGGCGCGGCGCGGGTGGGTGAGATGATCTACTGGATCAGCTCGCATGCACGGAACAAGGAGGGGAAATGGCGGGAAAGCCGGCACCGGCTATTCGCCACCCGGATTGAGGGGACAGGTTCGAGGGCGCAATTGAAACCGGTGGGCCGGCCGTATCGGCGGTTGGTGGACGATCTGGCCCGGCATGTACCACTGCGCGATCTGGATCTGGCTCAGGCGAGCCAACTGGCGCCGAAAGAGGAGGGGGCACTGAATATCGAAGGCTTGGCCGCGGGCCGGGATGGGACCCTGTGGATTGGATTCCGGAATCCGGTTCCGGGAGGTCGGGCGCTCCTGGTGCAGTTATTGAATCCGGCCGGGTTGATCGAGGGAGACGCGGCCCGGTTGGGTGAGGTGGTGCGATTGGATCTGGCTGGGCGCGGGATTCGCGATTTGGTGTGGACGGGGCGCGATTACCTCCTGGTGGCTGGGTCCTTTGATGGCCGCGGCAAATCCCGCGTCTATCGCTGGGCGGGGCCCGGCCATGAACCGCGGCGGGTGCGGGAAATCGACCTTGCGGATTTCAATGCCGAGGCTGCGATTGTATTCCCGGGAGCGGGTGGAGAGGAGTGTTACCTGCTGAGTGACGATAGTGCGCGAGAGGTGGAGGGGGTGCCTTGCCGGGAGTTGGGGATGGCGGGCCTGCGCAGTTTTCGGAGCTTGCGGATTCGATGAAGAGCGGTCGGCGGGTGTGCGGTCAGGTGATTTCGCCCAGCTTGTGGCGTTTCGGGTAGAAGAAATAGCCGTTGTCGTCCACCTGGATGAAGTGCTGGCGGAGCAAGGATTCCAGGTGCGGCCGGGCATAGTTGGGGTTTTCCTTGTATTGGTCCCGGTCCAGTCGTTTGCCAACCTCCTTCGCGGAGTAAAGGAACCCCGGGGTTTGTTGGAGCAGCTGATAGATTTCTTGTTCCATGGCCTGGAGCGCTATTGATGATTTTGGATCTGGTCGCAGTGGTCACCCGTGCCACGGCTCGCGCACAGTCGACACCACCACGCATGGGAAGGTAGGCAGGCTCGGGTAACCGGTCAACCGCGATTCACGGGATGACGCGTTTGCGTTTGAATCGCGCTGACCCTGGCTCCGGTGGTTTTTTGGGTCTTGGAATGCGGGGGCAGGGTGGGTAGGTTTTCCGCCATGAAAAAGATTGCTCTCTCCTTTTTGACTCTGGCGGCGGCGTCGACCCTGGTTTTGGGTGCGGAATCCGACGGCGAGTTTGTTTCCTTGATGGACGGGAAAAGCTTCAACGGCTGGAAGAAGGCGGTTGAGAACCCGGACACGTGGAAGGTCGAGGATGGCGCGTTTGTGGCGCACGGACCGCGGTGTCACCTGTTTTACGTGGGCGACGAGAAACCGTTTGTGAATTTTCATTTGAAGATGGAGGTGATGACGGAGCCCGGATCGAACGGGGGCATTTATTTCCACACGCGGTATCAGGAGCGGGGCTGGCCGAAGTACGGGTTCGAATCGCAGGTGAACGCCACGCACAGTGACTGGATCAAGACCGGCAGTCTTTATGGGTTGGTGAACATTGGCCGGGCGGCGGCGCCGGATCGCCAATGGTGGACCCAGGAGATCATTGTGAAGGGGCGGAGCGTGATGGTGCTGATCAACGGGCAACGGTTGTTCGAGTATACCGAACCGGCGGGGGCGCAGGCGGGCGGTGATTTCACGCGCAAACTGAGCGAAGGCACCTTCGCCCTGCAGGGGCATGATCCGGACAGCATTATTCGGTACCGCAACATCCAGGTGAAACGCCTGGATTGAGCCTGGGAGTCTCGGCCTCGGGTAACTCGGCCCTCCGACGGGCGCGGGTTTGGGTGAGCGGTCAGAGAAGCGTCAGATCAGCGTCCAGGGCGCGCGCATGGGACGCGAGCGCAGGGCGTCGGCGGCCGGGTCGTTTTCGAATCGTTCGGCGGCGGGATCCCATTTGAGTTTGCGTCCAAGCTTGATGGCAAGGTTGCCGAGATGACAAACGGTGGAGACCCGGTGGCCGATGTCGACCGGGAAATACGGCTCCTGCCGGGTCTTGACGCAATCGAGGAAATCGCGGTGTTCGCCTTCGGGTTGGGTGCGGAGATGGATTTCGTCGCGGCTGATGGTGGTGTTGAGGATGGCGGGGGAACTGGCTTCGAGCGGTCCGCGCCATCCGGTGTTGCCGACCCAGCCTTCGGTGCCGATGAACTTGATGCTTGGGTTGCCGGGTTGGCAGGTCATGACGACGCCGTTCGCGTATCGGTAGGTGAGATCGTAATCCTTGACGGTGTCGTAAAGGCCGCCTTCCCAATGGGTGCCGGTTCCCTCGATTTCCACGGGGCCGCTGCGTTCGGTGTCGTTGGCCCATTGCGCGGTATCGAAGAGGTGCGTGCCCCAGTCGCAGATGATCCCGCCGGAGTAATCCCAGATCCAGCGGAAGTTGAAGTGGACGCGGTCCTTGGTGTAGGGGGCGTACGGGGCGGGGCCAAGCCACATGTCCCAGTCGAGTTCGGGCGGGACCGGTTGGGGCGTGGGGTCGCCGGGAACGCCCGGTTGTCTGGGGAGGATGACTTCGATGCGCTGGAGCCGGCCGATTCGGCCGTTCCGGACGAGTTCGGCCATGCGATGATAGACGGGAATCGAGCGATCTTCCGTGCTGGTTTGGAACACGCGCTGGTGGCGGCGGACGGTATCGATGAGGACTTTGCCTTCGTCGATGGTGAGGGTCGGTTTTTCACATTGGACATCCTTCCCGGCGCGGAGGGCGAGCACGCTGATCAGGGTATGCCAGTGATCCGGGGTGGAGATCATGACGGCGTCGATGTCGTCGCGGGCGAGGACCACGCGGAAATCCCGGGTCATCGCGCAATCGCGGTTGAGGTATTGTTCGTCGACGATCTCCTTGGCGCGGCGCATGCGCTCGGCGTCGACGTCACAGACCACGCGCACCCGGGCATCGTTGAAGTTCAGGTAACGTCGAAGATTCCAGCCGGTGCCGTGATCGCCGGTGCCGATGAAACCGACGTTGATCTGGTTGCTCGGGGCCGCCGCGCCGCGGAGGCGCGCGGGGATGAGGGTGGGGGCGAAGAGCAAGCCGGTGGTGCGAACAAAGGAGCGGCGGGATAACCTGGTCATGATGGAAGCGCTGGTGTTGGCCGAGACCATGTCCGAAGGCCGGAGGCGCGTCAAGATTGCGGGCTGGCCTTTTCCGCGGTGATCTCCAAGAATGCGAACATGACCACGCGATGCTGCCTCACGATGCTGTTGTTGTTTGGAGTGCGGAGTTGGGCGGGCGGGGTGGCGGAGGTTGAATCCGAAGCAGCAGCGGTGAGGCGCGAAGGCGCGGTGCCGGCGGTTCCATGCGCTTACGGGAAGATCGAGATATTGCGGGACGAGTGGGGCATTCCGCATGTGTTTGCCGACACCGACGAGGGGGCGATGTATGGACTGGGTTACGCTACGGCGGAAGAGCGCGGGTTTCAGATGACCTACGCGCGGCGGATCATGCAGGGGCGATTGGCGGAAACGATCGGTCGGCGGGCGCACACGTCGCGGCGTGAAACGGCGTACGATCTGGATCGT
>JAHDYP010000131.1 GCA_023383055.1 Verrucomicrobiota bacterium | reverse complement strand
TTGAGGGCCTTCTCGACGGCTTCACGGGTCTCGCCGGTACGCTTCTGAATTCGGCCCAACAGTTCATCCTGTTTGCCTTCGACGAACTGCAGATCGTCATCCGTGAGTTTGGCCCACTTCTGTTTCAGCTTGCCTTTGGTGATGTTCCAGTCGCCTTTGATTTCCAGCTTGGTCATGATGATTCCTGATTGATTATTGTTAGTGTGGATTCTCCGCCATGAGCTGGCGGGGAAGTGCTCGCTCAGCCCTGGTGCTGACGCTGCCGGGCAGGTTCAACCTCACTTGCTGACACGGCCGGCGCGATGGTCATGTGGTTGATCACACTCTTCACGCCGGGAATGTCAGTGGCGAGTTTGGTAACCAGCGTTTTTTCAGCCGCGTTCCTGGCGATGCCGCTGACCGTGACCACGCCATCGGTCGTTGCGACCTTAGTGCCGACGGAGCTGGTGGAACGATGCAACAGCAACGCCACCTTGACCTGGGCAGTAATGGAAGCGTCATCAACGGCTTCCATCGCCGTTTTGCCTGCCGGGACCGGGGACTTGGCAACCGTCATCACATTCGTTACGCGCAGGACCCCTTGGACGTCCTCAGCATATTCACTGGTCAGCTCCTTTTGCGCCTCGCTCGTGGCGACGCCGCGCAGCGTAATCACGCCGTCTCGGATGTCGACCTGCGTGCTGCTGCCGTTCACATTGCGATGCAACGCCAGCACACTGCGGACTTTCGACCTGATCCAGCTATCCGATTTCTCGGTACCTTCCAGTTTGATTTCCAGCCGATTGTCCACCCTTTGAACGCCGGGAAGGCCAGCCACGGCTTCCTGCGCCAGGGCCTTGTGGCTCGCTTCGTTGACCTGCCCGGTCAGGGTGACGACACCATTCCTGGACTCGGCTTTGATGGCGTCACCCTTAAGATAGACTTTGTAGGCGTATGATTTACTGAAAGACGACTCGATCCGGTCGTCCATTTCGGAAGCGCAGAGAAACGTGCTGGTGACTAACAGGGCGCCGAAAGAGATCAGCCCAGGTAGGGAGCTGGTTTTCATCAGGTTCTGGTGGTTGTGGGTTGTTGGTGTAGGTCGACTATCAAGACTCACGCGGGTGAAGCATGGATGCTGTTCACCGCGCATTCAGCCGGGCACAGGACTCGTTTCACCGTTTGCCGCAATTGGTCCGGGGAGAAAGGCTTGAGCAAAGTGGCGTCCAATTGAAGCCACGGCAGCCGCTCCAACTCCTCCTCGGGCAATCTGCCGGTCGCCATGATGATCGGCAGGGTCATGCCCGCGGAACGCACCTGTTTAACCAACTCCAGGCCGGACAATCTCGGCATCTCGTGGTCGGTAATCAGGAGATCGAAACTGCCGCCATCAAGCAACTGCCAGCCCGCGACCCCATCCTCAGCGCCATCCACCTGGTAGCCGACAAGCGCCAACACCCGGACATTGAGTTCGCGGATGACCGTGTTGTCCTCGACCACGAGGATTCGGTGAGCCGGCTTTCCCGGAAGTCGAGTTGGCGCGACCACGGTTTTGGCGGGGATGTTCTCAACAAGCGTGTTCATGTTTATGCCGATTGTTCGAGCACTACCATGAAGGTAAGGCATGACTCCGGTCCCGCGCCATGGGGTGTTCACCCCACCACCGAAGTCAGGCGCGGTGCGTGCGGTGTTGTTCGGCGTATTTCACTGGCCGGGGTCTTACTCACGATTGCTTTCCGGTGGGCATGGGGGAGGGTGTGTAACCGCCTCCCGTTAGCCCGCTTTCCGGTCTTCCACGTTTCAGTGCGATACACCGCGTTTTCGGCCTCGTTGCGTGTCTCCAGCTCTGCTTTGCCTTTCCGGTCCACTTCGGCATGGAGTTCGCCGTCTTTGCGCATCCTAACGGGTTGAGTTGTCCTTAGGGTGGAGAACGTCCGCATCTTCCCTTTAGGTTCCGTTACGTTCTCGAAATGCCAGCCAGATCACCGAGGCCAGGCGCACGCCATTCAGAATTCCCGGGAACCAACCGGACTTCACGCCAACCGCGCGCGGACCACGACGCAAGCCCAGGACTCCGACGACCAGCAAGACCGCCGCCGAGCTCCACCTGCCAACGGTTTTGACCCGGCGAGCCAGGCCTCCGGCTTCGTGCGTCATCGTCCGCCATTCCTCGGACAACTCGGCGCGATTGAGTTCACTCTCCGCAATCAACCGTTGCTTCCGTGATTCGAGCGGGGTTAGGTGAGATGCTTCTCCAGACATGCGCGGTCCTTTCGCAGTTGATCCAGGGTGTCGGGAAGATTCTGCCAGTCGCGCAGCAGTCGCGTGAGTCGCCGGTACAGCCAAACTGCAGTCGCCCCGTAGAGGCTGGCCAAGACCAGCAGCGCTGCCACCCGCGACAGTTCCCACAACAACACCACGATCGCGCCGGTCAATGCCCCTCCCGCGAGCAGACCAAACGCCGCCACGCCGAGGGCCAGCAGGATGGCGCGCAGCAGACGCTCGCGCGCTTCCTGCGCCTCCACCATCAGCAATTGGAAACGGTTTTCGCCGATGGCCAGTAACCGCCTTGCGAATCGTTTCGTCGTCTCGACAAACTGCCCGACATTACTGGGGGCCGGTTCCATGGCGGATCAATCGCCATTGCGGGCATACCGCCAGGCAAGCAGATCGCCCATGAGCGCCCCCATGCCAAAGGTGATGCCGATGGCTTGTGTTTGTTTGCTCATCATAGCGTCGGGTTCTTTCATCAGCGTTTAGGGAAGAAGTTCTTCGTTGTCAGGAGGTGAAGTGTCCGACGGGCTGGCTACCCTCAGGAGAGAGTTGCTTCCGCCAAATGGGTTGGGCACGGTTTCCGGGGCCTGCGGGTCGGGCATCCAGTGTCCGTCCACCACCAGGCAGTACTCGTAGGTGCCGGGCGGCAGGACCGTCTCCTTCAGCCAGCGGCCATGACCCAATCGATGCATCGGCTTGGCTTTGGGCTCCCAGTCGTTGAACGTCCCCGCGATGCAAACGGTGCTGGCCGTGGGATGGGTGAATTCGAACCGAACCGGCGCCAATCGCGCCCCGGTGCCTCTGGCATGATCGTGGTGTTTGCTGTGTTTCATAGCGGTTTTCGCGGGGATGTTCTCAACAAGGGTGTTGATGTTTCAGTTGGGTTTTCCGGCTCAGTAGAGCCACGCTAAGCCCCGGGCTGGCTGCGCGCTATGGGGTCTAACCCTACCGTCTGAACGATCTCGAACATCTGTTCGGCGCGCACGATCTCGAGCAGTCGTCGCACGGCCGGGATGGGGCTCACGAGGCGCACGACGCCATTTCGACGGCGGGCGCAACTACGCAGGGCGATCAGCGCACCCAGGCCGGAGCAGTCCATGACCATCGTGTCAGACAGGTCAATCTCGATGGAGGTGTGCCCGTTCAGGGCGGCGTGGGTTCCGGCCAGGAACAATTCACAATTGTGAGCGGTCAATTCCGAAAATCCATTCACTCGCAAGACTTTGTCGGGTTCGGAAGGGAGTGCTAACCGCGCGGCACAACCCTGCGGGACGGCGTCAAGGCGGTGGCCGGGGCGCGCCATCACCCCGGGATCGGGATAGGGTAGGCGAAGGCCGGAGTCGCCATTCGTCTCGAGAGTGCCAGGGATCAACCCTGTTTGGCTTGGGAGGACTCGATTGGCTGGGCCTCCGGCTTGCGAGAGTACGTCTTCGATCACGGCACCATATTTAGGCCGGAATGACGGGCGCCGCTATGGGGTATACACCTACCTGCGCCGGTTCCTCGACCAGCGTCGGCGCCAGCTTGGCCAACTGCCGCACCGCGTCCGCGAGGGTAGTGACAACCTCATTCGCACCGGAATCGCGCACGCGCCGGGCGGCGTCGGCGACGTTCTCCGTGGCGCCCCAAAGGCCCACCACGATCAGTTGTTCCGGCAGGCGGGCCCGCAGTTTCAGACAGAGGTATCGCGCGTGCAGGACGGTGGAAGGTGCCACCACCGAGATGCAGACCACATCAGCGTCGCCTGTTTCGACCAGGCTAATCAGTGCTTCGACCTCGAGCTGGGACGGCGCACTCTGCGCCTCGATGCCTTGCTGTCGGAGCAGTTGCACGAGCATCGTGCCGGCCAGTTCGTCACGCTCGGCCCGGGCCGGCAGACAGTAAACGCGGCCAGCGGGCAGGAGAGTCCGCGTGGTGTCAGCCGGGTTCGCGTCCATCCGAGACGGGGCGGGCAAAGACGCGCCCAGGTCCTCGACGATGTCGCGCAGACCTTGCTCGACCAGCGCGCGCTTTTCGTCATCCAGCAGTTCCAGGCGGTGATCGATTTCGACCGCGGAGATGACCGGTATGAGCACGGAATCGTAAAGCGCGGTTAGCGAGTGGGCCTTGAGGTAGGCTTCCACCAACTCGAGCTCGTCCTGCTCGCCGACGGTCAGGAGACGATAATAACAGTCCTCGGCCGGGGTCAGCGCCTCCTCATCACTCAACAGCACACTCAGAAATGACAGCCGCGGTATGTGCCGTCCCATGACCACCAGGCAGACGGTCATGGGCGTCGCCAGAACGAGGCCAACCGGCCCCCAAAGCCAGGTCCAACCGACCGCGGCGAAGATGAGCGCGACGGGCGACACCCCGGTGCTGGAGCCGTAGAGCCACGGTTCCATGACGTTGTTGCTCAGCAGCTCCAGCACGACGAAGAGGCCAAGCGTCAGCAGCGGCATGATCCAACCCGGCGAGACCGCAAGTGCCAGCGCGATGGGAATGGAAGCCCCGATCCACGGCCCGACGTAGGGGATGAAGCGCAGCATGGCCGCGGAGGTGCCCCACAAAGCCGCGTTGGGCACCCCAATGAAATAGAGCCCGATGGCCACGGCAATGCCATAAGTCACATTGACGATGAGCTGCATGAGCAGATAGCGCGTGACCCGGGCACCCGCGTCGTCCATCGCCCGCGTCGTGGCGCTGATGCGGCCCTGCCCGATGAGCCGAATGAGGCGGCCGCGCAAATCCTCGCGCTTTAACAACATGAAGATCACGAGGAGCACCACCAGACCGGCCATGCCGATCGGTCCCAGCAGCGGAGCGATGATGATCTGCACGAGCTGGAAGGGGTTCGCCTTGGTCGTCTCAATCACTTGCACGGGCACCGCGGGCTTGACGGATGACGCGGTGAGGACGGCCGTCTCGGGTTGTCCCGGCACCTGGGTGATTCCAGGGTCCTCCGCGCCAGGCAGTTCCTTCTTCAGCTCCTCGACTGTCTCCGAAAACTTCGCAAACCGGCCGGTAGCCGACACTTTGAAAGAGCGTAGCTTGGTTTGGATGTTCTGTTTGTAATCGGGCAGCTTGACCGCGAGATCGACGAGTTGCTGGGAGAGCATCCAGCAGCCCGCGCCCGCCGCGGAGAGAATCAGCGTGACCGCGAGTAGCACCGCGCCAACGCGTCCCAGCCATCGCTCGAGCCGCGTGACGAAGGGCGCCAGGAGAAAGGCGAGCAACGCGGCGAGCGCCAGCGGAATGAGGAGCGAACGCCCGATATAGAGCGTGGCGATAATGAAGGCACTCAGCGCGATGGTCCAGAGGCCGACCAGAGCGTTGGCGGCGGCGCTGCTGCTCTTGAGCTTAGGCATGGGCATGGGCATCGTCCCACCCTTGATTCCCGTCCCCTGGCGATCATTCGCGGTTCCACCCCTGAACAGTGACAGCTTAAGGGGCGATCTTTTCGCTCACCCACTGTCGCACCTGGTTGAAGCCCTCCTTCAAGTCGCGGTAACCCTGGTTGAAACCGGCTTTGACGTCGTCCCAGGTGGACTCGGTGGCGCCCTTGGCTTCATCCAGGTGCGTGTTCAACTTCGCCACCTGTTCGCGCAACGCCTGAAGTTTGGGCGTGGCTTCGGCCTTGGCCGCGTCACTGGCCTTTTCAATCCTGGCGGCAAGCTGATCCAATTCCCGGTTGATCTCGGCCAACTGGACCTGCATGTTCGCTACGAATTCAGTTTTCTGTGCGTAAGCATAGTCATTCATCGCCTGCGCAGCCTCTTTGGTTTCCTGCTTCACCTGGTCGAATTGCCGCTCCGTGGCCTGGCGGGTCTCGGTCGCCGGGGGTTCCGACGACGGTTTACAGCCCACCGCCAAGGCGAGGGTGGCGAGGCAGACGAGGGCGAGTTGCGTCGATTTCATGCTAGTCCTTTTTTTTATGTTTTTCGTTCTGTTCGAAGTGATACCTTACGCGATGAGGCAGGCCTTATGGTTGTGGGTTTGTGCCATGACCGCACCATTACCCTCCGCCTTCGGCCCATCTCCTGGCAATGGGGTAAACACCCCATAGTTGCCTCATGGCATCCCGGAATATCATGCCGTCATAGAACGCTGCTAACCGCCGCAAGCGCGGCTGCCATGGCTCGTTTCCGCGAGCGATGGCGTCGCCGGCGGCAAATGACGAACCAAGCCATGAATGCATTTCTTGTTCACGTCAGCGACGACAACTTTTGCCGGATGCTTCCGAAGGAATTGGACCGGTCGAAGTCTGACAATGGGCGGGTCAAGGTGATGGCGTTTCCGCCTTTAGGGATACAGACGCTTGCGCCGGTTCTTCGACAACGGGGCCACCAGGTGCGGATGTTTGATACCTGCCATCCGCAGATGAAGGCGGAGCACATTGCCGATGCCGTGCCCAGGGAACGACCCGATGTGGTGGCACTGTCATTTCTCTCGACCACGACCTATCCGGCCGTGAAGAGCATGGCCCGGCGGCTCAAAGCCAAGGCGCCGACCGTTCCGATCATCGTTGGCGGCGCCTTTGCCACCTTGAATGCGGACCGCATTTTGGAGGACTGCCCGGACATTGACTGCGTGGGCGTGGGCGAAGGCGAGGAACTGCTGCCGGACTACCTGGGGCATCTCGATGATCCCGGCTCCGTGGCGGGCCTCGTCTGGCGCCGCGACGGGCAGACCGTGGCGAACACGCCGCGTCCGCTGCTGCGAAACCTGGACCAGTTTCCCTATCCGGACCGGAGCAGTCTGCCCATCGACTATGTGGAGTCGCTGCCCCTGGATCTTCCGGCAGTGCTTTCGCTGGACAAGTTCTGCACGGTGCAGACGTCGCGGGGCTGCCCTTACTCCTGCATCTACTGCGATATTCCGTCCCTGGGCGAAGGTCGTTGGCGCAGCCGCTCGCCGGAGCATGTCCTGGGAGAGTTGCAGGAACTGAACGATCTGGGCTACCGCTCGATCTACCTCACCGATGATCACTTTCTCATCAATCGCAAGCGGATTGACGCGATTTGTCGCGGCATCATCGAACGCCAACTTGAGTTTCGCTGGGGCTGTGAAGGCCGGGTGGACTCGGTCGGCATCGAACAGTTGCCGATCATGCGCCAGGCCGGCTGCGATTTTCTGGCGTTTGGGGTGGAGGCAGGGACCCAAACAGTCCTGGACCGGCTCAACAAGAAACAGACCCCCGCGCAGGTGGAGCATGCGGTCCAGCAAGCCAAACGGCACGGCATCGGCAGGGTGCATGGGTTCTTTGTCGTGGGTTCGCCCGATGAAACCGAGACGGACATCCTGGAGAGCTTCCGCTTTGCGGCGCGTCTGGAGTTGGACACGTTTGGCTTTAACCGCCTCTGTGTTTATCGCGGCACCCCGCTCTGGCAGGAGTATATGTCGCGCGGGATCATCGACGACGACCGGGATTGGCACAAGTGGTTCAAATGCTCGGACATTGACCCCACCACGGTGCCCAGCGCGGTGGTGAATCGCCTGCGGGCGAAAGGTTACCGCTTGCTGTTCCTTCACCGGATTTTCAAGCGCCCGATCCGAACCTGGAAACTCCTGCGCGCCTTCGGTCGCCACATGAAGACATCCGACCTCCTCAACCTGCTGAGCAGTCCATTTCGTCGGCGGACGTTGACCCGGAAGGCCGAACTCCCGGCCTGGATGCTCGATGCGGGACTCCAGGAGCCAAACCGGCAGGTGCCATCCAGCACCGGCCTTACGGCTGACCGCGAAGGCGCTGCGGATCGAAAGCAACGACCGACGGCGATGGCGTGATCCAATCCCCGGTTGATCTCGGCCAACTGGACCCGCATGTTCGCCACGAATTCAGCCTTCTGTGCGTAAGCCTGGTCATTCATCGCCCGCGCAGCCTCTTGGGTTTCCTGCTTCACCTGGGGTGAACACCCCATTTCGCGAAGTCCGTGGCAGCCTTAGACTTCAGCCATGTCTACAGAAACTCTCCTCATCATTGTGCTGGTGGTGCTGTTGCTCGGCGGCGGCGGCTTCTTTTTCAGCCGACGACGCTAATCGGTGAACCCATCCGCCAACGAATAGGCCGACTCAACTGCGAGACTCCTGATTCCAGTTTCCTCCTCCGGTTTGCGGCACCAGGCCGCTACGCCACACGCGGCGGCGGAGGGAGGATCCCAGGGGTGGGCCGCTGAGTGGCGTCAGTCCAACCGACCTCGCCGGCAGTGCCGCACCCCTTGTCAGTGCCGTCAACCCCGGCAGACCGCGACGCGTCGGCCAGCGCGCGCAGATACGACTGGTTCCGTTTCTGCCAGTCCCGGTTGATTTTCCAGGCGTAGAACGAGAGGCCGGCGGAGACCCAGCGGCCGGTGGCCAGCTTTTTGAGCCCTTCGGACAGCGCATACAACCGCGTGTGCCCGTAGACCTGGGCACACTGGAGTTCAAAGGGAGTAAACCCCAGCGGCCGGTAGACCACGTGGTGGGTGTCGTAGAGGTCCCAGTCGAACGACGTGATCCGCTCTTCGGCGACCAGTCGCCGGTAAAGTTCCGAGCCGGGCAGCGGCGTCAGCAGGAGGAGTTGGACGCTCGTCAGCTTCATCTGGCGGATGAACTGAACGGTGGACTCGACCGTCCCCCAGTTGTCGCCTTCGAAGCCGAACACGAACATGCCGTGGATGTGGATCCCGGCACCCTGGAGCACGTGGATGGCATTTCGAATATCGTCGAGGTTCTGGCCCTTTTTCATCTCCTTCAGGCTCGTGGGATTTACCGATTCGAAGCCGATGAACACGGTGTGACACCCGGCCCGTTTCATGAGCCGGACCAACTCAGGGTCGCGGGCCACGTCCGTCCGGACCTGGGTCGACCACTGGAATCGCAACCCTGCCGCAACCATCGCTTCGAGCAGTTCCCGGGCACGGCGTCGATTCGCCGTAAAGTTGTCGTCACAGAAAAAGATGAAGTGGTTCCGGGTATCGTATCGGCGCAGTTCCTTCAGGATAGCCTCGACCGAGCGATGCCGGAATGTTCGTCCGAACATGCCGGTCACCGAGCAAAACGAGCAGTCAAACGGGCAGCCACGAGAGGTCTGCACCACGACGGTTTTCTTGCCGCCAACCACGCAGTCGGCCGTCCCTTCGGCCAGGGAAAAGTCCGGGATCGGCAGCGCGTCCAGATCGGCAATCCAAGGCGCCGGGTCGTTATGGTGCGGGACGTTGGCCGCATCCTTCCAGGAAAGGTTGGGCACGGCGCCGTACTGCGCATCGGTGGCGGGCGCGTATCCCTCGCTCCAGAGATCCAGGAGGGCGTTCATGGCGGTTTCGCCTTCACCGCGGACGACCAGTTCGGCATGCGCCAATGCCTCGTCCGGCAGAAACGTGACATGGGGACCACCGAAAATGACCGGTATACCTCGGGAGCGGCATTCGTCGGCGATCGCAAAGCCGCGTTTGGCAGTCGCCGTGATGGTCGAGATGCCGACCAGGTCGGGACGGCCGTTCTGAGCGATCCAGGCGTCGAGATCGAAACATCGTGGTCCCTCGATGAAGACACGCGCGGTCCAGGTGGAACGACGGTTCACCAGGCCGGCCAAAATGAACGTGCCCAAGCGGGGTAACGTGAATTGGCTGAAGATATGGACCTGGGCGGCGGTTGGTTCGATGAACAGCATTTGGCGTTTCATGAGTGAGATCCTTTCTCAGACGCCTGATGGTGATGAGGCAGCATACGAACAAAGCGCTCCCCTTGGCAACCACGCGGTTCAGCCTTTGGGCCTTTGCCTCCTCAGGCCACCCGAGGATTCGGCGGAGTGCTTGACTCCCACGGCGCGCGTCAATGGCTGATGACATCCATGACCCCGCTCCTGAGAGCGAACCACACAAATTCCAGAAACGTTTCTTCCGGTGCTCTTACGTAGTTCACATCCCCGTGTTTCATCGAACCCAAGGCGTCCGGCGCGTTGGCCGTCCGGATCTTCAACACGTTCGCCAGGAAGGAGGCAACGCGATTGTCGAACCCCTGTTCGGTGCCGGTCTGCTGGTCCAGCACCGTGACTTTCAAGTCGTCATAGATCGCCCGCACGCGCCCAATCGCCTGGCCGGCATGGACCTCGATGTCGAACGCGGCCTCTTGCGCGGTGCCGGAGTGGATCCGGACATGTTCTGCCAAACCAAGGAACGCATCCAGGCGAGTCAGATCCATCGCGCTGAGCGACCCGGAGTAGTGGAGCGCCAAGTCGGAGGGCGTGATCGGTATGGACATCGCCACCTCCAACGTTCCGGCACGCATGAGGTCGCCCTGTCCCCGGAGTTCAATGGCGGCAGTCGCCGCGCCCTGGTTGGCGATGCCCGCCACGGACAGGGTCACGGCGTCGAACGTCAGCACGGCGGGATCGGCCCCGGGCGACGCCCGCTCGGCATAGGTGATCAGGCCGTTGGTGATGCTGAGTTGGTCCACTTGGAAGGGTGGTTGGATGGCCGCCAACGCCTCGTGCACCATCAGCGGACTCTTCACGAACGGACGCGGCGGCTTGTCCCGGTTGATCAACGCATCCAATCCGGGCCGCGACAACCAGACCGACCGGGCCCGGTAGGATCTCCCCCGGAGCGCGTCGCCATACTCCAGGCCCCGCACCCGGCACTCGGGCAGGACCACACGATACCGCGTGGTTCGAAACGCACCGGCGGCGAAGAGCGCCTCGTCTTCAACCAACGGCTGCAGCTCCGCCTTCTCGGCAATCAGCTCTGAATCCACCACCGACGCCTGCAGCCGGGCACAGCGGATCCCATATTGCATCTCGGGGAATACCACCTTGAGATTCGCCGCTTCGAGACTGGCCCGGTCAAGAACCTCGGCGAGCGCGGCCTGGCCCCAAAGCAGCCGCGCCCAGCGAACGCCCGTCAGTGTGACCTGGCCGATTTCGAGCGTCGTGTTCGTGGCGCCCAGGACGACCTGTTGAGCGACCAGGCGATTGGCGCCCATCGCGTAATCCAGTTCGCCGATCCGCAAGACCGACCCCGGGTACGCCTTGGCAAACGCGCGCTCGGCCTTTGCTTTGCCAAAGTGGCTGAGGATCGCCCCGCCGAACCCGAAGACGAACCCCGCCACAACGAGCGCGACCACACCGAAGGAAATCCCCACCCAGACCACCAGCCGCCGTCGTGATCGGCTTCGGCCTTTCTTTCCCGGTCGTGGGCGAGCCAGGCGGCCTGGCTGGTAGAACTTCATTGCTTGGCGTCAGGCTTCAAGATGCCGGACGAGGCTGCCACATAACCGTGCATTTCCATGTCCAGGCGGTTCCAATTGACGGCGTAATACCGGGCGGTTTCCTCGGACAGCAACCCTTGCCTGAGATGTTGCATCAGATGCTGATCGAAGCTGTGCATCCCTTCGCTGACGGAAGCCTCAATGATACCCGTCAGAAGATTCAAGTCGTTGCGGGCGATCGCCTCCTGCGTGGCGGCGGTGTGCCTCATGATCTCCAGACAGGGGATCCGCTTATTCGCAGTGCCCGGCACCAACCGTTGACAAAGGATCGCATTCAGGCTTCGGGCGAGCAGCGCGCTGGCGTTGTCCTGCTCCGAAGCGGGATGGAGTTCACGAATGCGGTCGAGGGTCTGGCAGACCGAATCCGCGTGGAGCGTGGCCAGCACCAGATGCCCGGTCTCGGCCGCCTGCATGGCGGTCTGAACCGTCGGCCGATCCCGGATTTCGCCGATAAAGATGACCTCCGGGTCCTGCCGTACCGCGTTGCGGATGGCCTCGGCGAAACTGGCGGTGTCCACCCCAACCTCCCGCTGCTCAAACTGACATTGATCCTCGAGGAAAAGGTACTCGATGGGATCCTCGATGGTAATGATTCGCAGAGCCAACGTCTCGTTGAGCCGCTGGAGCAACGCGCAGGCCGTCGTGCTCTTCCCTTGTCCCGACGCTCCGGTGACGAGCAACAGCCCGCGGGGTTCCTTGACCAGCTCCGCCAGCATCGCGGGCAACTGGAGATCGTCGAGTTGGGGGATGCGTTGCGGCACCACGCGGAAGGAGAACGACTGGGCGCCTTGTTGTTTGCTGAAGTTGGCGCGGTAGCGCATCCGGTCGCACAGGAAACTCAGGTCCATCTCGTATTGTTTCTCGATGCGGTCACAAACCGAGCTCGAGAATGCCTCCCGCAGCATCTTGACAATGTCATCGTTCGTCGGCACTGGGAACTGCTCCGGAGGAATCCGCTCGAGCTTGCCGTCCACGCGGTAGGCGTAGCGCCGATCCGCCTGGGCATGCAAATCCGTCGCCGACTGTGTCCTGCACCAATCCAGGAGCTTGCCGAGCGAGCTGCTGAGTGCGATACGTTCCATAACTTTGAGCGGTTTAATGAACCCGATCTGAAACCGCGAGGCTGCGGATCAGCTTCACCCAAAGCCCGCGGCACATCCGATCTGGCGCCGAGGCCGTTTACCGCCACGCTCAGCTGTCCACGGAGAAGCCAACCTTGATGGTTACCTGCCAGTGCTGGACCTTCCCCTTGTCGATGCTCCCGCGGACTTCCACCACCTGGAACCAGCACAGTTTCTTAACGGTGCGGTGCGCCCGTTTGATGGCCTTATCCACGGCGTCCTCGATTGACGTGGTCGAGGTGCCGGTGATTTCGATGATCTTGTAGACTGGGTCTTTCATGGGCTAGTCCGCTCCGTCCTGGATCTTTTCACCCGCCTTTTCCATGTCTTTGCCGAAGCCCTTGGCGGTATTACAGCCGACTCCGACCGTGGCCAGGAGAGTGGCGGCCAGTAACAAGAGAACGATCCGTTGAGTCAAGGTGGGATGATGAGTCTTCATTGAGTATTACTAGAACCGGAAACCCAGCCGGGCGCCATAGGGTGTTTACCCCATGACGCCCGTCCCATTGAACGCGTTGAAGGCGAATGCTCCCGCCCATTGCGTGCCGTCAAGCCCGTCGCGGGGTCAGGGTGATTGCATGAACTCGGTGGGTTGCACGCCCTCCCGCTGGCGCGCGGCCCGGTACTGGGTTCGGATCATCTCTTTGACTTTCATCGGCCGTGAGACTCTCACCAGGTCCACTTCCGGAGTGGTGTCATCGTCGGCCAGCACCTTGATGGTGCCGTAACCCAACAGGCGTTGCAGGCTCCGCTGATGCACCACCACGTCTTTCACACGATATAGCTCCAGTTCATTCACCTGCCGTGACCACCAGCCGCGACGAACGAATAGCCTTTGGTTGGTCAAGCGGTAACTGGAAGACTTGACCCGGATCCAAACCAGCAGCAGCACCAACAGACCGAGAGCAAGCGGGGCCAGGGCTACCCAGTGTGGCCAGGAGAAATCTTGAGCACGAACCGCGAGCCCCGCAGCCACGCCAATGAGGATCAGCCCCAGGAGGATCTGCCCCGGATAGGCCCGTGCGACCGGAGATAGTCTGAAGATTTCGGTCTCCGGAACAGCCTCCTCCAATCCAGGCGCTGCCGTGGCGGGCGGTTCCGGTATCAACCGCGCGGTCTGCGGCTGCGTGCTGACCACGGGCGCCGGAGGAATAAGAATCGTTACCCGGCACTTCCGGCACTCAACGCGTTGGCCGTACATCGATTCATCGCCGACGTTTGGCTCATGACAGTGTGGGCATTCGAATGTGATCGGGTTCATAGCGCTGGGGTGGTGTGCCATCTCGCCGAACGGCCACGGTCCTTTCGCCATTGATCCAGGACGGATCAATATCGCCGTCGTGGGAATTCCGGCGTGCGCGCAGACCGCCCATGAGCGCTCCCATGCCGAAGGCGATGCCGATGGCGTGTGTTTGTTTGCTCAAGCCGTTGGATTTCTTAGGGGGTGCTGTTGCTTGTTCAAGTTGTTCCGGTGAGTCGCTCGGTGGTGCTGGAACCGCTCCTGAATTCGGCCCGGCAGTTCATCCTGCTTGCCTTCGGCGAATTGCAGATCGTCATCCGTGGGTTTTTGGCCCACTTCTGTTCCAGCTCGCCCACCGGAGTGACCGTGGCCCGCGCGGGCCTTTGCTGAAGCCGCGCTGCAAAGAACCTCCGGACGGTCTGCGCAAGGTCAGGCCGAGGCCAAAAGCAGGCGATTTGGCCGATCAATCGCCATTGTGGGAATACCGCCGCGCGAGCAGATCGCCAATGAGCGCCCCCACGCCGAAGGCGATGCCGATGGCTTGATAAGGGTGCCCACGCACGGCCTTGTCGGCTACTTTGCCGCCCTCGATCGCTTGGTCACGCACCCGGCCGCAGAGTGCTTTGCCGCTTTCCGCCGCGGAGGCGAGATGCTGGCGGGCTTCGCCGACTTTGGCTTTGGCATCGTTGGCGGTGGCCGTCACCAAGGCGCGGGCGTCTTCGGCCAGTTGGCCCACGTCATCACTGATGGCTTGTGTTTGTTTGCTCATAGCATTGGGTTCTTTCATCTGTGTTTAGGAAAGCAGTTCTTTGTTGTCAGGAAGTGAAGTGTCCGGCGGGCTGGCTACCCTGGCTGGCATGGTCGTGGTGTTTGCTCCAGCGGCTCAGACGTGCCGCCAATTGCGCAAGGTCAGCCCGAGGCCAACAACGGTGGCAACGGCCCCACCCAGGAGCATCCAAATGGCTTTGTCGGTCGGCGATCCCGTGAAGAATCTGGAGACGTCCGAGCCGAAAGAATCCGTGGCGCTGATTCCAAAGACCAAGAGCACAATGCCACCCACCAATAAGGCGAGGGAAACGATTCTGTTCATAACAACCTTTCAGTGTGATTCAGTTGGTTTTCCGTTTTTTTCACTTCACTACTGCAGCCACGTTAAGCCCCGGGCTGGCTGCGCGCTATGGGGTCTAACCCTACCGTCTGAACGATCCCGAACATCTCATCTGTGGATCGGCGCCGGTTGGCTTGGGAGGATTCGATTGCCTGGGCCTGCAGCTTGCGAGAGTACGTCTTCCATCAGGACTGGGACCGCGCTCTGCGAGTGGCGCGGAACTACTGACCCAAGCGGTTACGAAATCACGAAACGGCGTCGGCCCAAAAACTGAACCAGGTGTGCATTGACCGCGAGTTGGACCTTTGCTCTGGCCCGCCTTTTGCCACAGGTTTCGTAAACGCCGGCGACGTACTCACCGAACGTCAGCCTCTTCTTCGGGTGATAAGTCTTCATTGCGTGACACTAAATCGAGTAACAGCGGAGGCGCCATGGGGTGTTTGCCCCACCTGCGTCCGTGGCTTGCCGTACACGCCGAGCCACTTCAGGATCTCATCCGCCACCCAAATCGAGCCCGACACCGCGACGATCCGGACCCAGTCCATCCACGACAGCCCGGTGGTACCCAGAAGCGTGTGGCCAATCGAAGTGTGCACGGCCAGGAGTTGCATCAGAATTGCGATCCCCACGCCCAGCAGCAACCAGCGGTTGCTGAAAAGGCCGATGGAAAAGATGGACTGGTAGTTGGATCGCGCATTAATAACCTGGAACCACTGGAAAGTCGCCATCGCGGTGAAGGCGACGGTCCGCGCGTAATCCAGCTCGCCAGTCTGTCGCGCATACCAGAACAAGCCCAACGTGCCGGCGGCCATGATCGGCATCAGCAGCGCCATGCGCAGAGCCACCAGACGGTCCACAATGAAGGCTTTGGGATCCCGCGGCGGGTGTTTGAGGACATCCGAGTGTTTGGGCTCGACGCCGAGAGGCACCGTGCAAGCGCCATCGGTCACCAGGTTGATCCAGAGAATCATGACCGCGGTCATGGGCAGGTCCAGACCGATGATCAGCGCGCCAACCAGAGTGAGGATTTCGCCCAGATTAGTCGTCAGGAGGAAGTAAACCACGCGGCGCAGGTTGCTGTAGATCACCCGCCCCTCTTCCACAGCGTGAACGATCGTGGCAAAGTTGTCGTCCGTGAGCACCATGTCGGCGGCCTCCTTGGCCACCTCGGTGCCGGCCCGGCCCATGGCGATCCCGATATCCGCGCCTTTGAGCGCGGGGGCGTCATTCACGCCGTCACCGGTCATGGCGACAACATGACCTTGCTCCTTGAGCGCCTGCATGAGCTTGAGTTTGTGCGTGGGGGTGACCCGGGCGAAGACGCCTCCTTCCAGTGCCGCCCTGGCCAGAGCAGGTTTCTCCATCTTCTCGATCTCCGCTCCGGTCACAACTTGATCGGCTTCGGTAATCCCCACTTGCCGGGCAATCGCCAGCGCCGTGATCGCGTGATCGCCCGTGATCATGACCGGATGGATCCCGGCTTCCTTGGCGTCGCGCACGGCCTGCGTGCTTTCCTTGCGCGGTGGATCGAGGATGCCCCAGAGCCCGGCGAAGGTCAGGCCGCCCTCGACGTCGGCCGGTTCCAGCAGGTCCTGGCCTGGTGGCATCTGCCGGTAGGCGCCGGCCATGACCCGGAGCGCCTGAGCGGCATAGTGTCCGATGGTCTCAAAGATCTCCCGGCGAAGATCGCCGTTCAATTCCACCCGCTCGCCGTCCCGCAACACGTGCGAGCTGAATTCGAGGATCCGTTCCGGAGCGCCCTTGACGCAGGCGACACGTTTGTCGCCGTCCGCTTCCGGATGGAGGGTCGCCATGTACTTGGCATCGCTCGAGAAAGGGATCTCCGCGAGGCGCTGCCCTTCCTTCCGTAACGGGTCGAGATCCGTGCCGGCCTTGATCGCCACCGCCAACAGCGCGCCTTCACTGGGATTTCCCTCGACATGCCACTGACCGTCCGCTTCTTTGAGTTTGGCGTTGCTAGCCAGCGCGCCGATTCGCAGCAGCCTTTCCAGGGCCTCGGGCCGCTGTCCAATCGCTCCGCCGCCCGCCGCCCGCAACTCCCCTTCGGGCCGATAGCCATCGCCGCTGACCGCGAAGGCCTGGCCACCAGCCCAGATCTGGCGCACGGTCATTTGATTCTCCGTGATCGTTCCGGTCTTGTCGGTGCAGATAACGGTGGTGGAGCCGAGCGTCTCGACGGCCGACATGCGCCGGATGATCGCGTTTTGCTGGGCCATGCGCCGCACCCCCAGGGCCAGGGTCACGCTGATGACGGCCGGCAGGCCTTCCGGGATGGCGGCGACGGCCACAGCTACGGAAAACATCAGCATCTCGATCCATTCGTGGCCCCGTAACAGGCCCAGTCCGAACACGACTATCGCCAGGGCGACCCCGCCGATGCCCAGGACGATACCCAGTTTATGCATGCGCTTCTGCAACGGCGTGCTCTCCCGGACCGTGGCGCGCACCTCCCCGGCTATCCGGCCTATGACGGTACCCATTCCGGTCTCGACCACCATCGCCCGGCCGCGGCCGCCGGTCACGTTGGTCGACATCGACACCATGTTGTGCCGATCCGCCATGGGTGTGTCTTCCTCGACGTTTCCCGACTGTTTAGCGACCGGTTCCGATTCCCCCGTCAGAGCCGATTCGTCCGTCTTGAGATTATCGCCGGAAAGGACTCGAGCGTCGGCAGCCACCCAATCCCCCGTTTCGAGCACCAGCACGTCTCCAGGCACCACGTCAGCGGCATCGATCTCGGTCGGTTTTCCGCCCCGCAAGACCCGGGCGCGGTGCGCGGCCAACTTGCGCAGAGCTTCCAGGGCGCCCTCAGCCCGCCACTCCTGAAAGAACCCCAGCAGGGTGTTCAAGACGACGACGCCGGCAATCACCGCCGCATCCACGGGATGGCCGATCACCAAGGACAACACCGCCGCACCGATCAACAGGTAGATCAACGGGTTCTGCACTTGCCGCACCAGCAAGCGCAACGGGCTCACACCTTCTTCGGTTTCCAGCGAATTCGGCCCCCAGCTTTCCAGCCGTTGTTTCGCTTGCACCGCGTCGAGACCCTCCTCTCCGGAGTCGAGCCGCTCAGCGAGCACCTCCGGCTCCAGCGCGTGCCAATGCACGGATTTCTTTGCCTCGTTCAAGTTCTAAATTTTGTGGTAATCGTGCTTTATTGGTATTCCGGCTCTTGCGAGAGTACGTCTTCGATCGCGACACCACCCTTAGGCCGGAATGACGGGCGCCGCTATGGGGTATACACCTACCTGCGGCGGCAAACCGGCGAGCAGCGCATAAGCCATGGCCTGCGGGATGAGCAGCGTCGCGACGATCACGCCCGCGAGGGCATCGCCCGGCAACTGCTTGCGCTGGTAGTGCGCGAGCCAATCAAATGCCGGAACCCGGCGCTTCAGCCACGAGAAGATGGTTGGGAGCAACTTCACAGCAGGGTTCTTCATGAGCCTTCATGCCTGGAGAAGCGTGATCGTTCTTCGCGGGTTCATCGGTTCGCGCTTAACGGATCGTGAATCGTTCCAAGACCAGAATGAGGGTGATGAGCGCCACCGCCAGGCCGATGGCAAACGCGGTGCGGGGCAGGCGCAGCAGATCCGGCAGCAGGACTTTGCCGAGATCGCCCCATGTCTCGACCGTTCGCTGGCTCCATCCGGAAAGCTCGGCAAACACCCAGGAGCCGGCGACCAATCCCGCCATGCCGAAGAGCGCGTCCCAGCTTCCTTGTCCCAGGAGACCGACGCACTTGATTGGCTTCCGCACTTCGTCTCCTTTTTCCGGTCTCCTTCAACCGGGAAGCCCGGCCGTTCGAGGAACATCAGCGCGACGCCGATCAGGGACTTCATGTTTCTGGAATCATGCCCTCGCGGACCGTCAGGAATGAGAGCAGGTCGGCATTGAGCTTGTCCTTGTGCGTGTCCGTGAGGCCGTGAGGTGCGCCGGAATACACGATCAGGTCCGCGTTCTCAACGATTCTGGCGGAGGCTCTGCCGGCGGCATCAATCGGCACGATCTGGTCGTCATCGCCGTGAACAATCAGCGTCGGCACGTCGAACCGCTTGAGGTCTTCGGTAAAATCCGTCTCGGAGAACGCCGCGATGCAGTCGAAGGTGTTCTTGGCACCGGCTTGCATCCCCTGAAGCCAGAACGAGTCGATCATGCCTTGCGAAACCTTGGCGCCGGGCCGGTTGGCCCCGAAAAACGGGCCGCTGGCGAGATCCAGGTAGAACTGAGAGCGGTCGGCAGTGGAGCCCTGGCGGATCTGATCGAATACCTCCATCGGTAAGCCGCGAGGGTTGGCGACCGTCTTCAGCATCAGCGGCGGGACGGCGGAGATCAACGCCGCCTTGGCCACCCGTTTCGTGCCGTGGCGGCCAATATAGCGGGCCACTTCGCCGCCGCCCGCGGAGAAGCCGATCAGGACGGCGCCCTTCAGGCCGAGCGTTTCGATGAGCTCCGAGAGGTCGTCGGCATAGGTGTCCATCTCGTTGCCGTTCCAGGGCTGGCTCGACCGGCCATGGCCGCGCCGGTCATGGGCAATGCAGCGATAGCCCTTGGAGGCCAGAAACAGCATCTGAGCCCCCCAGCTATCCGCGTTCAGAGGCCAGCCGTGGCTGAACACTACGGGCGGTCCCGCGCCCCAGTCCTTGTAGTAGATCTGCGTACCGTCTTTCACTGTAATCGTGTTCATCATCTGTGTCTTTGTTCTACGCTGCTATGAAACCACGAAACGGCGTCGGCCGAGAAATTCAACGAGGTGTGCATCGATCGCGAGTTGGATCTTTGCTCCGGCCCGCCTTTTGCCGCAGGTTTCGTAAACGCTGGCGACGTACTCACCGAACGTCAGCCCCTTCTTCGGGTGAGAGTTCTTCATCGCGTGACCCTAAACCGAGGGACCACTGAGGCGCCATGGGGTGTTCACCCCAACCGGGAGATGACCGAATTGACCGCGAGGGAGATCAGCAGGATGAACCGCAGCGAAAGCAGCGTGGGCGACAGCAGCGCGTGGTTCTGGAGTGGCCAAAAGCATCCCCGGCGATACCGCCCGTGCCGGCGCCGGCAACCGCCCCTTCCGGAGCTTTAGTGTTCTTCTCGTGCGCGAAATCGCGGGTTGTGGCCATCAGTTGCGGCTGGTGGTGGTGGCGGGGAGCTTCACCTCGAGCTGGTTGTCCACATTCTCGGCGCGCACCGCGCGGTCCGCGATTTCACCGATGATCCGTTTCTCCTGGGCGCTCTCGACGGGGCCGCGCAGGGTGACCCGGCCATCGGTCGTGATGATTTTCACGTTCC
>JAHDYP010000130.1:3407-20281 GCA_023383055.1 Verrucomicrobiota bacterium | reverse complement strand
CCGGAATGGAGCCAAACGGACGCTGATGCGAGCTTCACCGACACGTTAAAGACACAAAGCTATGATGATCATGCTCGACCAATACTGGTGGGTGTTCTTTATTCCAGGCCTGCTCCTGGGCCTCTATGCCCAGTTCCGCCTTAGCTCCACCTACGGTAAATATGTGCGGGTTCGAGCCAGCACCGGGCTCTCGGGCGCGGAAGCGGCTCGTGAAATCCTGGACCAGGCCGGCCTCAGCGGCATGCCCGTGCGGGAAGTGCCCGGGCAACTCACCGATCATTACGACCCGATCCACAAAACGCTCTGTCTCTCGTCCGAGAACTTCCACGGACGATCCCTCGCCGCCTTGGGTGTTGCCGCCCACGAAGCCGGCCATGCGCTGCAGCATAAGGCCGCCTACGCCCCGCTGAAGTTGCGGATGGCACTGGTGCCCGTCACCTCCTTCGCCAGTTCCGCGGCGGTTTGGATTACCGCGCTGGGCTGGTTCCTCGGGCCGTTCTTCTTTCACAAGATTATCGGCATTGCCATCGGCGTATTCGCCGTCATCACCCTGTTCCAGATCATCACCCTGCCGGTGGAGTTCGACGCCAGCCGACGGGCCAAGGAACAACTCCTGCGTCTGGGCCTGATCCATAATAGCGAGCATGGAGCGGTGAGCCGCGTGCTCAACGCCGCCGCGCTCACCTATGTGGCCGCAATGATCGCCGCGGTGTTGCAGCTGCTCTATTTGATCATGGCTTCGCGACGCAACTAATCCGGCCTTACGGGGTTCCAATATGGGACACGGAGTTGCGCCCTCGCTCGGTCGACTGCCGGTGACCTAATAACCATCCCGCGTCATTCATGGCCATGGTCGTTTCAATCAAAGGCAAAGCGCGCGCCCGCCGTGCCGTCAAAACTCGTGCCGCGAAACCCGCCCCCCGGGGCGCCCGCCCGCGCCGCGGAACCAAGTCGAATTCGGCGCCGCCCACCTTGGCCAAGCCGGCTACCCCCGCGGAAGGCACCGTCGCTCCGCCACGCCTGGTCCCCGCGACACCCGCGGAGAGACCTGATCGCGGCAGCTACGACGGCGACACCGCCATCAAGCTTTACCTCCGCGAGATTGGCCAGGTGCGGCTGCTCACTCCGCAGGAGGAAGTGGAGTTGGCCGCCCGCATCAAACGCGGCGACAAAAAGGCGCGCGAGCAGATGATCAAGGCGAACCTCCGGCTGGTCGTCAAGATCGCGCGCGATTACGAGGGACTCGGCCTGCCCCTGCTCGACCTGATCAGTGAAGGCAACATCGGCCTCATGAAGGCCGTCGAACGTTTCGACCCGGCCAAAGGCGGCAAGCTCTCCACCTACGGCGCCTGGTGGATCAAACAATCCATCAAACGCGCGCTCGCCAACCAATCCAAAACTATCCGGCTGCCAGTGCATCTGGTCGACCGCATCTCCCGCATGCGACGGGTGGCTATGCGCCTGCACGAGGAACTGGGCCGGGAGCCGACCGACGAGGAACTGGGCGAGGAACTCGGCATGACCGCCTCCCGCGTCGGCCAATTGCGCACCGCCGCCATCCGCCCCGCGTCCCTCGACGCTCCGATCGGCGACGACGATTCCAACACTTTTGCCGAGGTCGTTCAGGATGAAAATGCCGAAACTCCTTACCAGCAGCTGGAAGGCAAAACCGTGACGGCCATGCTCCAGGAGATGGTCACCAAACTCGACCCCCGGGAAGCCACGATCCTGCGCTTCCGGTTTGGCCTCGATGGCGGCACCGAAAAGACTCTCGAGGAGGTGGGTCAGAAGTTCGGCGTCACCCGGGAACGCGTGCGCCAGATCCAGAACATTGCGCTTGCCAAACTCCGTCGAATGGTCGAGAAGCTCGAAGCCGCCCGAACCTGAGCGCGTGAATCACGATCCCGCGTGTGACCCCTTCGCCAGCCGCGGGGGTCGGCGCAGGGCGGTGACCGGTCGCCAGTCGTCCGGTTTGCATCGACTCGACCCAAATGAACACGGCCCGCGCCACTCCTTCGGATCTCGCAAGCGCCATCCGCAACGTCCCGGATTTTCCTTCGCCGGGCATTCAGTTCAAGGACATCACCCCCGTGCTGGCCAGCCCGACCCTGTTCGCGGCCTGTATCGAACAACTCGTCGGCCCCTGGCAACCGGGTCAGATCGACGCCGTGGTCGGCATCGATGCCCGTGGCTTCATCTTCGCCGCCGCGGCGGCCCTTCAGCTCCGGGCCGGCTTCGTCCCGATTCGCAAGCAAGGCAAACTCCCCTACCACACCTACGAGGAACGCTACGACCTCGAATACGGGTCCAATACCATCGCCATCCACCAGGACGCCTTTACCCCGGGCAACCGGGTGTTGCTGATCGATGATCTCCTCGCCACCGGCGGCACCGCCGCCGCCGCCGCCAGCCTCGTCACCAAAGCCGGCGCCCAGGTGCTCGAGATCGCCTTCTTCATCGAGCTGTCGTTTCTGCACGGCCGGGAGAAGCTCCGGCCGCATCCCGTGCGTTCGCTCGTGGTCTATTGATGTGGTGGCTGCTATCCATCGACCTGGCGTGCTTCCGTTGGATCAACCAGACGCTGAGCAATCCCGCGTGCGATCTGCTCATGCCGCTGTTCAGCGACAGCAAACTCATCCTGCTACCGGCCCTCGTGGCTGTCCCCTTCATGCTCTGGCTCGGCAATGCGCGCCTCCGCGCCTGCCTGCTCTTTGCGATCGCGGCCGTGGTGCTCGGCGAATCGCTCGTCATCGGCCCTCTGAAACAGGCCATCCGTCGTCCCCGCCCGGCCGATCTCCTGCCCGAAACCCGGCTGTTGGTCGGCCAGGGCAAACCGAGAAGCATGCCCTCCGGTCATGCCGCCAACAGTTTCACCGTCGTCGCGGTCATGGTTTGGTTCTATCGACGCAAAGCCCTCGTCCTGCTGCCGGTCGCCGGCGCCATCGCCATCTCCCGGGTCTATAACGGCGCTCATTTCCCCAGCGATGTCCTCGTCGGCGCCATCCTCGGCACCGCTTGCGCCGGCCTGACGATCTGGGGCGCGGATCGTCTCTGGGCCGGGCTTGGCCGACGCTGGTGGCCGCTCTGGCACCAGCGCTTGCCGTCGCTCAAACACCCGCAACCTCGTCCCCCCCCCGAATCACCGCCCCCCGCGGACCTCGATCTCCAAGCACACTGGCTCCGGCTCGGCTACGTGCTGATTGCCATCCTGCTGGTGGCCCGGTGGGGTTACCTCGCCAGCGACCGCATCGAGTTGAGCGAGGACGAAGCTTATCAGTGGGTCTGGTCCAAACACCTCGACCTCTCCTACTACAGCAAGCCGCCCATGATCGCCTACACCCAGTTCCTCGGTACCGCTCTCTGGGGCGACACCGGGTTCGGCGTTCGCTTCTTCTCCCCGCTGATCGGCGCTACGGTCAGCCTCCTCATGCTCCATTTCTTCGCCCGCAACGCCCAGGCCCGACTCGGCTTCTGGCTGTTGGGCATGGCTTCCACCACCCCTTTGCTGGCGGCGGGCTCCACCCTCATGACCATCGACCCGCTCTCGGTCCTCTTCTGGACTGCCGCTCTCGTCGCCGGCTGGCAGGCCATCCACCAGGACCGGCTGGCACCCTGGATCTGGTGCGGACTTTGGCTCGGCCTCGGCCTGCTCAGCAAATACGTGGCACTCCTCCAATGGTTGTCCTTCGCCGTCTTCTTCATCCTCTGGCCCCCCGCGCGCCGGCAACTCCGCCGACCCGGTCCCTATGTCGCCCTCGCCCTCAGCCTCCTTTTTTTCCTGCCCATACTGATTTGGAACATCCAGCACGATTGGATCGGCCTCACCCATCTCGGCGAGCGCGGCGGACTGGACCGGGCGTGGCAGCCGACCCTCCGGTATTTCGGCGAGTTCATCGGCGCCGAAATCGGCTTGCTCAACCCGGTCTACTTCCTAGGCCTGCTCGGCGCCTTGATCGGCATTCTGAAACAAACCGAGCGAAGACCTCTGTCACTCTACCTTTTCAGCATGGGCGCACCCTTGCTCCTGCTCTGCCTGCTGTTCAGCCTGCGCTCCCGCGTCCACCCGAACTGGATCGCCCCGGCCGTCATCCCGCTCCTGGCGCTGACCGTCATCTACTGGACCGATCGGTTCCGACAGGGCGCCACGTTCGTCAAACCCTGGTTCGCCACGGGAGTCGCCCTCGGCGCTATTGCCGTGTTTCTCCTGCACGAAACCGACAACGTTCGCAGCCTCACCGGCCTTTCACTGCCCGTGAAATGGGATCCCCTGAGACGCGTGCGCGGGTGGGAATCCGCCGTGCGCAACGTCGGAAGCGCCCGCGATTCGCTTCTCGCCGAGGGTAAACCGGTCTTTATCATCGCGGATCATTACGGCATCGCCGGCCTCATCTCCTTCTACCTGCCCGAAGCCAGGACGGCGGTCGCCTCCGAACCGTTCGTCTATTGTCTCACCGCGGATCGTCCCAAGAACCAGTTCCATCTCTGGCCCGGCTACGAACTGAGGCAGGGCCAGAACGCGCTCTTCGTCCGCGAAGGCGAACGCCCCAAACCCACACCCGCCCGGCTCCGCGATCAGTTCCATAGCGTCACCCCCCTCCCCGTGATTGAGGTGCGGCAACAGGGGAAAACCCTCCACTACCTCCATCTCTACGAGTGCCGCGGGCTCCGCTGACCCCATGCCCGCCCTCAGCGAAACCCACCTCGGCGCGCGCCAATACGATCTCGCTGCCACCCTGGATTCCGGACAAAGCTTCCGCTGGCAGCCCGACGGCAACGGCTGGCAGGGGGTGATCGGCAGCCAGTGGGTCTGGCTGCAAGCCGACGCCCATGGCCTCAGCGCCAGGACCTGGCCCCCGGTGCGGCACTGGGCCTGGCTGACCCATTACCTCCAGGTCGACCTCGATCTCGATCGCGTGCTGGCGTCGTTCCCCGCCGCCGATCCCCACCTCTCCGCCGCCCTCAGCGCCTGCCGCGGACTCCGACTCCTGCGGCAGAATCCCTGGGAGTGCCTCGCTTCGTTTATTCTCTCCTCCACCAAACAGATCGTTCAAATCCGCCAGATCGTGGATCTCCTCTGCCGACAATTCGGCGATCCCCTGCCCCACCACCCGGGCGTTCCCCCGGCCTGGGCCTTTCCACGCCCCGAGAGCATCGCGGCCCGCTCCGAAGCCGACCTCCGCGCCTGCAAGATGGGTTTTCGTGCGCCCGCGCTGCTCGCCGCCGCGCGCCGCGTCGTCAACCGCACCCTCGTGCTCGATGAACTGGCCGGATGGCCCACCGATGCCGCCCGCCAAAGACTGATGGAACTACCCGGGGTGGGCGAAAAGATCGCCAATTGCGTCCTCCTCTTCGCGTACGGCGCCCAGGACGCTTTCCCCGTGGATGTCTGGGTCTTGAAGGCGCTGCGTGAACTCTACTTCGCCGGACGCCAGGTCGACCGCTCCACCCTGGACAGCTTCACCCGCTCACACTTTGGTCCCCACGCCGGTTACGCCCAGCAATACCTCTTCCATTACATGCGGGTTCACCTGCGACGCCGCGTTCGAGCCACTCCCCATGCCCTATGAAACGCCATCTCGAAATCCTCTTCTCGCCCGCTGAATTCGCCACTCTGCACGCCCGCGATCTCAGCCAAACGACCTGCGTCGTCCTGGACGTCCTCCGCGCCACCACCAGCATGATCACCGCCCTGGCCAACGGCGCGCAGGCCATCATCCCCGTCATCGATATCCCCGAGGCCCTCGCCACCAAACATCAGCACCCCGCGGCCCTGCTCGCCGGCGAACGCGATGGCCTCCGCATCCCGGCCGCCCTCGCCCAGGGCACCGAATTCGATCTCGGCAATTCCCCGCGCGAATTCACCCCCGACCGCGTCCAGGATCGCACGCTGATCATGACCACCACCAACGGCACCCGAGCGCTCCGCGCCGCCACCGGGTCGGCCTCCGTACTGGTCGCCTGCTTCCGCAACCTGGCGGCCGTCGCCGAGCTTCTCTTGCGCACGCCGCCCTCCCGGCTCCTCATCGTTTGTGGCGGCACCTACGAAGAAGCCGCTCTCGAAGACACCCTCGCAGCCGGCGCACTCTGCGCCAGGCTGTGGCCGCTTTACGCCGATGGACACATCGCCGATTCCGCCAGCATCGCCCTCGCCCTCCACGAACGCTGGCAGGGCGATCTCACCGGTGCCATGCAGTTCGCCCGCAACGGCCGAAAACTCCTGGCCCACGCCACCCTGCGCGAGGACGTCGCCTTCTGCCTCGAACGTGACGTCATCGACCTCGTGCCCGACCTCCATCCTGACGGGTCAGTGCGCGGATCCCACGCTTCCACTTGAACGTCCTCCCGGCACCGAGCAGGCCCCTGTCGCCGTAGCCGGTTAACCGAGCCTCGGGACAAACCCCGTAATTCGCATTAAACAGGTGCGAGTCCGAATCCCAGCGCGCATACGCCAGCCATGCCTAGCCGATCTCGGTCTCGACGAACCGATCCCAACGGGTAGGCGGTGTCAGTGTTTCGGTCGCCCACCTGGCGGCAGGCGGTGGCGGTGCGGGTTCATGGGCTATAACCGGTAAATACCATGATTCATGTGGCCGACTCCGCGGACCGCGCGGCTCTCCCGCTCTCGTGTTCGCCTCCTCCATTCTGGAGGGACGAGCTACTGCGAGTCCGCTGTCCGTTCGCCTTTCAAGGTCGGCCTCGTTTAACTCGGCCCTCCATCGGGCTACTTGTACCGCTGCTGGAACTCGAGCTGCCGCTGTTCCCGTTCCTGCCGCTCCCGCGGATCCATTTTGTTCTGGTACCAACGATGGTTGGTGGAGCCGAGCACTTCCTCCAACTTCTTCGCGAGGGCGTCCGCGGCGTTGACTTTCACGGCATCGTCCGAGCGTTTTCCTTCGCGGATCAGATGTTCCAGATCCGGAATCATTTTCGCGTAGAAATGTTTGGCCACCTCGTAGGTGCCGTGCCAGTGGGTGTAGTCCGGCCCCATCATCGATGCCCCATGCCGCGCACGGCGCCCCTCGTGGTGCCAGAGCTCGTACCAGACCCAATCGAGTGGATTCGCGAACTCGACCGGCGACATGAGCGGCTTGGCCAGCGTATAAAGTTCCAGTCCCGGCTTGGCGAACTTGTCGTGATACAGATCGAGCAGGCTGTCGTATTGCACGTAGAAGTTGTCCACCCATTGCCGCTCGTGACAGTTGATGCAAACGGTCTTCATGCTCTCGCGCCGGGTCTGCCAGTTCACGTTCGCACCCGGCAACCCCATCTTCTGGTCGCTCACCTCCGGGCGGACCGAGATGGCCGGCCGATTGTTCCAACTGATCCGCAAGCCCACGTCGTGCGACACCGCCAATCCCGCGGTCGCCGGACGGTCTTTCGTCGCCGGGCGGGCGGGCGTGGCGCTCATATGACAGGTGGCGCAAGTCGGTGCCCGGTGGTAATCCTCGCCCACGATCCACTTCGACGAATCCAGGTTCAACTCGTCCTTGAAGGCGCGGAACGCAATGCCGTGCTTCGACTCGTAGTAAATCTCCATCTGCGGATGATCGGGGCCCATGTGACATTTCCCGCAGTTGTCCGGATGCCGCGCCTGCGCCGCCGAAAACGAATGCCGGCTATGACATGCCGAACACGAACCCTCGGATCCGTCCGGGTTGATCCGGCCGATCCCCGTGTTCGGCCAGGTGGCCGGATCCAGTTTGCCGCCTGGCAACACCTTGACCTCGCTGCCATGGCATTGCCAGCAGCCGTTGACCGCTGCCGCGCTGTTCCCCATCGGAAACGCCGGCGTGATCATACCCCGGTTGCCTTCAACGACCTCGGCCAGCGCGTTGTCGAGCGAACCGAGAATCCGCGCGCCCTTCGAATGGTGCGAATTGGCGAACTCCTCGGCCTCCTTCGAGTGACAGCGGGCGCAGTCCTTCGGCGAAACAATCGTGGCGATCCACTGGCCTTCATGCTGAAAGGCGTCAACGTCGTCAGCCTGGGCGCCGTGACATTCATAACAACCCACGTTGGCGCGGTAATGCTTGCTCGCGCCCCATTGCTGGTAGATGGGGCGGTTCTCGAGCCGGTGACAATCCACGCAGGCCCGCGTTTCCTTCGACATCTCCGGCAGGCCGAAGGCCTGGCCATGTGCGCGCTGGATGAGCGCCCCGGCACCACAACCGGCGAGGATGAGGGCGGTCAACCCGACACACTCGCCCCAGGCACCAGCGCGTAGCAGCCCGCGGATCCACGGATGAGACTGGCGGGCGAGGATGGCAACGTTCGTTTTCATGGTGGTTTCTCTGCTCTGCGTTAAACCAGGGTTTTCGGAGGCTCGGCTCCGACGCCCGGGGCATCCCAGCGTCGGGCGTAGGTAATCTGGCCGGCCAGGACCGGGACGGAAACGCGCACGAGGATGGTGTAAATCAACAGGCCCGCCGCCCAGATCCCCAGACAGACCATGATCTCATGCGCAGTCGGGAAATACTCCACGATCTCGCCCAGCGGCGTCGGCACGAACGCCGGCACGATCAAGCCCATCCCCTTCTCGATCCAGATGCCGACGATGGCCAGCACACACGCCACATTCAGCGTCTTGAGTCCGCGCGACGCGGGCAGCACCAGCAGCGCGGTGGCCGCCAAACTCATCCCGATGGCACTATAGATCCAGGGCAACAACGCGTTCTTCCCGTGCAACCCCAGGTAAAGGTACTGCGCGGACGCGATGTGCCGCGTATCCGCGTAGAATTCGGTGAACACCTCGCACGCCAATAGAAACACGTTGATGATCATCGCCACCTGCATGATCCGGCGCAGGGTCAACAGGGCGTCGTCGCTGACCCGGTGCCGGGTAAAATGCCGGACCATCTGGAGCGTGAGAATGATGAACGCCGGTCCCGCGGCGAACGCGCTGGCCAGAAACCGCGGCGCGATGATGGCGGAGTTCCAGAATGGCCGTCCGCCGAGCCCGACGTAGAGGAACGCGGTGACGGTATGGATGCTGATGGCCCAGACGATGGCGATGAACACGAACGGGATGTAGAAGGCCTTCGACGGTTTGCGCCCGCAATAGGCGCAGTAAATCAGGTAGCCACAGATATGCAGGTTCAGGAGCAAATAGCCGTTCAAAGCGATGACATCCCAGGTCAACATCGAGATCGGAAAGTTGAACCGCCAGATCAAGTGCATGAACCGGTCCGGCCGCCCCAGATCCGCCATCACAAACATCAAACACATGAAAATCACCGAGACCGCCAGCAATTCGCCGAAAATCACCACGTCGTGCAGGTGCAGATTGCGATAGATGTAAACCGGAATCACCAGCATCGCCGCCGCCGCCGCCAAACCCACCAGATACGTGAAGTTCGCGATGTAGAGCCCCCACGACACCTGGTCGGTCATCCCGGTCGTCACCAACCCATGCACCAACTGGTGGCTGTAGGCATGGAGCCCGCCCAACGCCACCAGCGTCAGCAAGGTCATCCAGAGATGATAGCGCCAGTCACCGACAAAGCTCAGCCGGAAGCAGTCCCACAAAAATGCCAGATACCGCCTCATGCCCCGCCCTCCGGCGTCTCGGGCGCGATCGGTTCGTGATACCGGCTGCCCCGCTCGTCAAAGTAATAAAAGAACCGCGGCAAGGTCCCCACGTCCTCCTTGAACACATACACCCGCTTGTGCTTGAGGATGTAATGCACGTCGCTGTTCGGATCCAACACGTTCCCAAACTTCCGCGAGCCCGTGGGACACACTTCCAGGCAAGCCGGCAATTTGCCCACCCGCGTCCGGTGCAGACAAAACGTGCATTTCTCCATCGTCCCCTTCTGCCGCGGACGATTCGACAGGTACGCCATGTCCGGGTTCAACTCGCCTTCCGGAATCTGGGGTTCGGCGAAGTTAAACCGGCGCGCCCAGTACGGACAGGCCGCTTCGCAGTACCGGCAGCCGATGCACCAATCGTAATCGATCACGGTGATGCCATCCGGTTCCTGCCAGGTGGCTTCCACCGGGCATACCTTAACACAGGGCGGCTTGGCGCATTGATGGCACTGCACCGGCATGTAATACTTGTCCGGCTTGGGCACCGTCTCCGGATCGTAATGGTGGTTCGACGTCTCGACATCAATGCTCCCCTTCGCCATCTCGAGCACGCGGATGTACTGGATCTCGGGAGATCGCGACGGGTTGTTCTCCTTGACGCAGGCATGCACGCATTTCCGGCATCCGATGCAGCGGCTGAGGTTCAGCCCGTAAACGAACTCCACCCCGTCCATCGGCGGCGGATCGGTCAGGTGCGGCGTCACCCCGTGCCGACGTTCCACCTCCTCGCGGATGCGCTCGAACACGCGCTCGCGGTCGGCCGCCGTCATTTCCTTGTAGTGCTTCTGCAGAAACTCCTCCGCCGTGGGAAGATCGTCGGGATCCAGGTCGCGCAAAGGCGATAACGCGGCCGCCACCGCCGAAGCCCCCGCCAGCGCCGCCACGCCCTTGGCCAGGAAACCGCGTCGGCTCATTGCCTCCGGCCCCGCCGCTTCGGAATGCGATTGCGATTCGGTCATGGCTCAATGCCCCTGGGACGGTTCCCTTCCCGAAGCGTGGATTCGCAACGGACCGTGACCGTGATCCCCCTGGACCGCGGGACCCATGCGCAGCGTCTGCGGACCCGGTGCCGGCCGCAGCGCCGGGAATGGCGGAGTGTGAGGATCATGGCAGTGAATGCACCGAAGCCGCGAGGGCGAACCCTGCGCAGTGTCCCAATACCCGTTGACGCGACCGTGGGCGCCGTGCTGCCAGTCACGGTAAACCGGCCCGTGACACTTCGCGCACAACAACTGAGGTTGATCCCAGGGAATCGGCCGGCCGAAATCGTCCACAAAAAAGTCCCGCCGCGTGGGATGATGACAGTTGAAGCAGCGGGTGTTGATCCCGTGCTCGAGCACCACCTCCGTGTGCTGGGTCAATCGGCTCGCCGCTTCGGCCGGCGGCGGCAGGATCATGTGGCAATCGCTGCACCGATACACGAAACCGGCAGCCACGTACCGCGGCTTTAAACCCGGCTGACGCACCGGCGTCGGGTCCGTCGCCCACGCCGCGATCGGATCCGCCGTCCGCACCGGGCTCGCAAATGGCCACGGCTCCAACGCCAGGAACAGCGCGAACGCCGCCAGCACCAAAGTAATCCAGTTGGCCCGAATGCAACTCATCGCGGTTTCGCACCGCCACTCCGGGAAACGGGCGTACCCCAGAACTTTCTCACAGAAGCCCGGACGCGATCGGTAACGCTGGAAGATTAGGTTCCCTGTCTGCGCTTCGCCTTGACCAAAGTCAAGACTATCGAAACGTGAAACGAGAGTTATTGGATGTCGAGATCCTCACGGCTTCCCGCGCCGGCGCGCGCGAGCTCTTCGTCAACCTCTCCCAGGCCGAGTGGATCTGTTCGGCCGGGATCCGGGTGTTGCTCCAGTATTTCCGACACCATCCGCGTGCTGCGTCAGGATCAGGGAATCTCCAGCGGCACATCCGCAGGAGACGGCTTTTACAAGCTGGTATTGCGCTCCGCACACGAGATCTTTGATGTCGCTGCCAGCGCGGGTGACCTGTCCGCCCTGCTGGATCTCTCGAAGGTTGAAGCGGGCATGATGGCGTTGAACCTCGAGGACTTTGAGGTCCGCCAGATGATCAAGGACGCCGTGCCCAGACCCGGCGCGCGAGCCACCCGAGAAGCGCTGAACACACCCCACGCCCCCGAACCTCGCGAAGCGTCTTGGACTGCGGTGCCCCGGCACCGCTTTGCATCGCGGTCCGCTGTCCACGGAACCCTCGATCGCCCGGCAGTGCAGCGACACCCCACAAAGCGGCAGCGGGCGCCGCTTTCCGTTCGTCGTTGGACGTTGAACCTTCGGCGTTGAACGCCCAGGTGGTGCGGATCATCCAGAAAAGCCAGACGCCTGCGGCCTTTTTGGACTGCGCCGGCAAAGCGGTTACACATTTTCCCAAACTTTTTCCGAACCAAACCGCCCTCTGCCGCGTATAACCTTCTGAAATGGGCGCGAAGCTGAGAGGTCAAGAATGGCAGGGCATGGCTGCCGGTGGTCCAGCCCCTCGAATCCATCCCGGACCCGAGCTGGGGTAGCTGTATGGGGACCTCTCGCTTTGCTCCATTCCAGAAGCTCTTGGGCATTACCGACGAGCAACTTATGTGGCGCACCGCCAGGCACGACGACGAAACCGCCTTCACCAGCCTCATGTGCCGCTGGCAGTCCCCCATCCTGAGCCTCTGCTTCCGCATGATCGGCGATCCGCACCGCGCCGAGGATCTGACCCAGGAAACATTCTCCCGCGTCTTCTCTCAACGAAAGCAATATCAACCGAAAAGCCGCTTCTCCACCTGGCTCTGGCGCATCGCCCTTAACCTCTGCTATGACGAATTGCGCGCACCCCAGCGCCGGGAGCAGCCCTGGTCGGGTCCGGAACACGAGACGGGCGAGCCCACGCTCGTCTCGCCCGAGCCAACACCCGACGGGCACGCCGCCCAATCCGATGAAGGCCATCTGGTCCGACAAGCCCTCGGCACCCTTCCGGAGACTTACCGCACCGTGCTGGTCTTGCGCCATTACGAGGACCTCAAGTTCCGTGAAATTGCCGAAATCCTGAACGTGCCCGAAGGTACCGTCAAATCCCGCATGGCCGAAGCCCTCAACCTGATGAACCGCCGACTCCAGGGCACACTTGAATCCCGCGCGACCGATCACTCACTTCCCGCAGGTCGCACCAGCCAAAAGGCACTCCCATGAAACACCCCAATCCACAGGAATGGGTCGCCTACCTCTATCGTGAGGTGGACTCCCAAACCCGCTCCCGCCTCGAAGATCATCTCGCCCATTGCGAATCCTGTCGCACCCAAATCGAACAGTGGCGGCGCGCCCAGCAACACCTTGACTCCTGGCAACTCCCCCAGCGAGCCGTGAACCCGCCGGCGCTCCGGCCCTACCCGGTGCTCGTGCGCTGGGCCGCCGCCGCCATCCTCATGCTGGCCCTCGGCTTCGCCCTCGGCCGCTCCTCCGGAGCAACCTCCCCTACTACCGTCGCGGCCCTGCGCGAAGACTTGCGCGGCGAACTGGCAGAACTGCTGAAAGCGCAAGTCGCCGAAAGCACCACCGCCACCCTGGCCGCCGCCCATGACCATACCGCCGCCGCCATGCGTGAATTTGTCGAGCTATACCAATCCGACCGGTCGGCCGACCACCAGAAGATCGCAAGCCTCTTGACCCGACTGGACACCGCCCGCGCAGCGGATTACCTCTCTTTGCGCAAGGACCTCGAAACCGTCGCGCTCAACAGCGATGTTGGCCTGCGCCAAACCCGACAACAACTCGTCCGGCTTGCGGACTACAGTCAAGCGAACCCGATCACACCCACGAATTAGCCCGAAAACACCAAGGACAAATCATGAACCCATGTCGATATCTCACCGCCCTGGCCGCAATCACCGCCCTGATGAGCGGCGCCACGACCCGAGCTCAGCAAACACCCCCAAGCGCTCTGCCGCCGGCACCCCTACGGCACACCGAGGATATCACGATCGATATCGGCCCTCAGTTACACCAGGAACTCGCCCAAGCCCAACGCCAACTCGAACATCAAGTCGCCGAAATCCGACACTCAACGGGCGATGTCGCCCGCAATGCGGTTGCTGCCGCCAGATTGCACGCCGCCCTTGCCCTGCCCATCCCCCCGCGCCCCTCCAGTCCATCGCTCCTCATCCGCACGCGCGATCTCGATCCCGAGGCACAAACGCAGTTGGAAGAGGATCTCAAGGTCATGTCCCGTATCGTCGAGAAAGCCACCCAACTCGAATCCCGACGCAGCCCCCGCGCCATGGGTATCGATCTCGTGTTCGGACCGGACCATAGCCCCGTGCGCAGCCTTTACCTCGATGGCTACGGTGTCTTGTTCATGGTCAACGTCGATTTCCCACTCCTTCCCCTGCCGGTCCAGGCTCCGGAAAAGTCCGAAGATGCCAAGAGCGATGTCACCAGCACCTGGGAGCAGACCCGACAGGAACTCTATGGAGATCCAAGGCCACCCGAACCCATCCTGCCCATAGGCTGGTTCGGCGATCCTAATACCGAAACCCTGGCCTACGACGCGGACAAGGTCGATCGCCTGCGCCAAAACCTGATCGAGGCCATCCGGAACGCCTCCAATATGCGCCAATTGACCGCCAATGAGTCCGTCACCATCTGCGTTCAGGGCGCACCCGCAACTCCCGTGCTTCAAGTGCGCCGCGAATCCACCATCGACAAACCCGACGGCACCGGCAGGAATGTCGAGGTTCAACAGCGCTACGCGACCGTCCTCACCGCCGGCGAGAAAACCGATGCCCATCGCGCAATCCTCACCCTGCAAGCCAGCAAAGCCGACATCGACCGCTACGCCCGCGGCGACCTTTCTCCCGACCAGTTCCGCGAGCTGACCCAAAGCCAGATCTACCCCGGCGCCGGGTGGAACGCCTTTAGCCCCTCCTTCTGGAGCACCCGCTGACCCGCCAACGACCCATTCTTGTCCCCTAAACAGTCCGCCCGCCGGTGACCCTGTTCACCGGCGGTTTTGTCCTTTCCATCCAACCGGCGCCCGTTCCGCGCCCTCGTGCCGGTCAAACTTCGTCGTAAACTTTCTCGCAAACTTGATCGAAATGCCCCACTCTCTCCAAAGCTCGGAATGATCGAGCTATTGGGTAAGGCTCCAATGAGCATATGAAAATTGTGGCGCTCCACATCCACCAGCAGGTCCGGCACCCCCAATACGGCATCGGCACCGTCAAAAGCATCGGCGAACACACGGCCGAGATCCAGTTCCCCGAAGGCGTGCGCGCCGTCGCCCCCGAAATCAGCGGCCTCGAGCCCGCCGAGCCTTCCGCCTCGCTGACCGGCCTCGAACTGCCCCTGCGCCAGTTCATCGATGAAACGGTCGCCTCCACCCTCCAACGACTCGGCATCGAGAAACCCGACACCGTCGTCGATGAACTCGCCAAACGCTGGCACGGCGGCACGTGCGTCCTCCGCCCCGCCGACCCCACCCTCCAAACCAAGGAGGTCGAACTCGAGGTTTTCTTCCACAAGATCACCATGATCCGCAACAACCTCCGGGTCCTGGAACAAAAGCTCAACGCCAGCACCACTCTGACCGAGGCCGACAAGATCGAATGGCAGCAATACATCACCCGCTGCTACGGCTCATTGACCACCTTCAACGTCCTCTTCGCCAAACCCCAGGAGGATGGCTTTTAACTGAACCCTCAACCTCCGCGCCCCATGAATTCCCATTACTCCCATGCTTCCCGTTGGATGTTCTCGGCTTTGCGCCTGGCTTCCGGCTGGCTCGCCACCGTCTTGGTCCTCGCGCACTCCGCCGTCGATCCCCGGCCACGCCCGGAATCCGGGTGGCAGGACCGGCACCGGCTTCTGAACGAACGCGCCGCCGAAGCCGGAGAGCGCGCCCAGCTGATTTTCATTGGCGATTCCATCACCCAGGGCTGGGAAGGCGCCGGCAAGGAAGTCTGGGCGCAATACTACGCGCCGCACAACGCCCTGAACCTCTGCATCGGCGGCGACTGCACCCAGCATGTCCTCTGGCGCCTCCAGAATGGAAACCTCGAGGGACTGAACCCCAAAGCCGCCGTCGTCATGATCGGCACCAACAATTCCAACGGCGAAGATAACTCGGTAAGCCAGATCGCCGACGGTATCGCCGCCATCGTGCGGGAACTCCGGACGCGCCTGCCGAATACGAAAATCCTCCTCGTCGCCATCTTCCCCAGGAGCGAAAACCCCACCGCCCACCGCGGCAAAGTCCTCTCCGTGAACCAGGTCATCCGGAACCTCGCCGACGATTCCCAGGTCCTCTGGGTCGATTTCGGTCACAAGTTTCTCGACGCCCAGGGCCTGATCCCAACCGAGCTCATGCCGGACTACCTCCATCTCTCCCCCATAGGCTACGAGCTTTGGGCCAAGAGCATCGAACCCGCCTTGAACGGAATTCTCGAGAACCAGGCGACTGCCGAGGCGCAACATCCACTGGCCGGGGACTGGATCTGGACCATCAACGGGCCTGACGGCCAGCCGATCTCCGCGCCGCTCAAAATCAGTGTCGACGGCAACCGGGTCTCGGCTCAGTTCGCTCGCGATGCGAGCCGCTGGCTGGCCAGCGAGAATGGCCGACTCGACGGCAACAGTTTCACCTGGACCGTGCGTCGCGACCGTCCGGACGGTGGCGCCATGGTTTATCAGATGCAGGGCCAGTTGGAGAACGGCGCCATCACCGCCACCGCCAGCACGACCGTCGACGGCCAGGAACAAACCGCGCCGTGGACCGCCCGCCGGCCCTAGCAGCCGCTGCCCCAGTCGTTCCCGTCGCACCCAACCGCGCCCGAACCGGCCAACTCAAACTCAATATGAACTTCGCGCGAACGCGTCACCTCGCCACCGTGCTGGCGATCGCGTCCGTGCTGCTGGCCAGCGGCGGCCACTGGCTCCTGCTCCAGTCGGTCGCCTGGGGTGGCATGCTCATTTCATATTCAACCAGAACCTCGATTTCCGAAGCGATCAGCCGCACTTTCGATGGCAAGCACCCCTGCAAACTTTGCAGGGTCGTCCAGGCCGGACGCGAAAAAGAGACGGATCGTCCAACCCTTCCCAGCCCGCGAATACCCGATCTCTTCTGTGACCTGCGGCGTGTGACCGTGCCATCCTGCCAGGCCGAACTGCCCCAGGTAACCTCCGCACTGCACCGCCTCAACAGCCTCGACCGCCGACCTCCCATTCCGCCCCCTAAAGCACGGTAATTCCCGTCTCCGCACCTGGTCTCCTCGCCGATACCCGGCAGGG
>JAHDYP010000130.1:0-3397 GCA_023383055.1 Verrucomicrobiota bacterium | reverse complement strand
TCTGCTTAGGATCCGTTAACCCGGTCGACCTGAGGTTGGCTTGGCCGATTCGTTTTCACCTCCGCAAAAATGACAGCTCAATGCCATATGAAATCCCCGTGCTTTTGCTTAAGTCTCATCCTTTGGAGCGGCGCCAGTCTCTTTGATTCTCCGAGTCTCTCGGCCGCGCCCTCACCCGAGTCCTCCACCCTCGAAATCGAACCATCGAGCCCGGTACCCCTGCCGACTGTGGTCGTCTATGGCCGCGACCGGTGGAGTCACACACCCTTAAGCGCCGAAATCCTGAACCCCCGACGCATCGAATCCCTCCGTGCCCGCGACGCTGCGGAACTCCTGTTGGACGTCCCCGGCGCAGCCGTCGTGCGCAATGGAACCCAGACGGGTATCCCCCAACTCCATGGACTCTGGGGCGACCGGGTCCGCGTAGCCGTGGACGGCATGAACATCACGCCTGCCTGCCCGAATCACATGGACCCGCCCTTGCACTATGCGGCACCCTCGAGTGTCGATTCCCTGCGGGTCATGGCGGGAATCACACCCGTCAGCCTGGGAGGCGACAGCCTGGGCGGTACCGTCGCCCTCGAATCGCCACCACCCCGCTTTGCCACCAATGACTCCCTCCTCTACTACGGCGAGCTCGGCACCCGGGTGAGCACCGGCGATGATGGCCTCACCCTCAACGGCGCGGCCGGACTCGCCAACCGTCGACTGAGCGCGGGCTACGAAGGGAGTTCCTCCACCGCCCGCGATTATCGTTACCCGGATGGCACCGTCCGCGACACCGCCTTTGACATCCAACATCACCGCGTCCAACTGGGCGCCAACACGAAACCCGGCCTGGTCGACCTTGACCTTGGCTGGGGTCGAACCCGTGACGCCGGCACCCCGGCTCTGCCCATGGACATGATCCGCGACGACAGCTTCCGGGCCGGATTGGGCTACCGCGGCGAACTGCCGGTCGGCAACCTGGAAAGCCGCCTGTACTACCACGAAATCGATCACCTCATGGATAATTACACCCTGCGCCCGGCCCGCGGCCCGCGCATGTTCTCACCCGCCACCAGCGACGACTTCGGCCTGCGACTCGGTTGGGACGACCTCGTCCAGGATCATCTTCTTGGAATCGGGTTCGAGTCATTCTTCAACCGGTTCGAGGCCTACCAGCAGAATGCCACCACCGGCATGCAACAGGATACCTTCCGCGATGTCTCCCGCGATCGCATCGGCGCTTACGCCGAGTGGCTGGGCTTTCTTGAGTCCCGCTGGCAACCCCAGCTCGGCGTGCGGGCTGATACAGTGATCGCCGATGCCGCTGATGTCGAACGATCCTTCGCCCCGGCGGCGGCCGACCGCGCCCGTTTCAATGCCCTCGATCATCAGCAAGACGAAGTCAATCTGGACGTCACCGCCACCCTGCGTCACATCCCCAACCGCCACAGTACCTACGAGCTCGGGTTCGCCCGCAAAAACCGCGCGCCCAACATCATCGAGTGGTTCCTCTGGACTCCCCTCAGTGCCAGCGCCGGTCAAGCCGACGGCCGCAGTTACCTCGGCAATCTCGATCTCGACTCCGAAACCTCCCACCAGGTCGCGTTCACCGCCGACTATCACGGCACCAACTGGCAGGTGAAAATCAGCCCCTACTACAACCACGTCACCGATTTCATCCAGGGCACTCCCATCCCCCGACTCGATGCCAATCAACAGCCGGTGCTCCAATACCAAAACTTCAATGACGCGCAACTCTACGGCGTCGACGCCCGCGCCAACTGGGATGTCACCCGCCAACTCACCCTCCGCGGCACCTTAAGCTACGTCCGCGGCCGGAACCTCGATACCGACGATAATCTCTACCGCATCGCCCCACTCCACGGCACCGTGGCTGCCGACCTGCATTGGGGCGTTTCCTTAACCACCATCGAAGTCGTGCTCGCCGACCGCCAGGACGAAGTCGCCCAATACAACGAGGAACCGCCTACTCCCGCCTACGCCCTGCTCAACCTCCGGACCCGCTTCCAGTTGAACCGCCACCTCGAACTCGAACTCGGCCTCAACAACGTCTTCGATACGGATTACACCGATCACCTCGGCGGCATTAATCGAGTCCTTGAGAGCGATGTCGCCGTCGGCCAACGCCTCCCGGGGATCGGCCGGTCGCTTTACGTTTCCCTGAGCGCTCGTCTCTGAACCGGCGTCCCCGCTGCGAGCCTATGACACTCTCGATCCAACTCGACCGCCAGCCTCCTTGAACGCGGCCTCCCCGCCCGATAGACTCCCACCATCGTGCGCCGCACCTTGTATGATTTCCTGCCTCGTGGGGACGACCAGAGCAACTCGCTGCTCTTTGGCCGATTCCTCGAATACGTCGAAGAACAGGGTTTGACCCTCTATCCCGCCCAGGAAGAGGCAATCCTCGAACTGTTCGACGAAAAGAACGTCATCCTCAACACCCCCACCGGCTCCGGCAAATCCCTCGTCGCCGCCGCCCTGCATTTCAAAGCCCTCGCCCAAGGCCATCGCTCGGTTTACACCTGCCCTGTCAAGGCCCTCGTCAACGAGAAATGGCTCGCCCTCTGCCGCGAGTTCGGACCCGACAACGTCGGCCTGAGCACCGGCGACGCCTCAGTCAACCGCGACGCCCCCATCCTCTGCTGCACGGCTGAAATCCTCGCCAATCTCGCCCTCCGCGAAGGAGATCGCTGCGCGTTTCGGGATGCCGTGCTGGACGAGTTCCACTATTACGCCGATCGCGATCGGGGTGTCGCCTGGCAGCTCCCCTTGTTGACCCTGCCCAAAACCCGCTTCCTCCTCATGTCCGCCACCCTCGGGGACACCCGCTTCTTCGCGGAGGAACTGACCGCGCTCAACCACCAGCCCACCGCCTCCATCCAGTCGCAGGACCGCCCCGTCCCCCTGGAATACACCTACAATGAAACGCCCCTCGCCCAGACTCTCGAGCAGCTTAGCTCCGAGGGCAAAGCCCCGGTTTACATCGTCCATTTCACCCAGGCCGATGCCGCCGAAAGCGCCCAGGCATTCACCAGCATCAATGTCTGCTCCCGCGACGAGAAACAAGCCCTCGCCCAGTCACTCGAAGGCTTCCACTTCACCAGCCCCTACGGTCCCAGCATCCGCACCTGGCTCAAACACGGCATCGGCATTCATCACGCCGGCCTCCTCCCCAAATACCGCGTCCTCGTCGAACAACTCGCCCAACGCGGCCTCCTCAAAATCATCTGCGGCACCGATACCCTCGGCGTCGGGATCAATGTCCCCATCCGCACCGTCCTCTTCACCCGCCTCTGCAAATTCGATGGACAAAAAACCGTCATCCTCAGCGCCCGCGATTTCCACCAGATCAGCGGACGCGCCGGACGCAAAGGATTCGACGACCGCG
>JAHDYP010000129.1 GCA_023383055.1 Verrucomicrobiota bacterium | reverse complement strand
AGAGCAAGAGCAAGAGCAAGAGCAAGAGCAGGAATTGGGACTGCGTTTCTCTTTGCCGACAACACGGCAATCTCGTGAGGTCAGATGTCAGGATTCACAACCCGGAGAACAGGATTATGGCAATATTCTATGCACTCGGCGACGCGCTGGTCAGCCACGATGAACTGCGCGCCAAGGCGGCCCACGGCAAGCTCCAACAGTTCCACCAGGAAATATTGAGCGGCAGCAAGACCGCACGACTCGACTTCAAGTTCGGCATGGCCACGGCGAAGAACCTGGTCAAACCGAAAACCACTTCGACGGGCGGCATCATCCAGCCGAGGGAAATCGAGATCGGCAAACCGCTCACGGTCCAGTTGCGACACGTTTACACCGGAAACAAGGCGAAGGGTTTCTGGGGCGACAAGGACATGCTGGTGGTTTCCGCCATGAAGAGCCTCGCCACCTACGACGCGGCGCCTCGCGCCATCAATTACCTGGTACGCAAGGCGACCAACAACCGGAACTTCCGAACCCCCGATGCCACGGATGCCGGCACGCCTTTGATCTGCTATTCGCCGGCGCTTGCCCAGAGTTCCAGCGTCGTCACGGTCGAGGTCATGTTTCACGGCTTTCCCAAGGAGACATTCGACGCGGTGGCCCAGGCCTTCAGCATGGCGGCGGGCCTACCGGTCTTTGCGCCGGCGAGCGCCTATCTGGTGGACGACGAGAAACGGGCGTACGACGGACCGCATTGCTACGCCGTGATCAGCCTGGATGGACGGGCGAACACCGACTTCGAGCAGTTCACGCCGGTGGCGGCATCGGCCGCGCAGTTCGACCGCTTCTACAACATCACCGACGGTTCCTCCCAAGTGCTCGGCCAGCTCGTGGAAGGGTTGAAGCTATACAATGACATGACATTCCGGGAGCGGGCCGCGAAGGCGAAGCAGCGCTTGCAGGCGCTCGAAGCCCAGGGAGTCGCCAGGACCGACCCCGAGTACCAGGAAGGGCTCGCCCAATACCACGCATACGTGGCCAACATCGATAACCAGGTCTTGAAACCGCGGGACTGAACCGGGCTCGGCACGCCGCCCGTTCAGGTGCTGATGAGCATTTTCACGAGGTTCACCAGCCCGGCGCCCTGGGACCGGACGTCGCGCTCCAGGTCGGTGCAACACTGCGTGAGGATCCTTTTCACCCTGTCCGGGTAACCGATGAACTCGCGGCGGGCGGACAGGAAACAGGCGATGAGCCCGGAGACATGCGGCGCGGCCATGCTGGTGCCGGACAGGTAAGTGTAGAGTTCGTTCTCGGTCTTGCCGTAGGGCGCCGTGGTCCTGGGATCGCGGGCGCGACAGGATAGGATCTTCTCACCCGGGGCCACCACGTCTGGCTTCGAACGTCCATCCGCGGTGGGGCCACGGGAACTGAAATACGAGACGCCGTACAGATGGGGCTTGGTGCAATGCACGGAGCCGACCACGATGGACTCATCGAGGTTCGCCGGATCGCCGATCGAGATGTAAGTGTTCAGACTGCCGACACTGGGAATGTCGTACTGCCCTTCATTGCCGGCGGAGATGACGACCACGACGCCCTGTCGCCAGAGCTTGCGCAGTTCCTTGCACAGCGGGGTGTCGCCGCAGCCGAACGCCTCCGGATCGAACCCGCCACCCAGGCTGAGGTTCACCCCGTGAACCTGGAGTTCGGAAGCGGACCGGTTCGAGTCATAGATGTGGTCAAGCGCCTTGATGATCTTCGCGTCGGAACCGTCCCCGTTGTCGCCGAGAACTTTGTAGCTCCGGATTCTCGCGTCAGGGGCGATCCCGCTGATGCCGAGCGCGGGGTTCGCACCCGCGATGATCCCGGCGACGTGGGTGCCGTGGCCGTCCACGTCTTTATTGTCCTTGATCTTGATCGGTTCGACAGCGCCGTTCCGCGTGCAGTTGAATAGGCGTTCGACGGTCGGCGGCTCTCCTTTCCGGTTGAAGTGGGGGTGCTGGGCGTCCACCTCAGTGTCGAGGACGGCCCAACAGACTCCGCCCCCCTTGGCCTTGTAGCCGAGATGGGCCGTGCTGGCCTGAATGGTTTCGACGGAGTTCTTGAGATGACGCCGTTTGACGTTGTTCTTGAACACGCGGTACACCGCCACTCCGCGCATCTGGCTGGCCAGCTCCTCGACCTCGGACCGGGTGAGCTTGGCGGAAACGTAGCTCTGGAGCACTTCGAGATCGATGTGCTCGGCGATCGCCTTTTCAACATCCTTGATCCCCGGTGGGATCTGCTCATGCGCGGCGAGGTCCTGCCTCACCCGTTCCAGAATCCAGTCGCGCACGCGTTTGCCGGGGTTTTCCGCCTTGAAGTTGACTTTCCCGGCGGGCTTGCCGCCGTCACGGAGCAACCAGTCTTCCTCGAACGGCTCACGATCCTGCAATTCGATGAGCACCGGGTGCCGCTTCTCCGATTCACGATCCATGGCCCAGGAAAGATCGCGGGTGACAGTGAAGCCGGACACTTTTTGGAACAACGACTTGTGCACCGCGCCCATCACCGCGGAGCGCACGGCTTCCGTGCCGAGGTAACCGATGCCGCTGTGCGGGTTCTTCCGCACCGGGTTGTCCACTTTCGCGTCCTCGATGCGATCCTTGGGGACGTAGTCACCGGCGAGCTTCTTGTCGAGCGCCACGTAGTCGCACGTGTCCGCGAAGTTCGCCCAGCGTCGAGCTGACGCGGGCACGCTGAGGCGCTTCTGGCCGGTCAGTTCCTTCATGCGATCCTTGACCTCCGTCAGGCCGAGCGGGGAACCGATGGTGATGAACAGCGGGACCTCGATATCGCCGTCCTTGGTGCGGTCCCAGCGGCATAGCACATCGTAGGCAATCATCGAACCCTGGCTGTGCGCGATGATCACGAAGGGACCGCCCCCGGTACGGAGCCGGGATTTGAGGCTCTCTTCCATGCGTTCGCGCTCCACCGGATCGAAGAACAAATCGTAGGCGTCGCCCAAGAGCGCCCTGGTCGCGCCACGGGTGATCCAGTCGCGCACGAACTTCGGCGCCGGGAGGATCTTCTTGCCGAAGTTGCCCTTGGGTGTCGCGGCTCCGACATTGTTGAGCAGCTCGCGCTCGAGTCGCCGGAGCGATTCGGCGCTTCGTCCCCGGGCCTCCGGCGGCAGCAGATCCCCGGAGGAATCGCCGCGACGACGGACCGAGGCCGCGGCGAAACCGGCCCTGGGTTCCATCGCGGCGAGTTCATCGGGATCTTCCGTGTCGCCGAGCGGGGCGCCGTAGCGGTTGCGGTTCACCCAATAAGCCATGCGCGAGCGTTCACCGAGATCGAATCCGAACAACGCGCGATCCCACTGGCGCTTGAGCACATGCTCCTCGGGCTTGTTCGCCAGGCCGTGCACATAAATGAGGGTCTTCGCGGCCGGCATCTCCAGCGACCTGGCCGAGCGTTTCCGGGTGGATCGGGTGTTCATGACGGATTGAGATCGAATGAGATTTCCAATGCGATGCGGAGTGCCAATTCGGACTTGCGTGGGAAACCGGAGCTCGCTGGTTCCCCGTTTCCAGCTTCGTCGCCGAAACTAAGCCCGGGTATAGAATCGTCAAGGTCGTAAGTTGCGTCGTCCCGCTCGCCAAACACCATTGACACCCGCTGCTGGCGACTGAACATCGCCGCAGTTGAGCTACCCATGAAACTGTCGACCCCAACGTTGGCTTCGCACCGCGCGGGCACCCGGACCGCCATTCTGGGAATCGTGCTCTCTTGGGTCTTGTGGGCCCCAGGAGCCCAGACCCAAGGGGCCCGGCGGTTTCATCCCGATGTCGACGCGTTCAACCTGCGCGTGGGAACCCAGACCTTCGCGGGGCGACTGCCGGACGATGCCGAGTTCGCCACCCTCACGGCGCCTCTCTTGAACCGCGCGCCGCCGGAGGATTCATCGGCTCGGCTCGGTGATCTCGAGATCGCCATCCGCCCGGGCAGTGAAGCCGGCGCGCTGAATGTGCGCTCGCCCCATTGCCCGGACGATCTCTTTGACTTCCGCACTTGCGAAGGGGTCGTGGTGGGCTCGACGGACTTGGGTCTGTTCCAGGTCAAGCTCCCCGCCACGTTCGGCGATGGCCACCGATCCTGGCGGCGCGACGGCAACACCTGGAGCTACGTGTGGCCCTATGCGCAGGGGATCACCGTCAGGGTCGCGGTCGAACCGGACACCGACAGCCTCAAACTCCATTACACCCTGCAAAACACCGGGGCCCAGGCGTTCGACGCCGTCCAGCTCCATACCTGTATTCCCACGACCGAAGCCCCCGGCTTCTTTCCGCCTCCCACAGTGCGCCAAGCCGAGACCAACTGGTCGGAACTCTACCAACGTCTGCATCTCTGGTCGGACGGCCGGCGGTTCACCCTGGCCGAGACCACCCTGGCCGGCCGCGAACCGCATCTGTCGCTGATGCGCCAGGGAGCGGCGCCGGTGCGTTGGGCGTGGTGGGTGAACGGCCCGGAGACTTTCGACCTTCCGTTGATCGCACTGACCAGCCGGGATGAACACAAGACCATCGCCCTGGCCTTTGAACAGGCGGTCTGGGCCTCCGCCAACACCGGCGATGACCGCGCCTGCTTTCATCTCTTCCCCTGGTTCGGCCGGATCGAGCCGGGCCAAAGCGTTTCTGTGCGCGGCCGGTTCTACCTCCTCCGCGGCGGTCGCGAGGCAGCGCTCGCGCGTTTCCACCAGGATTTTCCCGGCGGCGCAACCGTGAACTGGAGTCAGTTCCGGGGACCGAACGGCGCCGGCGTGGCCGAGTCCTTCCGGCCGCCGCTGAAAGTCGCATTGGCGGAAGCCGCCTGGAAAACCGCCCTGCCGCCGGGTAGTTCCTCGCCGGTCCTCTGGGGAAACCGGGTCTTCGTCACCGGCGTCGAGGGCAACCGACTGGTGACGATCGGTCTCGACGCAACCTCGGGCGATGTTCTGTGGAAACGGCTGGCACCGGAAACGCCGCTTGAACGCGTTCACGACGCCAGCAACCCCGCAGCCTCCACCCCCTGCGCGGACGCCGACCAGGTCTACGTCTACTTCGGATCGTACGGCCTGCTCTGCTACGACCACGACGGTGGCGAACGATGGAGCAAACCCATTCCCACCCCGCAAAACATGTACGGCGTCGCCACTTCGCCTCTCCTGCACCAGGACCTCCTCATTCTGGTCCGGGACGACGATGCCGACCTGCCCGACAGCCGACTGAGCCGATCCAGCGTCATCGCCCTGAACCGGAAGACCGGCGAACCGATTTGGGAAACGTCCCGGCCTTACAACCGGGGCGCCTGGGCCACTCCCATGACAAAGACGGCTTCTGGACGAAAGCGGAGTTCACGGCCGACATGTCCGTGGGACACGGCCGGCCCAACCTGGCGGCGATCCTGCCGGGTGGATCAGGCGACATCACGGACTCCCATGTCACCTGGAATCTACGCAGCGGAATACCCGAGATCCCCTCCCCGGTTTTTTACGAGGGCCGGCTCTACCTGGTCCGGGACGGCGGCATCTTGAGCTGCGTGGCGGCCGACACCGGCACGGTTCTCTACCGTGAACGACTGGCAGCGCCCGGACAATACATGGCTTCGCCGGTGATCGCCGGCGGTCATCTTTACCTGGTTTCCGCGCGGGGCGTGATCACCGTGCTGAAGACAGGCAGCGAGTTCAGGATCGTGCACCAAACGGATCTTAACGCGCCCGTGGCTGCCACCCCGGCACTGGATTCCAAAAGCCTCTATCTCCGAACCGCTCATGGGCTATGGGCGTTTCGCTGATCCTGCGGCACCATAGGATCTCGTAACCCACAGTCCTCACCCATAGGAACGCCGCCGGGAGCCGCCAGGTTCGGACGGCAATTGGCTGGCGGAGGGCAAAAATCATGGGGCGCGCCGCAGGACATTCTGACGTTGCGTATAATCTGGCTTCCCCTGCGCCGATGGCCGACAATGGGCGCCAGTTTTCAACCTGACCACTCGATGACAGCCATGAAACGCCACGCTTCGATTCTGCTGCTCTCCGCTTCTTTCCTGGCGCTCGCGCCTCGTGATGCGCACGCCGCCGGCGCTGAATTCACCAGTCCCAATGGCACAGTGCGGTTCCAGCTCGAAACCGACGGTGAAGGACGATTGGTCTACTCCGTCACGGCGCACGGCCAACCGCGGTTGGCTCCCGCACGTGCCGGCATCGTGGTGAACGATAGCGACCTCGGCGCCGGCGTTGACCTCGGTCCCGCCACCACCCGCCGCATCGCCGAGACGTTCCCGTGGCGGGGCAATAAGACGCTTGCCACCAACCATTGCCACGCGGCCGAGGTCGCGGTGCGGCCCCGGAATGGCGGTCCCGAATGGACGCTCGAGGTGCGAGTGTTCGACGACGGTGTCGGCTTCCGCTATCGCGTGCCCGGCACCGGTCCGCGGCGGGTGAACGGCGAACCGACCGCCTGGCATCTTCTCCCGGACACCACGGTCTGGCTGCAAACCAACACGGGGGACTACGAAGGCAACTACCACTCCGTCCGCGCCGATCGGGTGCCCCTCGAAACCAAAGCGGGCGACCGGATCCACCCCACGCACATCGGACCGCCGATGACCGTCGTCTATCCGGACGGCGCGTTTGGACTGATCACGGAAGCCGCCTTGTATCGCTACAGCGGGCTGACCCTGCGGCCGCAGGGCGAGGCCAGATTCCACGCCGCCTTCGAGGACGATCCCAAGGGCTGGACCCACGACGGCGCGATCCTCTCGCCGTGGCGAGTGTTCGTGTTCGCGCGCGATTTGCACGCGCTGGTCAACAGCGATCTCATCGCCGCGCTGGGCGATCCGCCGGATCCCGAGCTGTTTCCCGACGGCATGAACACCGCGTGGATTCGCGGCGGCAAGGCCCCCTGCACCTGGATGGTCTTCGGCAACGACGGCGCCCAGTGGGACAAGCAGAAATGGTTCGTCGACGTCTCCGCCGCCATCGGCTGCGAGTTCCTGCTCGTGGACGCGGGCTGGCGCAGCGAACGCTGGGGCTGGCTCAAGGACGGCGGCAACGTCTGGGCGCGCGCCGCCGAGTTGTGCCAATACGCCGCCAATCGCGGAGTCGGCATCATCCTCTGGCATGCTTACCCCGAGGGCCGCGACGACAGCCCGGGATTGACCACGATCGAGGCCCGCGAGGAGTTGTTCCGCCGCTGTCGTGAGGCCGGCGTCCAGGGGGTCAAACTGGATTTCTTTAACTCCGAGAGCAAAACGACCATCGAAGCCTACGAAGACCTGTTGCGCCGCGCCGCCAAATACCAACTCACGGTCAACTTCCACGGCGCCAACAAACCGACCGGCGAAGCCCGCACTTGGCCCAACGAAATCAACCGCGAAGGCATCCGCGAACAGGAGTATCTCCTCTGGGACACGCTGCCGCTCGAACATTATGGCGCGCTCCCCTTCACCCGGTTCGTGGCCGGCCACGCCGATTTCCTGCCGGGCTTCATCCAGGAACGCCACCTCAAGAACACCACCCGCCTCTTTCAGATGGCCAGTGTGGTGGTGTTCAGTTCGCCTTTTCTCTGCTGGCCGGACAACCCCGAGGCCTATCTCAACAGCCCGTGGCTCGACTTCGTGCGCACCGTGCCGGTCCTCTGGGACGAAACGCGGGTCCTGCCCGGTTCCGCGATCGGCGAGTCCGTGATCATAGCCCGGCGCAAAGGCGACGAGTGGTACGTGGCCGCCCTCAACTGCCGCCAGGAACCGCGCACGCTGGAACTGGATCTCGCTCCCCTGGACATAGCCGGCAAGCATATGACGATCTACCGCGAGGGCGAGACCAGGACAGGCGTCCGGATCGCCGCCGGCGAACGCGCGCCCGCCCATGGCCGGTTGTCCGCAACCATGCCGGCCGGTGGCGGTTTCATCGCCCACTTTGGACCGGCCAGAGATTACCCCGGCTGGAGATGATCCGATGCCCCCCGGACCTGACACCCCGACGGCAAACCGGCGCAAGCAAGGGATTACCCGCCGCGACCTGTTGAAGGGAACTCTCGGCCTCGGCGCACTCGCGTGGTTTCCCGGATGCGACACTGTGGATGCGGCATCGTCGGCTCTCGTCCGCCGCGAGAATGCACAACCCGGAACGCGCGACTGGATGCTGACCCACACGCACGTCGATCCGTCGACCCAATACCGGTGCCCGTGGATCGAAGGTTACTGCTCGCACACGAGCGCGCAGGCCCGAGAGCAGGTCGAGTTCTTCGTAAGCACGAATCCCGTCTCCTCCTTCCGGATGGACATTTACCGGATGGGATATTACGGCGGGACCGGTGGGCGGCTCGTGAAATCACTCGGGCCGTTCCCGGGAGAGATGCAGCCTGATCCGCCCGTCGGCGAGAAACGGGTACGCGATTGCCAATGGAAACCCTGCGCGGTCCTGAGGATCCCGGACGACTGGATGAGCGGCGTTTACCTCGCCAAGCTCACGACCGAACATGAGGGATTGCAGAGCTACATCGTGTTCATCGTGCGCGACCACCGGCGCGCGGACTTTATCTTTCAATGTTCGGACACCACCTGGCAGGCCTACAACCGCTGGCCAAGTCAGTTCTCGCTTTACGACAACGGCGAACACGTATGGTGGTGGGGCGGCGACGTCCAGGTGAGCTTCAACCGCCCCTACGGGAAGTATTGCCAGATCCTCGATGCCCCGCTCAGCACGGGCTCCGGCGAATGGTTTCTCTGGGAGTTCCCCTTTGCCTTCTGGCTCGAATCGCAGGGCTACGACGTGACCTACATTTCGAATCTCGACACGCACCGCGATGGGAGCAGCCTGATGCGCGCGAAGGGATTTCTCTCGGTGGGCCACGACGAGTATTGGTCGATCGAGATGTTCAACCATGTCCAATCCGCCATCGCCCGCGGACTTAACGTCGGTTTCTTCTCGGGCAACGCCGTCTGCGGCCGCATCCTGTTCGCGCCGGATGCCCGGGGTCGCATGCACCGGGGTTTTGAACGCATCGGCGTGTTTGGCCCACCCGGCGGGACCCACGAGTTTCAGGCCATGAGTTCGCTGCGCCACGAACGACCCTACGCCAACGAACTCATCGGCGCGCACAGCACGGGTCCGGTAACGGGCGGCGCGGATTGGGTTTGCGCAAAACCAGACCACTGGGTGTTCGCCGGCACGGGCATGAAACAAGGCGACGGCATTCCGGGCCTGGTCGGCTGGGAATGGCACGGCGATCCCGCAAACCTCCCCGGCCTCGAAGTGATCGCCACCGCACCGACACAGTCAGCTCCGGGCACCCCCAACGGCGGACAGTTCACGGCCACGATCTATCCGGGGCCACACGGGAATTTCGTGTTCAACGCGGCAACCTGTTGGTGGGCGGATTCCCTGAGCGCTCCGCCGGGGTATGTGCGTCCGTCGGTTTACACGTCGCCGCGGGGACCGGACGTTCGCGCACAACAGATCACCCGCAATGTGCTCGCGCGGATGCGGCGCGCGGGCGTTGGATACGGCGCACCCCTTCCGCCAGTCGGGGCGCAAGCCTGAACCCGCCGGTACGCCGGCACCTCGAGTCGGTCTTTGTACTGTCGGTCTTTGTACTTTCCGGCGGCCACACGCCGCCATAACCTGCCCGGCAACGCCATGCTCCGGATCGTCCCATTTGCCAAGGACACCACCCCAATCGTAATGGAGTCCCTGAAGCTGGCGGATGCGGCGCATCAGTCATGAAGCGCGAAAACAAATATGGCACGGCATTGACCGCAGTCGGTGTCCTCACCCTCCCGTTCTTCGTCGGCATTCCGTTGTTGGCAGTCGGGATTCTCCTGCTGATATGGGGAGAACGCATCCAGGCGGAACGCTGGATTCGCGTCCTGTTCTGGATGGTGCCGGCCGCGCTCGCGCTGGCCGCGATGCTCTTCCTTTTGTTCCCGATCGAGGGAGGGCACGACGCCGAATCGAGCATCGCCAGGTCGATTCTCTGCGTCTCTCCACTGTTCCTCGCGATCTTGATCAGCCTGGCGATGGCCGCCTTGACCGTCGCCCAATTCCCGTCTCTTTCACGGAAACACCGCGTCATGGGGCTGGGATTCGGAGTCCTGTGCGGGCTGGCCGCTGGCGTCGCGCTCGTGGCGGTTTTCCCCTGGCAATCGCTGGCGGTGGCGGGATTGACCCTTGGTGTCTGGGCCGCCATGGCATGGCGCGGACGAAGGCGGGCGCGCCGGACCGAGGCCAGCCAACACCCGACCGTTCCAGTGGTGGCACCCGCGTCGACCGGGGCGTCGGGCGATCCGCCGGTGCCGGTCGTCACGCGTCCGAAAGCTCCGCGGGTCAGGAAACCGATTTGCGGTATCCTGGCTTGGGTCATGCCGCTGTCGGCGATCCCGGTGGCGTTGTTCATGACAAAGCTGCTCGACAGCCAGGGCGGGGTCGCCTTCGCCTGGCTGCCCCCGGTCGTCTGGGCGGCCATCCCTTTGCTGGTCGCGCTGGGTCTTTCGCCAAACGTCCGGAAGTCGCCTCGCCGCATCCTGGCGTTGCTCCTGCCGTCCGCGGCCATTCTCGGGTGGATGTTGTTATTGGGGTCCGGGGCCAGCGGCAGCGCCTTCGATGGATGGCTCTTGCTGGGTCTGGCGATAACTCCCTTGATGATCGGCTTGGGTGTCGCGCCGCTCCTGGCCATCGCCTCCCTGTGGCGTCGCGAACGTTACCCGGGGTTGGCCGTGGCGATCCTGGCGCTCTACATCGTACCGCTCGCGGGATGGCTGGTCCTGTGCGGCGTGGCGCTGATCCATGAGACCTTCGCCAGGTTATGATCGGGAAGAACGCTCATCGATTGACTGTTCCGGCCATCTCCCCCGCTTCCCCAGCTCGCGACTAATCTCCCCGATCACAAGCCCGCCGATACGCCGCCTCCAACTGAGCCACCGACCTCCCCCAATTCAAATCCGACCGGATCCGTTCAAGTCCCAGCCGGCCCATGCGCTCCCGCGCCGCGGGATCGTCCAACAGCTTCCCAATCGCTTCACCCAACTGTTCGGCGGAGTTCGTCGGCACATACACCGCCGCGTCCCCGGCGGAGGCCCGGCCCTCCTTGAGATCGAAAAGCACCTGCGCTTTGCCGAAGGTCATATACTCGAGGACCTTGTTCATGGTGCAATGATCGTTGTAGGAATTGATCGGATCACTCGAAACTCCGAGATCCATCGTCTGTAGCGCGGTGAAGAGATACTCGTTGCTCACCCGCCCCGGCATCTCCACCCAGTCGCTCAATCCCAACTGGTCCCGGCGCTCGATCAACGACTGATACTCCGGGCCGGTGCCCATCAGCAGAAACTGAATGTCGGTCCGGCCCATCCGGTGAACCAGATGCGCCGCCGCCTCCAACGTGTAATGGACGCCATCCGCGTTCCCCATCACCCCCACATAGCCCACCAAATACCGGCGCCCCCGACGCAACGCCGGGTCAACGGCGAATTCCTGCGACCGAATGTCCGGCGCCGTCCGCACCACCCAGACCCGGTCGGGACGTTTGCCCCCGCGGACGATGGCGGTCTGGCGGACCGACTCGTTGGTCGCGAGCACAACGTCCGCCGTGGCGTAGGTCAGCCGCTCCGCCAGCCGCACGCACCAGTAGAACAACCCTCGACCGCCGAACTTGGCCTCGAACATTTCCGGCCAGACATCGTGAACGTCATACACCACCCGCACCCCCAACAGCCTGAAGGGCCAGGCCACCAGGAACAACAGGTCCGGCGGATTGCACAGATGTATCACCCGGAATCGATGCCGGCGCCACGCCCGCCACGCCAATCGCATCTCCCCCCACAACGCCGTCGCATACTCGAGGAAAAACCCGACCAACCCGCCGGCCTCGGCGCTGATCGGATGGCGATAGATCTGGATACCGTCCAGGAATTCCTCCGGCTGCGTGTAGCCCCGCATCCGCGGGCAGATCACCACCACCTCGTAGCCCGCATCCCGCAGCGCCTTCGATTCCTGCCAGACCCGCCGGTCGAGGGGTACCGGCAGATTCTCGACGATGATCAGGACCGCCGGTTTACCAGCAGAGTCCTTCATAACTTGAGGGAAGCTCTCGCAGCTCCGGCCAGCCGTTGACATCCAGGACCCGGTGCCGGGCGGTGATCACCTTCGCCAACTCCGACACCGGAACACACGGTTGCGCGGCCACCACCAGGCCCTGCGCGCCGACCGCGGCCGCCAGATCCGCGTGGAGGAACGAGGCCAGGTGCGGCATCTTCACCTCGATCAACCGTCGGTTGCTGCCCACCAACGCCGCCAGGTTCAATGCCGGATCGTAAATCCTCAGCCGATAACCCCGACCCAACAGCGTCTGCGCCACCTCTACCATCGCGCTCTCGCGCAAATCGTCCGTGTCCGATTTGAACGCCAGCCCGAGAATGATCACCTCGGTCTGGCCCGAGGCCGCGATCAATCCCAGCAAACTCTGCAGATGCCGCTCATTGCTCGGGAGCAGATTCTCCAGCAGGGGCAACTGCAGTCCTTCGCTCCGCCCATGCTGCGTCAATGCCCGCACATCCTTCGGCAGACACGACCCGCCAAATGGATTGCCCGGCTTCAAATAATAAGCTGACAAATTCAGCCGCGTGTCCCGGCACAACAACTCCATCACTTCCCTCGCGTCAATCCCGCACTGCTTCGAAACCCGCCCAATCTCGTTCGCAAACGCGATCTTGGTCGCGTGAAACGCGTTGCAGGCATACTTGACCAACTCCGCCGCGTCCCACCCCACCACGGCCGCCTCCAACCCAAACAATTCCGAGCGCAGCGCTTCCGGCGGAGGCGCCCCATCCGCGGTCCCCACCACCGCCAGCGACGGTTTCTCGAAATCCGCCACCGCGCTCCCCTCGCGCAAAAACTCCGGGTAATAGTAAACCGCCAAACCGGCTGTCCCCTCCAATCCCCCAAGGAATTCCGCCACCAACTGACGCGTGCTGCCCGGCAACATCGTGCTCCGCATCACCAGGCTGTGCGGCTTCGGGCAGGCCCGCAGCGCCGCCCCGATCTCCCCCACCACCTGCCGCACATACCCCAAATCCAAAGTCCCGCTCACACTCGAGGGCGTGCCCACGCACAAAATCGTCAACTCCGTCGCCGCCACCGCCTCCGCGCAATCCCGGGTCGCCCGCAGACGCCCCGCCCGCTTCGCCTCGGCCAACAATTCGCCGATCCCGGGCTCGACAATCGGCGGCACCCCCTGGTTGAACGAGTCCACCTTCTGCCCCTGCACATCCACGCCAACAATGGAATGACCGCGCCGGGCCAGGCACCCCGCCGTGACCGTCCCCACGTAACCCAGGCCGAATACGCTGATTCTCATGAGCCTCCGCAGGCTAAAAACCTCGTCCGCAAAACACAAGGCTTGTCCGGCGACATCAGCCGCAGTCCCGGCGCCGTCGTCACCTGGCGAAATGCCGGCGATACCGGGTTCTCCACCTCGGCGATCTCCGACCAGCCCTCGCCCACTTCCACCTCGACCTTCACCTCCCCGCGCTGCAATCGGAAACGCCGGCCCTCCAAATGCCGAAGCCTCGCGCCGGGCTCGAATTGCCACAACACGCTGAATCGCCCTCCATCCCCGTCCCGCATATACTCGTCCGCCACCTCCCATCCTTCCGGGTCGGTCAAACGCCTTACGCTGCGGCGCAACACCCCGTCCCCCGCCTGCAGTTCCGCGCGCACCACCCGGCTCCCCTCGATCTCCATCGCCTGCCAGGTCGGCACGGGGTGATGTTCCGACCATAGAAACGGCCCCAACCGCCGCGGCCCCAAGTCCCCCTCCGGGCACGGCCCGTTGTGCGCCTCACGCGACGCCAGCCGCGCACGCAATCCCCGATCCCCATAATACGCACCCGTTCCCGGGTCGATCACCATCGCCACGCCCCGGTGCCAGATCGAAAGATGCAGCGCGTCCAGATGACCGTGCGCCGCCGTCCGCAAGTACCCCAATGGCGACATATCCCACCGCAGAAACCATAAACCCGATTCGCAGATCCCCATCCCGCTCCGCGCGTAAATCCACCAGTCGCCCGCCTCGATCGTGTGCGCCGGATGACTCGGGCTCGACGCCCCCACCACGGGAGGATCCCCAAGCCAGTAATCCAGCACCGCCCCTGGTTGCGCCCGGGCGAACCAGGCACGCCATTCCCGCAACGCCGTCGTCTCCCGCGCAAACGCCGGCAGCACATACGCACTGTCCGAATCCCCGTAGTCCCACGGCTCGTGTTCCACCTGGACCTCCAGGAAAAAGCCCGCGGCCCGCGCCAACCGCTCCTCCACGGCCGGGACGAGCTTCCGACCCGTCGCCATCAGGGCCATGCGCGCCTGCCAGCAGAGCTCGAAGGCGAACAATTGATAGTTCAACGCCTGCTCGCGATTGCCGCCGTCCTCGGCAAACTGGGCCAACACCTCGCGCTCCAACAATGCCTTCAAGGTCTCGAGCGAAGCACCCCATCGGGCCAACCGCGGCCAACGCACCGTGGCCACCATCAGTCCCGCCAACTCGCCCAGCAGATGGTTGTTCGCCGAGGAACCGAACGATCGGTGTCGCCAGACGTAGTGCACATGCGCCGGCAGCAAACGCGCCATCAACGCACCCCAGGCTTCCTCCCCCAACCCCGCTTCCAGGCGACCGGCCAGCAACGCGTCCATCCAGGCCAACTGCACCAGGCGTATGCCCCCTTCCAACGCGCTCGTCCAATTCCATCCGCGGTGCGGCGGGTTATGCTCAAGCCAGTCCCACAGGCATTGTTCACAACGTCCGGCCGCCGCCCGATCCTCCAGGACGTATGCCGCCATCGCCAGGCGCGTCAACTGCGTCCACCGGCTCAGCTCCCAGATCAACTTGATGTCGGCCCCTCCCGGCAGTTTCCGATACTCCAATCGCGACGAGCACAACCCGGTCGCCAGATCCTGCCCCGCCAGATAATCACAGTGCCACCGCGGCGGCACCTCGACCTTCAGCTTCAAATGCCCGAACGCGCGCCAGTGCCCCTTCCGGATCTCCTCCGCATCCCGCGCCAGGATCTCCCGCAGACCCGCCGGCGCCGATTCCACCCCCGCCAATCGCGGGAACGTTCCACCCCGCCCCAGCGATACGATCCCCCAATCCCAATGCCGGCGCTCATCCACCAGCACCCGCCAGCGCCGACGCCCGTGCTGGAACACCTCCCCCAGGCTCATCGCCCGCAGCCGATGCCAATACCATCGCAGGCGGTCCGCCATCGGATGGCCCGGGTCTCTCATGCCTTTGGCACGTCGACCCGCTCCAACTCCACCGCCCTCGCCTCCTGAATCGACTGCAGCACCCCGAACGTCAGCAACATGCTCCGCCGCGCCTCCGCGTAAGCCAGCGGATGCACCGCCTCGCCCCGCAAATAAGCCAGCCACGCCGCCATCTCCTCCGCATGCCCCTTCGATCCATAGCGGTGCCGCCGACACTTACGCCCGCGGTAAACCGACAACTGCTGAAAATTCGTCATCTCGGCCACCACACCCGCTCCCAACACGGTCACCGTCTCCTTCGGATACGCAGGATCGCCCTCCGCCGTGTAGATCAGTTGCGCCGACGATCCCTCCGCAAATTCCACCTGCGCGGTCACGCTGTCCGGAAAAGGCAACCGCCCCTCCGTCGGCCACACCGTCTGCGCCCACACCCGGATCGGATCCGCCCCCACCAGGAAACAGAAGTAATCCAGGAAATGACAGGCCTCGCCCAACACCCGACCGCCGCTCTCGCGGTAGTTGGCATACCAATGCTGTGGATCCAACCGCCCCGCCGCCACCCGGTAACTGATCGCCTTCGGACCCGGCGCGCCCGCCAGACACCCCTTCAGCTCCACGCTCGCCGGCGCAAACCGCCGGTTGAAGCCCACCATCACCGAGCCCTGCCCGGCTGCCACCAACGCGTCGATCGCCGCCAACTCCTCCCGCGTCAGACATAGCGGCTTCTCCACAAACACCTCACGCCCCGCGCCCAACGCCGCCCGCACCATCGGCCCATGCCAATGATGCCGCGTGGCAATCAATACCGCCTCCCCGGCGCCCGCCGCCCCGTCGAACAACCCCTCGTGGTCCGTCCCCGCCCGGGCAAAACCAAACTTCGCCTTCACGTGGTTCGCGCTCAGCGACGTCTGGTTCACCACCGTCCCAAACTCCACCTTCCCCTGCAAATGCGGCAACAACATCGTCCGCGCAAAATTGCCCGCACCGACCACATCGAGTCGCCTGACCGGCACCGCCAATCGGTTCACCCGCGGTTTGACCGGCGCCGTGGTGGTGCCTTCTCCCCCACCGGGAGAGAGCGCCGCGGTGAGGGGGGCTGCCGCCTCATCCTCCATCCTTCCCGAATACTCCAGCACGACTCCAATATCCTTCGATCCTTCCCCCATGACCTCCCGGTAAACCTCGAGCGCCTGCTCAAACGCCGCCCGCCGGGTCGTGATCGCATCCAACCGGAGCTGCCCGGTCCGCATCCAATGCAGGCATGCCTCGAAATTCCGCGCCTCGGTCCAGCGCACATACCCGATCGGATAATCGACTCCTCCCCATTCGTACGCGGGATCATAGCGGCCCGGTCCATACGACCGCGAATACCGCACCTCGATCTCTTTCTCGAAAAAAACCTTCCAATCCAGATCCGCCCGCGTGTTGCCCACCACCACGATCCGACCGCGATCGCGCAACGCCGCCGCCGCCTGCTCGAGCGGCGCGTTGTTCGGACCCGAAGTGCACAACACCACCCCGTCCACCCCGTGCCCGTCCGTCCAGGCCCGCACCTCGTCCATCAGGCTCTGCGCTCCGGGAATGACCACCCGCTCCGCCCCCAGGACGGAGCAGACCGGCCGCCGCGACTCCTGGAGATCCACCGCCATCACCCGCACCCCCGAGATCGCCAGCACATTCGTCACCAGCAACCCAATCAACCCCTGCCCCATCACCAGCACCCGGTCGCCCACCTGTGGCTCCGCCTGCCGGACAGCCTGCAGCGCGATCGAGGCTATGGTCGTATAGGCGGCCTGCCACCCCGACACCCCCTCAGGCACTCGCACCGCCAGCAGGTCCGGCACCGCCACATGCTCCGCGTGAAACGCGCACTCCGCCCCCCCGCACGCCACCCGGTCGCCCACCCGAAATCGCGTGTTGTCAGGATGCACCGCCTCCACCACCCCCGCCGCGCTGTATCCCAGCGGAGTCGGCGTCTCCAGCCGGTTCCGCACCTTCTCGAGCGCACTCCGCCAACCCAGCGTCCGCGCCGTGTCCAATACCTTCCGCACCTGGTCGGGCCGCGCCCGCGCCTTTTGCAGCAGGTTCATGCGAGCCTGCTCGACCTTCATCTTCTCCGTGCCGATGCTGATCACGGAATGAGTCGTGCGCACCAGCAACCCGCCCGGAGGCGGCACCGGCACCGGCACGTCCTGCAGTTCCAACCGCCCGTCCTGGTATTGCGCAAGTTCTTTCACAAAGATGACGCGCTTACTTGAGGAGATTAACTCCCACGCTGGCAAGCCTCTTTTGCGCTGATTCTGGTTGACCATCCATCGCGTTTTGCTCAAATGCCCGCCAATTATGACTATCCAAAAACTCTCGGCCTCGCTCGCCTCGCTCGCCCTGGGCGGTCTCCTGACCGCTGCCCTTCCCGCTCACGCCGCCGACAAAGCGCCCGACATCTCGAAACTGCCGCCGCCCGCCACCAAAACCGGGATCACCTTCGACGAGCATATCAAAAAAATCATCGAACCCTCCTGTCTGAAGTGTCATAGCGGCAACCGCCCCAAGGGCCGCTACGCGGTCACCACCCGCGAAGCTTTCGTCAAAGGCGGCGATAGCGGCAAACCCGCCATCATCCCCGGCAAAAGCGCCGAAAGCCCCGTCATCCACTTCGCCGCCGACCTCGTGCTCGATATGGAAATGCCTCCCGTCGACATGCGCCAGGATTTCCCCGCCCTGACCAAGGATCAGATCGCCACGCTCCGCGCCTGGATCGACCAGGGCGCAAAGTAAACCGGCAAATCCGAAATCCGAAATCCGAAGCGAATCGTATCTCCTCGTTTCCTTCGGATTTCGACCTTCGAATTTCGAGTTTCTAGATGCACATCTTCCGCTTCGATTCCCTCGAATCCTGGATCAAAACCGCCGCCAGCCTCTGGCGTGACCGACTCCGCGTCCGGCCCCGGCTCAAAACCTGCCTGACCTCAGGCCATACCCCCAACCCCCTCTACGCCGCCATGGTGGCCGGCCACCGCCAGAACCTCGTCTCCTTCCGCGATACCGAGCTCTTCGCCCTGGACGAATTCGGCGGGCTGGCACCCGACGATCCCGGCCGCTGCGCCAACATGCTCCGACATCACCTCGTCGACCACATCGACGTTCCTCCCAACCGGTTTCACACCTTCGACCCCGATGCCCCCGACCTCGACCAGATCTGTCACGATTTCGACCTCGCCATCGGCTCCGGCTTCGATCTCACGCTCCTCGGCATCGGCCTCAACGGTCACCTCGGCATGAACGAACCCGGCAGCCCCGCCGATAGCCCCACTCGCCGCGTCGAGCTCCACCCCCAAACCGTCGTCTCCGCCGCCAAATACCTCACCCATACCCAGGCCCCCACCTGGGGACTCACCGTCGGCATGAAACGCCTCCTCGCCTCCGAGGAAGTCTGGCTCCTCGCCACCGGCCCCGCCAAAGCCGATGTCGTCCGCCAAATCGTCCACGGCAACCTCACCCCCGACCTCCCGGCTTCCCTGCTGCGGCATCATCGCAACTGTTCCCTGTTCCTCGATGACGCCGCCGCCGCCCAGCTCTGACTCGAGCCCGTCTCGAAGGAATATCGCGGTTGCGACATCGTATCCCGCCGCCGAATTTAGCCGCCTCGGCACCCGCCAAATAGCGCCAACTCGAACGTTTTAAAAAAACAGTCCACCCGCTCGTAGCCCAGCTCCCGCAGCCAGGCGCATTGATCCTCGACCGGCGCCAGGATGTTCGCTTCCTTGTCCGCCCGATGCACATAGGCCTCGGCAATCTCCGACCGTGACTTCACACCCCCCTGCCGCACATGATGCGCGTACAGTGAGTCGGTGAAATACTCGTCGTACACCGCTTCCCCCCAACCGCTGCGCGACGCCACATGCTCCAGATTCAGAAACAGCCCGCCCGGCTCGAGCAACCCAAGTATCTCACCGTAGATCTCCCGCTTCCTCGCATCGGGTTGATGATGGATCGAATACCCCGACACCACCACATCGAACGGCGCCCCGTCCCGAACCGCGTCCACCCAGCCGCGATCGCCGTAATCCGCCCGCACAAACCGATGCCGCCCCCCCACCGCCAACGCTTCTCGCGCCGCCTCGAGCATCGGCTCCGAGAAATCCAGCAACACCCCCTCCGCCGCCGGATACGCCGCCGCCAATACCCGCCCCAACGCCCCATCGCCGCAACCCAGATCGAGAAACCGCCCCACCATCGGCCGCGCCGCCCGCACCAGCCGCAAAACGATCTCGAATTGTTCCGCCGCCAACGGGATCCCGCCGCGCACGCCTTCGAGATACCGACGCACGACCTCTCCCGTCTGCCACACCTGATCACCGCGCTTCATCGGCTTCATCGACCGGCGTCCGCCCGCGCCCGCCTCACGGCTGCAACGACGATTTGGATTTCCCCTGCCGCTTCGCCTCGGCAACGTACCGGTTCATCGCGTTAAGGTAAGCCCGCGCGCTCGCTTCGATCACGTCCGTGCTCGCCCCCTTGCCGCTCACCAGCTTGCCGTCGCCAAAATCGGCCTTGATCGTCACCTCGCCCAACGCGTCCTTGCCCTGCGATACGGCGCGCAAGGTGTAATCCATCAAACGCCCCCGCATCTGCGTCAATCGGTCGATCGCCTTCAGCGCGGCATCCACCGGACCGTCCCCGGTCCCGGCATCCTGGAGGATCTCCGGCTGCCCGACCTGCTTGAGCCGCACCGTCGCCGTGGGCACGCTGTGGCTGCCGCTGGACACCTGCAGGTAATCCAACGACCAGGTCTCCGGCACCTCGGTGATGTGTCCCTCGACCAACGCGCTTAAATCGTCGTCATAGACAAACTTCTTCTTGTCCCCAATCTCCTTGAACCGGGCAAAGATCGCATGCACTTCGGCATCGGTCATCTTGAAACCGAGATGCTTCAAACGCGCCGCCACCGCCGCCCGCCCGCTGTGCTTGGTCAACGGCAGCTCGGTATGCCCCCAGCCCACGTCCATGGGATCCATGATCTCATA
>JAHDYP010000128.1 GCA_023383055.1 Verrucomicrobiota bacterium | reverse complement strand
GCCGGTTTTGTGCGACGCCGTGCAATTCCGGGCAATCGTAGGAACGGTTTCCAAATAGTTGCCACACTATTGGCGGCCTTCCCATCTTAAGAGTTCCTCAGGTGCAGCAGAGTAGTTGTAACACCATGCGTTGTCTCGGATTCTAAATGAACTGGAAATCGACTCCGGTTACGATCGATAAGAATGCACGCCGAGTTAGCGATCAGTGGATTAATGATGTTGACATCTATGCCGCACGAAGATACCAAGCCCTCACTTCTCCAAAGGATAGACGTATGGGTAAGTCGTATTGGGTCTTCGTTCTCACCTCCACCATTGGCTCGCTCTCGGCACAGTCCACCGGTCCCGTCGAACTCAGCTCCCGCGTTCTGGACCGTGACGGACATCACACCACCTGGGAGACGGTCTGGCAAACCGCCGATGAAGGTGGCGGCTCCAGCCTGATCACGAACCGCTTCGTCCAACTCGCGACGGGACTTAATCGGCGGGATGAGAAACCCGGCGAGGAATGGATACCGGCGGTCGCGGTTTGGGAAACAACCGAAGAGGGATTCATCGTCGCACGCCAAACCGCTCACCAAGTCATCCTGGCTCCCAACCTCAATACCGAGGGAGCGGCGGATGTTCTTACTCCGGACGGATTTCGTTTCCGCGCCACGCCCCTCGGGCTGGTCTACGTAGGCCCTGAGGACACACCGGGCGCGGTCATCGCCACCCTGAAGGATTGTGTTGCCGAGCAGGTCTCCGATACGGAAGTGCTCTATCGTGACGCGCTGGACAACATCCGTGCCGATGTCCGATTTCGCCTGGGACTGGATCGGATCGAATGCGACATCATTCTCCGTGAAGCCTTGCCACCGCCGGAGCTATTTGGCCTGGATTCCCGCTTCGCTCGATTGGTTGCCGTGACGGAGTTCTTTGACCAGGTGACACCCGAACTCATCCGGGAGACCGCGGTAGGAGAATCGTCCGGCGGCGACCGTCCCCTTGTGGATCAATGGCTGGGATTTGGTGAAATGCAGATGGTGCCGGGACGCGCGTTCGCGTTGGGTGACGACGGTTTGGACGCTGGAGTGCCAGTGGCCAAGGTCTGGGACCACACTCCGGAACGCGATCTGATGTTTGAGAGCGTCGACTACTCAAAGCTCCAGCCGTTACTCGATGAACTACCGGCTCTGGATCAGGCGCGATTTCGGCCCAGCGACCGGGGCTCGTTGGCCAGGGCCTGGCGTCCAGTGCCTTTACCGAGCTTGCGTCGCGGCTCAGCCACGGCGAGTCCGAGCCTCTTTGCAGCGCGCACTCGGAATGGTCCTCCCAAGGCTTTGCCTGAAGAGCCGGGTGTCGTATTGGACTGGGTCGCGCTGACGACACAGACCTCCCTCACACTGGCCGGAAATTTTACCTATCTTGTAAGCGGCAACGTCAATGTCCAAAACCTCACGATCGAGGGCGGATCAGCGGTGAAATACGACACCACGGGCTGCCTGTTGGTGACGAGCACCTTGAATTGCCGGACCGGCCCGTATCGACCAGCCTTCTTCACCAGTGTCTATGACGCGACGGTTGGGGAGGTGGTCGCCACGGGAGACCCGACGAGCGGGTATTTTGGCAATCCAATGATCCGCGTTTACCCGGACGGAGTTACCCTGGAGCACCTGCGGTTTCGCCACGCCCAGTGGGCGCTTTCGTTCGAGCTGCAGGGAGGGCCGAATACACACTACCTGCGTCATGCTCAGTTCGTCCGTTGCCAAACGGCAGTAGGTGCCTACGGGCCGTCCAGCTCGACGCCGCAGGTCTTTTACGCCGGGAATCTGCTCCTCGCCAATGTCGGAACAGCATTTACCGGCTATCTGTATCAGGGCACGGTCGAACATCTGACGGCCAATGGCATCAACCTGCTGGCCAACGGCTCGAGCTACTACGGCAACTCAACCCTGAACGTGAAGAACAGCATCCTGGCCAATGTTACCACTCTCCTCGGAAGCGCCGTGTCCCTCTCAGGCAGCTACAACGGCTTTTGGGCCAGCCCGACATTCGGCAGCCCAACCTTTCCGGTCGGTTCCAATCCGTTCCTGACCGTGGGCGCGGGTGCGCATTATCTGGGGTTTCTCTCGCCATTCTGGAACAAAGGAACCACCAGCATCAACGCGGACCTGGCCAGCGCGCTCAAACAGCGCACGGTCAATCCGCCGTTGGAGCGGACGACATCCTTCACTCAGGATACGATCCTGGCGGGCTATGCCCAGCGGGACAGCGATACGCCTGATCTGGGCTACCATTATGAACCGCTGGACTTCTGCTGGACCGGTCTGTCGCTGAACAACTCGACGTTGACCCTCACCAACGGTGTCGCCCTCGGACTCTACGGTGCGGCCGGGCTTCAGCTTCAAGCAGGAGCGAAGTTGACCAGTCAAGGGTCTCCGAATGCGCTTAACCGCATCGTGCGCCCCGTCATGGTTCAGGAGCAATACTCGGGCGCGTGGCTGGCCACGTCATCCACCATGGCCCTGCTCAAACTGTCGGGTGCGTACTCGCCCCGGCCGGAGGTCCGAATGCGGTTCACCGAAATGGTGATCCCATCCATGAACTCCGAACAGCAGCGCTGGTTGAACTGCAGCCAGACGCCGTCGACCCAGCCGACCTATCCTCTGGGTGTGATCGCATTGACCGATTGCCAGCTCTGGGGGACGTGGCTTTCGTTGTATCCGGGATGGAGCGGCATGAGTGTGACCCTGACGAACAGCCTGCTGCACGGCGGTTACCTCTATTGCGATCAGAAGCGATATTACGGTACCGCAACCTTCAGCCTGACCGTGTTCAACAACCTGTTCTCTGGAGGAACGTTCTCGTGTCATTACAGCGATTCCTCCGTGGCTTGGACGATTCGTGACAACTTCTTTGATCGGACGACGGTCAGCGCCGCCGGGGCCTATAACACCGTCAATTCCAACAACGGATATTACCTCGCGACGGCGTTGCCGGGGGGCACGGCCAACCGCACGGTCACGGTGACTCCCAGCTATCTAACGGGATCGTTCGGCCAGTTCTATTACCCGGCCTCGGGCGCGGCCGGCACCATCACCTACGAACTGACCGACCGCGGTAGCCGGACGGCCAGCGCCGCAGGATTGTTTCATCATACCACAAGAACGACCCAGTCCTCGAAGGACACCTCGACCGTCGATATCGGGTTCCATTATGCCGCCACGGCATCGTGGGGTGTGCCGACCGATGTCGACAGCGACCGATTGCCCGACTGGGTCGAGGACGTCAACGGGGATGGCGCCACCACCGGCGAAACCTTCCGGTTCAACAACGCCGACAGCGACGGAGATGGCCTCGGCGACTTGCAGGAATACGAACTCCAGTGGAATGTTCTGGTCAACGACCCGGCTCAGGATTACGGCAATGAGCAGAACAGCCAATGGCAGCCGAAGGTCGTCGCGTTGGGAGATACCGTCGTGGTTGGATACTGGGACAGCAATCAGGGCATTTATGGTTTGGCCAGCGCCGCGGAAAAGGGCGTCAATCGCATGGTCGCCTGGTCTGTTTCGCGTGACGGGGGGCGTACCTTCACGGATGAGGGTGTGCCGCCCGCGTTGCCTGGCGGCCAGTATGGCGATGCCGGTGATCCCGTCCTGGCGATAGACCGGGTATCAGGAACGATCTACTTTGTGGGCACTTCGGAGCGCAACCAGAATGCCGATAATGGTGTCCCCTTGTGGAAATCCGTTGATCTGGGTGCCACGTTCACACGCAGCCCCACGGTGCTTCCGGACCTCCAGCAGTCAGATTACCCGTGGATTGCGGTAGATGATTGGCCCGGAACCGGCCAGCACGACGTGTATGTGACGATGTGGAGTTTCGGAGACACTATTAACACGCTTCAGCATTCGGTGTCGCGCGATGGCAGCGGTGGCAATTGGGACGACGACTTGGATCCCATCAGTGACGTTAGGCCTCAGATGCAACAGATGGTGGTCGGGCCTGACCACACCCTCTATGTTGCCTGGCGCCAGGATTCTTCCACTCCCAAGCGCCTGCGGATGTGTTCGGTGGCCGGTCGCGGAACTTCACAAGGTCCAATTCGTAACATTGTCGACTTGGACGCTGTCTACGTCGACAACGATTACTGGATCCGGCTACTGCGCGACGACGAGTCGGATGAGGCCGACTTCTTCAAGGCCTTCATCGTTCCGGCCCTCGCGGTAAACCCAGACTTCTCCAGGCGTGATGATCTCTATGTGGTCTATACGGACAAGGGCCAAAACACGGGCGACAGGGCCGATGTGTTTCTGATCTACTCGAAAGATGGCGGGCTCAATTGGGAACCGCGGCAAAGAGTGAGCGAGGTCTGGGACAACGACCAGTGGATGCCGATGGTGGCAGTTCGTCCTACGGGCAATCAGTTGTTCATCGCCTGGTGCGACCGCCGGGGCGATACCTCGAACAACTCGTTGATCGATGTGTATGGGCGTTTTTGGACGATTGCGGCCAATGGCACGGTCACCCCTGCCGAGCATGATTTCCGAATTACCACGCAGAGCTTTCCTCCGGCGTTTCCGGGAGCACTGAGCGAGAATACGGAAGAAGGGCATTATGATCCTGTTTGGCCACCAGGATATGATAGTGCACCGGGTTGGGTGAATCTCAACTGGCGATATCCTTGGTTCCCTCCGCCACCCGAGCCTCCCGACACTTGGATCGCAGGCGAGAACGCGACGTTGGACATCTATGCCAATGAACACGGGGAACACAACGGGCTCTATGCGGATCTGAACTATGTGTACTTGGTGTGGTCGGACAATCGCCTCGGTTCTCTTGGAACTGCCTATCCAGATCGAAGGCAATCGGATGTGCGATTGACGCGCATCAGTTGGCCATAACCACAAAACAGGTCGACATATGAGACTGAAGGTGGTTCTGCCGGGAAAGACGAGGGTTGGACCTCGGGTTGGGTTCTGCATCAGCTTGGCTCTGGCCCTCGTCGTGATACCCAGCAGGTCCTTTGCGCAGGCTACGTTCATAGTGCAGAATCGTCCGGTGGATGCGCCAGTTTATGACTGGACTGGCGCTCTCCTTTTCGGAGTGGACTGGCGCGCGGAGCTTTACGGCGGCGCAACCGCGGGTTCTTTGACCCCGACGCTCGGTTGGCACGGTTTGACGCGCGAATTTGCCCCTTTCGTCATTCCTGGCTACTTTCGAGCGGACCACTATGTATATGTCGCGGATGTCCCCCAAGGAGGCTGGGCATGGCTGCAAGTGAAGGTGTGGAATGTCCAACTGGGCGCGACGTACGAGGAAGCGGTGGCTACAGGGTTGGGTGGCTACGGACAATCCCCGGCGTTCTATGCCCGCGGAGGAGCTCCGATTGTACCGACCTTCCCTTCCCAGTTGGATGGTCTTCAATCCTTTAGCGTCCTGCAGGTCATTCCCGAGCCCTCCAGTTGGGCGTTGTTCGTCGTGGCCAGCGTGTTGGGATTGGGGTCAATCCTGGTAGGCGAATCCAGACGAATCCTAAATGACGTCACGTCGCAGTGTCCAAAACGCCTTGCAGCTCGTCGAGACCAGTGAATGCCCGTGTCACCGTGTCGACTGCCTTGGTGACAAACTCCCGGAACGGATTGTGGCCGTGCGGCAGCTGCGGGTGTAACCGTTTGAAAGTGGTCCGCAGCAACTCGAGCGAATAGTTCCACGTGCTGGGGGACACTCCGCGCTCCTGCTCAGCGGCCATGAACGCCTTGGCGATCTCGGGCGTGACCTCGACAAACTCCTTGATGCCCGGCTTCGCTGTCTGCACGAACGCCACGAACCGCTCGAGGATCGCGGTGCATTGGGCGACGTAGTGTTTGCCCGGCGTCTTCCGCCGCGGGATCTCCAACCAGAGCTTGGGTAGCTCCGCCAACTTGGGAAACCCGGCCGGCTTGCCGGTCTTGATCTCGACCAGTTTCCTGAGCGCCGATTCCGCGTTCCGGTCGACGGTCAGCTGCTTCTCCTGGCGATCGTGCGCTTCCTGGGCGCGGCCCCGGGATCGTTCGAACTCATCGTCGCCGAGCATCGTGCGTTTGGGCGGACGTTTACCGGTGATCGGCACGCCGAGGTTGATCACGTTTTTGCGGCCGTTGACCATCCAACTGCCGTACCACCACTTACTGGATTTTCTGATTTCGAGTGCCATATGCGATTCCATGCAAGGCTCTGAAAGCCTGTGACTTAGGATCGGCGATGCTGGGAAATGTTTCCAAACATTTGCCAAATAATCCAGGCCAAATCGACGTATGTTATTGGAGATCAGGCATCATGGTTACCATTCGCAATGAGAAGGTCAGGGGTTCGACTCCCCTCGGCTCCACCATTTTGAAAGCGTCTGCAAGGCTGTGAAATCCTGACGCCCAGGAGGTTAGGTCCGCTCCCTGTCCCGGCCCCACGTTTGTGCGACGCCGTGCAATTCCGGGCAAGCGTAGGAGCGGTTTCCAAATAATTGCCAAATAATTGCGGCGTAGGATCGTTGTCCTTCAAGGCTTGACCATGACTTTGATCGCTTTGCGTTCATCCATCACACGATAACCATCAGGCACTTCACCGCGTTCGCCAAAGCCGATTGGCAGATGGCGCGGTAGCGCGGCAGCCACATGATCCTGGTTAAGGACGGCCATATGGCGACGCTTTCCGTCCCGGATCACCGCGAGATCGCCATAGGCACGTTGCGGAGTTTGATCCGATCAAGCGGACTGACGGTGGAGGAGTTCGTGGCGCTTGCGGGCAAATAGACGCCATCCGTCGCACACGCCAATATCGCGGTCAAGAGTCGGGGTCGTGAAAGTTATAACGTTTTAGCTGACTCGCGGTATAAAGGGGGCAAATAGACGCGTGTGAGGCCTCCAGAGTTCAACGCTAGCGGTTCGAGTGAGGACGCCCAGCTTGTTGCAGCCATTCAAGCTGGCGACTTGAACGCTTTCGAGCCGCTGCTCGAACGGCATCTGGATGGGATCCATGCCTTTGTCGCCCTGAAGCTTCCCGTGCTCCGCCTGGTGGACGAGATCACGCACGAGACCTTCGTATTTGCGTTCCGCCACATCGGCGAGTTCAGTGCCGGAACAAGCTTCGGCTCATGGCTTAGGGCCATCGCTGGCAACAAGATTCGCGCTGAGATCTGGCGCTATTGCCGCGAGGAACGGAACCGCCTCGCCTACGCGGAACGCCGCGCCCTCGAGGAGGCGCTCGGGCAGACCTCAGTAGTGGATTCAGGGGAACTGGAAGCCTTGGATGAATGTCTGCGGACGGTTCCTGAGCACCTTCGCAGACTGCTCCACCTGAAGTATCACGACGGGAGTTCTTCAGAGGAGATCGCTCGCAGCCTCGAACGCAGCTTGGCTTGGGTGCGCACGACTTTATGCCGTGTTCGGCAACAACTACGTGACTGTGTCACGCGAAAGCTCAAGGCGCAGCAGTCATGATCTCACACGATCAGTTGGCCGACTTTCTCGATGACGCGCTCGATGCCAGGACTCGCGATTCGGTTGAGGCTGAGCTGGAGCAGGACGCTGAGGCACTGGGATTTGTTATCGGGCAAAGAGAAATGGATCGCGTCCTACGTTCGCGGTTGATCACAAACGCTCACAGACAGCGTCTCAAGGAATCGGTTCTGGTCGCCATAGTCGGGGCATCCACCGAGGCGCTTCGGGCGCAGGTGCTGGCTGACACCCTGGGCCGGGGGGAATCGACAGTCAGCTTTGAGCCCAAAGCAGCGACGGTGGAGACGCCCGTGGAGCGAGCTTTAAACCCTTATGCTGAGTCGAGGGAGCCCAGCTCTCCCATCGGCAAATGGCTTGGCTTTCTCTTCCGGCGCCTCCAATCCCCACTCATGCTTCGACTCGCTGTCGGCGCCTCGGTATTCTTAGTTGGGATCACCACGTGGTTTTTCACTTTGGGCCGGAGTCCCATGGCAGGAGCGGAGATCGGCACACTGGCGGAAGTCATCGGCCTGCCCGGCCTCCGGCGCTCAAGTGAGCGCACTGCTTCGGAAGCTAAGGCCGGAACCTCAGTTCGTTTAGGTGATCGCCTGGAAACCGGTGACGCTGACCGTGCTGAAATCCAGTTCCGCGACGGCACAACGCTGCGGCTGGGCTTCAACACGGCCATTGAATTGGCCGTGCCGGAGTCCGACCGCCGAGCTCCGACCTCCAGGTTGTTGCGCCCCGCTGAGATCCATCTTCTCCGCGGTCAGGTCTGGACCAGGGTTCAGAAGATGACCAACGCGCCGCAGTACGCTATCCGGACCGACCTTGCTACCGCCGTCGCCCGCGGCACGGAGTTTGGCGTCAAACTCCAACGTGCTGGCTCCGCATTGGCAATCGCTAATACTCAAACTGGAAATCGCGGCTCTCAACCAGCAGTCCTCCATGCCGTCCTCACCGTCAAGGAAGGCACAGTAGACTTTTTCAATTCCTTCGGTTCGGTCCAGGCCACCACCATGACCGAGTCCACGGCCCGGGCCGACTCGGCGCCCACCGAACCGACACGACTGCAGACCCTGCAGGTCGTGCGCCTCTCGCAGTCGATCGAGTGGTCGATCCTCAGCTCACAGCTTGATTGGCCCGACGCGGCGGAGCGCCTGGCACTGGGTGGCGGATGGGCGGGGTTCAAAGTGGCGATTCTGGTAAACGCGGCGACGGCGGCCAGCGGAATCCGGATCATTCAGGTGAGCCGTGACTCGCCAGCGGCCGCCGCTGGTTTGCGCCTGGGCGACAGGCTGGTCGCGGTGGACGGACAAGCGGTAATCGAAGCGACTCAGGTCAGTCGGCTGGTTTTGGTGCGATCGAACCGTGTGACCGCGCTGACCGTGCAGCGGGAGGGAGGGGAAACCATGCTCGAGCTGACGCCCACGCCGCGTCCATGCATCCTGCCGGGACCGGGATTGTCGGCGGCCCAAGCCGCGGCGCTGGCTGAAATCACGCGCCGCTGGATCGAACTGGGTGTGAATTCGGGCGACCTCGCGGTCGCTCCCCGGCCCGACGCCATACTGCAGGCGGCGGCTCAGAACAACCTGGGCGTGGTCCTGGAGGCGGAAGACGAGGTGGGGCCGGCGATTCGCGCCTACGGTCGGGCGGTGCAGACTGCGTCCCAGGTTCCGCTCTACCGATTCAACCTCGGTCTGGCGCTACGGAAGATCGGCAGCTTCGAGCGCGCCGCCGAGGAGTTGGCGACAGCAGTCGCCCTGGCGCCCGATTCTGTGGAAGCGCTCAAGCGGCTGGCGGAAGTCAATGCGTTGCTCGGTCAGGACGATTTGGCACTGGCGCAGACCGAGGCAGCACTTGCGGCCGATCCCCGGGATCACGGGCTGTGGGAGCTCCAGTCGCGCATCCTCTCGAAGCTGGGCCGTGATGCCGAAGCCACTGAAGCAGCGCGTGCGGCGGTGGAAACGGGACCTGGTTGTGCCGCGGCACTCAGCGACCTCGGGGGTGCCTTGCATCGCCAGGGTAACTTGGCAGAGGCCGAGCAGGCATGGCGGATGGCGTTGGCATTGGCTCCGTTCGATGCGTTGCTTCATCTGAACCTGGGCACCGTCCTGAGTGATCAAGGTGAACGTGACTCCGCGGTGGAACATTTCCGCAGGGCCATCGAACTTCGACCGGATTTCGTGCCAGCCTATTGTGGTCTTGCCGGGGTGCTCGGCGACCAGCGTCAGTGGGCTGAAGCGGAGACAGCCCTCGGCCAGGCGGCGGTGCTTGATTCGGAGGACATCCTTGTGGTACGCGGGTTCGGCCAGTTGTTCCTGGGACAGGGCCGCCTCGGCGAGGCGGAGATCTGCTACGCGCGGGCCCTTGAAGCTTCACCGCATGAGGCCGCGTCTTACAGCGGCCTGGGCCGGGTGATGGTCATGCAGGGCAACCTGCTCGAAGCGGAGCGGCTCCTGCGCAGAGCGCGCGACCTGGAGCCGGACTCTTCCGACCTGCACAACAACCTGGGGGAAGTTCTGCGCCTCCGCGGAAACCTGGATGAAGCGGCTCAATCCTACCGCCGGGCGCTGGAGTTGGCTCCGGACAGTCCGAGCCCGTATAGCAACCTGGGGATCATCTACGCGATGCGCGGCGAGTTCGCCGAGGCGGAAACGATGTTTCGCACGCTGCTCGACTTGGCGTCGCGGAATCCGAGAATTGATCCCCTCAACTTCCTCGTCAACCTGGCCATGGTGTGCAACCGGCAGGGCAAACTCGAAGAAGCCGAGGGCATTTACCGTCAGGCACTCGCTCTGCGTCCGGATGATCCTGGAATCTGGAACTCCCTGGCGTGGTTCCTCGCCGACCATGGCATCAATTTGGATGAAGCCCATAGCCTGGCGCGCCGCGCGGCCCAGGCCGCGCCAAACGAACCGAACTTCCTCGACACACTCGGCTGGGTGCTCTTCCGGCGTGGAGAATTGGACGAGGCGGAAGTGGTGTTGATCCATGCTCTTGAATGCGCCCGGGGCAATCCCCCGGCGCCAGACATCCGTGAACACTTAAGCGTGGTTCAGGAGAAGCGGAGAGCCATCGCACAGTGAGAATTTTCCAAACCGGCGGTCCGCTGGGACGCAGCACCGGTGCGGTCGGCGGATTTAACCAAAAACCAAACGACAATGACTGTTATCAAACCAACCCCATGCGCGCAGTGGCTGGGCGCGCTTCTTGCCGCCGGTGCACTCGCCGGAACTCAACCGCTTTCAGCCGAAGAAACCTGGGAGGCGCTCCTGCCCGGCCTCGGCTTTGCCCCCGCAATTGGCGGGAACACCGTGCTCGTTGATCCCTATCCTCTCGATCAGGACAACCCTGGCGTATTCGTTGGCTGTCAGGCTTCCAGTTTTGGGAGTGCTACGGTCTTGCGACTGACGCCGACCGATCCCTCCTTCTCGTTGTTTTCATTCTCCGAGGTGGACAGTGGTCTCGCTTCAGTCAATGACCTGGCCCATAATCCAGGGGACGGGCTTTACGCCGTTGGTTACGGTCCCAAGGAATCCAAGGGCAAGACCACGGTGATTTGGAAAGTGCGAAAATCGCTTGATCAGGATAGGGGCGCCGCGAATACCTGGCGCGAAGAGGATCGGTTCTTCCTCGCCAGAGGAGCCTTCTCTCGGGCCACTGGAGTAACCACAGATACGGGGGGAGTTGTCTACGTCTCCGGCATCGCGAGTGATGTGCGCGCGCCTCACTGGATCGTGAGACGCAAGCTACCTGACGGCGCATGGACGACCGTGCACGACCAGAAAGCCCAGGACAACAGCATGGTCCCGGCGATTTGCTTTTTTCCCGGGAATGTGGACTGTCCGACGCCAGCTGTATTCACCGTGGGTGACCTCGATTCCAAGTGGGCGGTGCTGCGCAGCCAGAACCAGGGTGCGACCTGGACATTAGTCGATGACTGGTCCAGTGCCGCCGAAGCCTCGGCTTACGACGCTGCCTGCGACAGCCAAGGAAATCTCTACGTCGTCGGCTGCCGTGGTCTCAACGGCAGGAATCCGACGGGATGGGTTGTCCGAATCAGCCGGGACGGTGGCACAGAATGGGATACCCTCCTTGATGCCGCTGATGGCCCCAATAGTTGGGCCAGCAGAGTGGCGATTGATGGGGCAGGACATGTTTCCTTGTCCGGCGTGATTCATGATGCGAACGGAACCCCACGTTGGGCTGTGGTGCGGAACAATCCCCAGCAACCATGGTCGGGGGACGTGTTGGCCAGCTGGGAGTCACGCGTATTGCCGTTCGGCGAAGCCGTTCATTCCAAGGGGCGCGGGATCACCGCCGACGCTTTGGGAAACCTCTTCCTTACCGGGGATGTTGCGGATTGGACGGACGCCTACGGGAATGCTTTTCCCGGTGATCGCATCGGCCTGCTGCGCCTGGTTCCATGATCGTGATGACCAAACCTCAACCACTCCACAGCAACCTTGAATGAAACCTCGCATCTCCACCGCGAATCTGTTGGTCCTTGCGTTCATGGTCTCGGCGCTGGCCACTCAGCCGCTGCAAGCCCAAGCCGTAGCCTTCGATTGGGCGCAGCTCATGACCAGTGTCAACGAAGAACATGAGCACGTTGACACCGTTGCCGATGCTGGTGGGAACGCCCTGATCGCGTACCGCCCCCGCAACGATGGCCAATCGATCTATGTGAGCAACGTCGTAATCAAACTGGACGAGAGTGGGAACAAGCTCTGGAGTCTCAACGTGCTGCCGCACGTTTGCCGGCTTGCGGCCGACGTCGAGGGCGGCATCCTCGTCGCAGGCAGTCTGCTGCGCGGGCAACCCTGGGGCGGATTGGCCGTGGCTGCCGATTATTTTTCAACTGTCGGCATCACCAATGAAGGTAGCGGCAGCGCCTATGTGGCGAAATTGACTCCCGCCGGCGCATTCGAATGGGTGCGGTTAATGGGAAACGTCGCGGGAAGCGAAGCCAGCGCTGTCGCGGTCGACCACGAGGGCAATTACCTGGTAGCAGGATGGTACAGCCAGGGATCGGCTGATTTCGGGGGCACGCTCCTGCCGGCCACAGAGACTGCCAGGGCGCGAAACCTCTTCGTCGTCAAGTACACGCCAGGTGGTCAGGTCCGGTGGGTGCGTGTAGGGCAGGGAATATACGAGTGGGACCCCCTCCTCAGCATCTCGATCGATCGCTTTGGCAACGTGCTCCTGGGTGGATACTCCGGTCCGCCCTACTCGTTTGACGGCGGGAATCTCATGGGCAACGGAACCTTCCTCATCAAGTTCGACAGTGAGGGAAAGCTGTCATGGACCGTCGAGCATGGGGCGGTTAAGGGAGGGGTCACCATGGACCTGGCCGGCAACGTTTTCCTGGCCGGCAATACGTACTCTGAACCCACCGGCTCGGGCCTCCTGCTGAATAAGTACAGCCCAGGGGGCGACCTGCTCTGGACCCGCCAAGCCGAAGTGAAGTCAGACTCGCCCCGCTGGAGCAGTGCCTCCGCGGATTCCGAGGGAAACTGCCTTGTCAGCGGTTCCTTCGGCATCAAGAACCTTCCTGGTTCCGTGGTTCCCGGTGAGATTGCTTTCGGGAAGACGACCATCTCGACCTTGGCGCGGTCAGACCTCTTTGTGGTGAAGTACAACGGTTCCGGTGACGTGCGCTGGGTGGTCCAGTCCGAGGGCCAGGACCCGGAGGGAGGGGCTACGCGCGTATCCGACACACGCTCTGCCGTGGTTACCGTGGACCCGCGTGGGAGTCTGTTTGTCGGAGGCAGCCTGAAGGGCACGGTTCGATTCGGCACTACGACCCTGGAGGGCCCCCCGAAGCCTGAGTTCTTCAGTCCGGCCAGCATTGTGGCGACTCACATCATCGACCCTGATCTGCTGCGGCCCCTACTCCGCATCCTGAGAGAGACCAACAAACTCCACCTGAGTTGGTCGTCGGTGTACAGCGGTTTCATCCTGGAAACCGCGGATGCCCTTCCCGCGCTCGCCTGGAACCCTGCTCCGACGAGCCTGGTCGTTGAGGGCGATCAAATCGTCGCAACCATCGAGACTGGGAGTGGCACTCAGTGGTTCCGGTTAAGGAAACCGTGAAACGCGGCCTCCGTGGACTTGATCCCGGCGCCACGCGGCAGTTCGAAATGCTGCCGCGGATGCTGCGGTCCTCCCATCGGCCCCCATGCGCCTTCACCCTGATCGAACTCCTGGTCGTGATTGCGATCATCGGGATCCTCGCCGGCCTGTTATTGCCGGCCTTGTCACGAGCCAAGGCCGCCGCCCGTGCGACGGAGTGCCGCAACAATCTGCGGACCCTCGGCCTGGCGATGCGGATGTACGTGGACGACCACCAGCATTATCCGCCCACGGGGGGCTACGGGCTCTTGGGTTTCGGCGAGAGTTACGGCTGGCTCATGGAAGACGATTGGAAGATGAAGCTCGTGCCATTTGCCGGCGTGAAGGATGACCGCTTCACCGAACGCGCGGATACCATGCGCGTGCTGCGTTGCCCACAGATCGTCGCGAACGAGGACGGCAAACGCGGCCAGGGCCAATATGCCTTGAACGCCTCCGGTACCGCGCCGTTCAAAGATCTCTTGAACCTGGGCATCGGCGGCTACAGCGCCGGAACAAGCTGGAACATCAAGCCTACGGCCGAATCCCAGGTCCGCAACCCGGCCGACCTGCTCGCCGTCGGCGACATCGGGGCGGGACCGAGCATGGGGGAGATGTTTTACACCGCCGGACACTTCGACCTCGGTTCGACGAACGCCTGGTTCTGGCCCGGCACCAGCCACGGCGGGTCGGCGAACCTGCTCTTCTGCGACAGTCACGTGGAATCGGGCCGTCGGACCAACTGGATCGCCGCCACGGACACCGCCCGGCGCCGTTGGAACAACGATCACGAACCGCATCCCGAGACGTGGCAGCGACCTTGAGATCCGGAGCGTATTCGTAGAAGGCAAGTTCTGCGACTCTCCGACAGGTGCATGTCCAGCAGAGAGGATGATACACCCCACCCTTCACCACCCCCACCGCTACGAACGCCCCCGCAGGGCGTGAACGAGCGTCGAGAGCTCCCGCACATCATCGGCCAGTTCCTCGCACTTGTCGCGCGGCGCCTGAACCTCGGCCTGCGTGCGCGGATCTGAGATGATCAGGCCACCGATCTCGCCATCCGTGTTGCCGAGTGTCACCGCGGCCTTGATCCGCCCCAGCCGGCTGTGCCACGGGCGTCGCACTCTCCGTCGCCAGGGCGCTATGAGCGATCTGCAGATGTTTTGCTGGTTGGATGCTGGGCATCGCGCTACGGTTGACTTGCGACGGTGGTAAGCAGTTCCACCGGTTCGAAGTGCGCGCGGTAGAGTGGAACGGTGCGGAAGAGGGTGTCGATGATCACCACTCGTGAGGCTAGACTCGCGGCGGAGACGTGGGTGCGCAAAGAGGCCGGGCGATATCCTGAGCTGGTGGGTGCCATCTTGGCCGGCTCGACCCGGACGCGCGATCCGGAGCAGTTACACCCGCTGAGCTCCGACGTGGACCTGTTCATCTTCGTTGACGCGGAGGTCCCGTCCGAGATCCTCGAGCCGCATGGCCGGTTCGCCCCCCGCAAGCTGGCCTTCCGCGGCGTAGTGCTTGAGTCATCCTTCCACGAGGCGGGGCGCATCGCCGACCTTGAGTTTGTCCTCGGCGACATGCACCTCGCGCCTCTCTTCACCGAACCGCACATCCTCCTCGATCCGTATGGCAGGTTGGCAGGGCTCGCCGCCGCGGTGAAGCCGGATGTTTTTCGGCGTTGCCACGCACAGCGGCGCCTGGCGCAGGCGCTGGAGCCGGCCATGCCGACAGCCTCGCCCGCCGCCATCGCGAACGTCGCTGCCCTTCGTGCGTCGTGTTGGCGCAACGCTGGCCATTGCTTCGGAGTCGTGCGCTGCGCCGTGGCCGCTCTGGTAGCGGGCCTCCGCTATCCGACCGTTCGGCGCTCTTTCGTCATCGCCAGGGAGGTGCTCTGCGCCGCCGGGCGGGAGGATCTCGCTGACGAGATCCTGCGCCTGCTGGGCAGTTTCGCCCTCTCGCGCCCCGAGGTCGAGCGGCTCGCGGCCGAGGCGGAGCGGGCGTACGACGTCGCGGTGGAGGTGCGGCGGACGCCGGTGGTCATGGACTGGAACGTGTCACGCGACGTGCGGGAGCTGGAGCGCGCAGCCGTTGGAGAGCTGATCGATGCCGGCCACCACCGCGAGGCGCTGTTCCAACTCCTGTTGGTGCGGACCGTGGCGCAAGGGATCATCGAGAACGACGGCGGTGAGGAGGCACGGGCGTCGTCGCGCCTCGGCTACCAGCGGCTCCTGGCCGCGCTGGGAATCGACAGCGACGAGGCGTTTCAGGCGCGGGGGCAGGCGCTCCGAGCGTTCGTACCCGCCCTCCGCGAGGGATGCGAGGCACTGCTGGCCCGGGCTCCGGGGCTTCTGGACTGAAGTCGCGGCCCTGCGCGACCCACCAAGCAACCAAGCGTGACTGTATTCCGGCCCATCATTGCCGCCGCCCTCACCGGCACTAAGCCATAGCCATCCAGTTGGGAAAGGGAGTGGCGATCGGCGGTTCCCTGAAGCCACAAAACGCCAACCACACCAAGTATCACAACCTCCACCGTGCAAGCGGGGGCCAATGTCACTCGTGCCTGCAACCGTCCGCGTCCAACGCAGCGCGAACCTTGTGGACTGGGAGGACTGGCAGACGGTTTCGAGGGATGCGGGGCCAAGCGAACTTCAGGACACTGAGGCGGGCACGACGCTGTATCGGTTTTACCGAGGGGTTGAGGAGTGAGACCCTAATCACGCCTCACCCTTTATCAACCCTTCAGCAACCAGGGCCGTTCTGAGCGAGTGGATCAGGGTCGAGAGCGCCCGCACGTCATCGGCCAATTCCTCGCACGCGTCCCGCAGTGCCTCCGCCTCGGCCTGGGTGGGCGGATCGGAAATGGTCAGACCGGCGATCTCGCCGTCCGTGTTTCCGAGCGTGACCACCGCCTGACCGGCCCCGGCCGGCTGCGTCACCGGCGTGACACCGTAGAACCCTATCTTGCCCCCGGTCGCGCCGACGATGGTTTCCCAGGAGTATCCCCCGGCGTGGCGCATCAGCGTCCCCTGCGTCACATTCAGGATCAGGTAGCCCGTCGGAATCGTCCCTGACACCGGGGCGGCCGTCACTGCTGCGGGGAGGACCTGCTTCCAGGTTCCGAAAGTTGCCGTCACCGTGCACTTTAGCACCCCGCCCAGGGGGGCGTCTTTCCAGATGTCGTTCAGGACGTGCGACCCAGTCGAGGGCAGCTCTTGCGGATCGATTCAAAACTTCTGGGCGAAGCGAAGTGTGAGCAAGCAGGCCATGAGGGCCGCCATTGCCGGCAGGAAAATGTAAGCCCAGAAAAGCAGGGATGCCTCCTCGATCGGCAGTAAGAAACCAACGGCCGCCAGAAGCACCACGAAGCTGCTCCAGACTATCAGTTGACTGCCGCCGTGCCGGTTGATGCGGTACCAGTTTTCCGGGGAGGCGAGCGATTGCCGGATACGCACGCCGTACCCACGGTTCGGGGCCACCAAGTTCTTCCGGAGGGGAATCGCCGCCAAGATCAGAAGTAGGCCGATGAAGAGATCTGTGATCAAGACTAGCGTTGTCATGACTATGAATTGAAGTTGAACAAAGGATCCTGTGTTCTCCAACACGCCGCCAGTACAATTCGACACCATAATCGTATCAAGGAGCTGAACACCAATGGAGGAGCGTTCCTACGCCCCACCCTTAATCACCCCGACCGCCACCCGCGCCACCCGCAGCGCGTGAACGAGGGTCGAAAGCCCCGGACGCAGGCGGTCCGTCGCCGGTATTGTTGGCTAGATCCTGGCCTTGATTGACCCTCAGCGACCAAGGCCGTTCTGAGCGAGTGGATCAGGGTCGAGAGGTTGCGGACGTCATCGGCCAACTCCTCGGCCTTGTCCCGCAGCGCCTGAACCTCGGCCTGGGGCGGCGCATTCGAGATCGTGAGCCCGCCGATCTCGACGTCTGTGTTACCCGGCGTCACGGACGCCTGGTCGGCCCCATCGGCAGATCGCAAGAGTCGGTTCGGCGTATGCCACGCCGCCGGTGTCGTCATACATGGCGTAAAGCCCGGGGTCTTGGGTATCACTGCGGTTGAAAAGCGTTTTGGAATCATGTGGCATCGGCGTTGTAGCGTCAGACCATATCAGATCGATGCCCTTGCCACCAACCGTTTCAAAATCAGGCGATCGGCCACGATTTGCCCCATTACAATGGAGTTCAGGTGCTATAGTTGTGGGGGCACTTCCCACCGAGTAATTTCGCGCCGACATGAACGGAACACCTGACACACACAGCAAGCTCATCGGCTACTTGCTCTGGCTGTTTGGATTCACCGGCTCACATCGGTTTTACTACGGTAAGCCGGTGTCCGGCACGATCTGGTTTTTCACTTTTGGTCTGTTCCTGATCGGCTGGATCGTCGACCTGTTCCTGATCCCCTCCTTGGACCGGGCGGCTGACCGGCGGTTTGTGGCCGGCCCGATCGATTATTCCCTGGCATGGATACTCCAGACGTTTCTCGGGATGTTCGGGCTCCATCGGTTTTACCTGGGCAAGTGGGGCACAGGGATTTTGTATCTCTTGACACTCGGCCTCTTCGGCATCGGGTGGCTTTACGACTTTTGGACGCTCAACGCACAGATCAGCGAACGGAACCAGAGCTGGCGTATCGGATGAGCCCTGAGAGCGCTGGGGAGGTTTTCGGAAACAGCAAGTCTGGCTTTTTGATCAGGTTCGTAGACGTATCTAAAAAGCAGGGAGTGTTTCTACGCAATGGCTTGCCGGCGGCCTAGTCCCATTGCTGCCCTTCTCACCCCTTTGTCCATGGCCCAGCGAGACCATTTCCTATGGTCGTCGATGAGGATGTCGACCTGGCCAGGCTTACCCGGGCTGACCCACCGCAAACACTCCAACCCTTCATAAGCCGCACATGCAACGCCTCATCGGTTTCAAGTCAATCCAGACGCATTCAGGCGGATTCCCTTCTCAGGCGAAAATGCAGGTTGCACTTCGAGGCGAATTCCCGCACAACAGCGCCCCGATTTCCGACGTATGAAAAATGAAGCGACGAAGACGACCCAGCCGAACAAGTCCACTGACGCGCAATTGCTCGACCTCTTGAAGCGAGTTCTGCCCAAGGCCACCCACGATCCCAAGCTCGCCGGACAGATTTACCAGGCCATCGAGCTGGAGCTCAAATCCAAGGCGCGCGCCGCGGCCTTCGAGAAATTCTGCGACAAGGTCGAGTTGCCCGATCTCGATCCCAAGACCGTGGACGCGGTGCAGCGACAGTTTGCAGCGGCGTTTGGTGACGGTGATATCACAATCAAGTCCAACAGGAAGGAACAGACCCTGGCGGTGGAAGTGATGCTTGCCGACGGCAACCAGTTCAGCAGTGAGATCAAAGTGCGCGAACTGGGACCCGAAGCGACCGACGAGCAGGAGATCGCTTTGAAGTTCGTCCCTTTCCCTGTCTGTCTCCCGGGCGACGATGAATTGGTATGGCTGCTGGCCAAGCGGGAGAACATGACGGCGGATGAAGCCGGCATCGCCCTGACGAAATTGGAGGAAGACTTCTGGGCTTCCAAGACCGGCCAGAAGCTGTTGCGAGATCGCGTGGAGCGTGGTTTCCCCGAATTCATTGCTCGCGCACCCGGCGGAATGCTGAGTGAAGTCGGCTTGAAGCGGCATTACAGGACGCCCGAGCCGGTGAAGATGCTGCGACGATCAGCGCCGACGGTGAAAGCGAAAAGGCCGGTGCATGGCGAATAAGAACTGCGCGGTGGTGTCGAAACAGGGCTGCCGGGCGCCGAACAGAGTTGTGGGACTTGCGAATGCGCACGTGACGGTTGTTCGGCTCAATGTGGCTTGCCACCCCAGGCAACGCCGCCAGCGAACAATCCGCCAACCAACTCGAGTTGGTCCCCATCTTTGGGCCGGAGAAATTTACTCGCACCACCGGTAAGCCCGTCACCATCGTGTGCAGATTCGATACGTCGGGATTCCTCGGGCCATTCTGGCTGTGCATCGAGCCTTGATACGAACCGAGGCCGGTTGCTGGGAGATCGGCGAGCTCAAAGCGTCGCGGAACCGGCCGATCACGGACCAAACCCACGATTTGGTGGAGCAGTGGTTGGCGGACTGGGAGCTTTTCAGCCGCCACTCAGAGCCAGTAAGCGGAGCCGCGTGAGGGCGGAATCGGGGGCTGCCATCGTGTGCAACCAGTCGCATTGATTCGCACGATACCACCCGTCGTATTATCGATTGGACCGCAGCGGCAGAGCGGTCTTTGCTGTCCTGCATGAAAACGTGCGCAATTGGACAAGTTGTCAAACCCGCCGACATTTCCCGGAATGCCACCTGCATCGGCTTGCTCTTCATCATTGGGCTCCTCTTGTCAGCGTGTCGGCCGGAAGTGGAAGTGGCCAAGGACAGCCCCGCGTCAGGCGTTTACACATTGGTCACAGTGAACGGGAGTAATGTCCCCAACGTGGTTTCCCACGAGGGTGCCAAGCTTCAGGTGCTCTCGGGCACATTCACGATCAACCCCGATGGGACCTGCAGCAGCAAAATGGTCTTCGTGCCGCCTTCGGGCGCGGAAACTACCCGAGAAGTAAGCGCGACTTACACGCGGGACGGACGAAAACTCAACATGGAATGGAAAGGCGCAGGCAAGACCACCGGGACTATCGAAGGGGACACCTTTACCATGAACAACGAAGGGATGGACTTCGCATACCGGAAGCAACCGTAGCGGCCTGAAAACGAACCCAAGATCAAACCTCCTCTACCGATTACCCCGACCACATTATGAACCTCCAAGATCTCAACAAAATCTGTTTCACGGTTTGCATCGTGAGCATCGTCCTCGGGATGGCTCTGGCGCTCGCGATGATCTGGGGTGAGGCTCAGAATAGCGAGTTCATTTGGAAGTCCTGGCTCACGATCGGAGTCTTCTTCTTTTCGTCGGCGGCCACACTGAGTGTGAGCAAAACACTTGGCGGGCGAACAAAGGACAGGGAGGAAAGTTGAACGCGAACCGGCCCTGTGTCATTGTAGTCAGGCCGCTGAGAGGTCGATTGGTGCAAAAAGGAATCGAACCGCAGCCGCATCGTATCGTCGAACCGAGTGGCTTCACCGCCAGGGCAAGGGTAATTGTCGGGCGCCTGGTTCGCG
>JAHDYP010000127.1 GCA_023383055.1 Verrucomicrobiota bacterium | reverse complement strand
CCTGGCTCACGTTTACACCCAGGGCCTGGATCTGGCGAATGACGGACGCCACCGTAGTTTCGTGCTCCTGCCGTAGCCGGCGGTTGATCCCAATGAAGCTGAAATCAATCTCCGGATGGTAACCGATGAGCCCATAGGCAGTGACGAGACTCCCGAACCGGTGGCGGTATGCGGCGCTCGAAGGGAGGCCTTCGGATTCGTCGATCAAGATGCCGCTGATCTCGCCGTGCCGACGGAGTACCGACCGCAAGAGTTCCAGCATCTCGTCATCGGTGTACTTTCGGCTGCGGGCCAGGATGATTTCCCGCGCCTTGAGGAATATCTCCGGGTCCACGATACCCGTGAACGCCCCGTCCGCGCGGATCCATTTGTCGGGTGGGTTGACGACTTGGCGCCGCTTCAGTTTGAACGATGTCCGGTGGTACACGTTGTTCCCGATGTACTTCTCATTGGTCAGTACCTGGTGCACGGCACCGCAGGTCCAAGCCCGGCCAAAGTCGGTCATGACGCCCCGTACGTTTAGCGCTGCAGCGATCTCGGACTCGGATTTGCCCGTGTCGACGAACTCCTGGTACATCCAGCGCACGAGTTCAACCTCCTCCGGCGGTCCGGGCACCAGGATCACGCGATCGGTCTGGAGGCTTTTCTGTTCCCCCATCTTGAGTGCGGCCTTTTGTTGCCCGGTTTGATCAATGAGCATGCGTCGGAGACCAAAGCCCGCCGTTCCCCCTTGCTTGAACCCAAGTTGGATCAACCGGCAGGCTCCCTGGAACACCTTCGACGACAGCTCCCGGCTGTACTCGCCGGCCATTGCTCGTTTGACTCCCTTGACGATGGTCGAAACCGGGCTGCCATCGTTTTCGAACTGCTCGGCGCAATAGTGGACGGCGACGCCCGCCCGCCGACAGATGTATTCATAATAGGCGCTTTCGTCGGCATCCTGGAATCGGCCCCAACGACTGACGTCGTAAACCAGGATGCACGAAAAGGTGGCCTGACCGCTCTCGACATCCTGGAGCATCTGCGCCAGCGAGTCGCGGCCCTGGATGTTCAGGCCGCTTTTCCCTTCGTCGGAGTATTCCTTCACGATTTCGAGGCCACGGCGCTTGGCGTACTCCCGGATCACGTCCATTTGATTCGACGTGGAGTACTGTTGGTGCTCCGTCGACATGCGGACGTAAACGGCAGCCCAGTGGGGCGCCCGGCTGGGACCCCCTTTGCTCACACCGTCCCCACTTTCATTCCGGCAAGCTGCCGCACTCGTTCCATAGCGGGATTCAGATTCATGTTCGGTGCACCCCGGGCCCGTTTTTCAGACTCCGAAGTCGACGCCGGGCGATGGCAGACTTCTTTAACAGGAGAGAGATCGCATCGACGAAGTGATCTTGTAACACGCAGCCGAAGAGATGTGATATCAGCCCCAACATCAACGGGTTATGGGTGATGAGATCTTGTAGCAGGGCGCAGGTATCTTGTAACAAGATCTCTGAAGGGGCCGGGAATTGGGTGTTGGCGAACCCGTCCCCCTCTCGCGGGTCTACGCCGGTTGCCGAGTTTCGCTGAACTTCCGCGTCCGTTCCGCCAGACTGCTTCTTGCGCCAGGTCTGGACGCGTTCTGAATGCTCGTGTCCGGTGAAATAGTTGGGATTCTTCGCCAGCCATTTCCGCTGGCTCTCGGCTTTGCTCGCCCGCCGGCAATCCGGGTTGCTGCAGAATTGCTGGTGACTACGGTTGCGGGAATCGGGAATAAACAACTCGCCGCAGTTTTTGCAGCGGTCGTTGGAAATCTTGGAGCCCATCGCTCCTGATTGAACGCGGTGAAGGCATCTGCCGAGTTCGTTGTCAGGAATATGCCTGATGAAGCGAAGGCGGGGTCGATGGGCGGGACGATCTTAGTCGGTAACTACTCTCTGCACAATTCAGTGAATGGAGTCGAGATACGCAAGAAGATCCTCTGGGCGGCTGCGGATCGTCGTGTCGAAGTGAATATCGATCTCGAGGGGCTTTTTGCGAAGCAAGTGATCCATCGGACCATCACAAAAGTAAGCGCGGCACGATGGTATGCCTGCCCCTGCGTGAATGAAATCATACACGTCGTTTTCGCGAACACGGCCTCCTTTGTGAACCTGGGCCGCGCACATCCCCGCAAGAATTTCACAGCACGGTACTTGGCCGTAGCCCATTCCATCAATGACAAGGTTTGCTGGATTGGTGCCTGTGCTGGCGATTAATTCAGTCGAATAGGAGTCGAAAATGTCTTTCCGGCACGACCTCACCAGATCCGGAAACGATTTCTTTTTCAGTCGCTGCTCCGCTGGAAGAGCGCGCCACTTTGTGAGAAACGGCGGTTCTTCCTCATTCACAATCTCTCCCAGGGTAACGAGCCTTTGGTAATCATCGACTGTTAAACTCCACCGCAGATCCACAGCCACCATTTCCCAAGCGCTTGCTGTTTCGGGGCTCCAAAAGACGTTTTTCAGCACTTTTTCGGAAAGCCAATAACCAACTTTTGTGACCGAACCAGAGATCTTTGTCCCGGATTTCGCTTGTCCAGACGAGTAAAGCTTCCACTGCTCGCAGAATGCTTCACGGAGATTACGAACACAGATGCCGCGGCTGAAGATTTCCATCAAATTAGCTGTTGCTGCCCGTGACAGCGGGTCGGTCTGCTTCATTAACTCATCGAAAACCGCAGTGCTCAAGGGGCATAGGACTGTCTGCTCCTGCGCCAGGAAATTGAGACGATCGACAATCTTCTCATAGACTGGAAGCGCCTTGGGGCTTTGAAGCCAGACGTGGCGCAAATTGATCCAATGGCAAACATCAAGATAAATGAGAGTTTTTGAACTCAAATCCGCCGCAAGTGTTGCGGTTTTGTCCCGCTCGTGATCAAATACACTGGACACGCCGCCCGCATGCTGTGCTAACGATTCCCTAATGAGCCCAGCGCATCTCGCGCTCTTCAGTGGATGCGGAAATTCTGGGGGGCTAGCGACCATGTTGCTGGCATCAAAAACGGATTTCCCTTCTGCGTTGAGTTCAGAGTGCGAAGTCATCGCATGGAGCGCCTCCAATGTTGTCTCCGCGATGAACTTTTCCTTTGCGCCATCAAAGTCGACCAGCGGTACTCCTTTGCAGAAGTCGGTTATGTCCTGGAGGGTAGCGGCGAGACGAAACGTATTCGTGAACTCCCAAAAGTTCTGCTGCCTGTCCTTGTCATCCAACAGAAATACGTGCCAATGCGTTTGGTAAGCCAGTTCCGTCAATACCGTCATCAGTCCCGGATTCGAGATGTTGACGTAGAGGTCAAAAATCGTGAGCGCATTTTCGGGAGAATTCCTGTATGGAACCCAGAACAACAAAAAGCCCAGAGGGCCAAACTCATTCCGCGCCACACCGTAATTGAGACGCAATCTAAGTTCGTTGATTCTCGCCAGACGCCCCACCAATGGATTCGAAACTAGCAAATAAAGCACCACTTCCTCACCCACCTCGATGTTGATGACGGCTTTGATAGGCACCAACCCGCCGGCACCAGCAAGCGCTTCTGGAAATCGCGGCGGTTTGAAAGAGGTGGGGCCATGCCGCCACTTCGTGTTTTTGGTTTGTGGTTCGAAATCCAAGGCTCTGACAAGAAAGTGTTTATTTTTGCATCGTTCGGGATGAGCTTCGCCAATAATGTCAATCGTGCGCGTTGAAATGCATGAGTTCAAGACCGCCGTTGCCCCAGACTTCTTGATAACAGAGGGGCTCGGCCCGTGTATCGGAGTTGCCGTCATCTACAAAACTCGCGGGTTTCTGTTGCATTCCCCTGACGTAATAATGGAAAGCGACGAAGTGGGGAACTTTCTGAATCTGCTTGACCGGCGGATCCCTTGCACTTCACGTGCCGCGATCGCCCCGGTGGTCGCCGGCGGCAGCCTCGAGGAATACTCTGGTGATCCAAGCGATGAGGAAATTAGAGAATCCACGCGTGACTGCAGGAGGGAAATTCTGCGCCTCCTACATGGGGCCGGCTTTGGCCGACCCAAGATCCGTTGGGGGGAACCAAACCAGTGCAGCGAGCTGATCCTCGATTTGATTGATGGCGTGATCCGTTTAAGGACGTTTGATTGGAGGAACGTACTCCTGCTGTCGGAAGACTTCCCTGCAACCGTTCGGCCAGACAAATCAGGCAGGAAGGGATGCCGGCGCCGGCGCTAAATCGGTAACAGCTTACGCCAACCCTGCCGGAATCCGATTTTCGTTCTTATCGTTCCAGTTCCGGGATACTAACGAGCGCTTCGCAGGTCCTGCCTTGGCTGACGCAACCAGGGAGCGACGGGCATTCGGTGACCCAAACGCCATCATCTTCCCGCTCCACAGCGGTCACGAATCTCACGGTGGCCACGCGACGCCTTCTGTTGCCATTCGAAAAGCCGCTCGTTTGCTTCCGACGGACAAACAGGATCTGGCGGTCCGACCGGCGCCGCCTCGAATCTGGCCTCTCACCGTTCTCGACCCAGCCGCTCCGCAACCGTCAATTATTTGGCAATTATTTGGAAGTCGCTCCTACGCTTGCCCGGAATTGCACGTCGTCGCACAAAACGGTCGGCGGGACAGAGAGCGGACCTAACCTCCTGGCCTTCAGGCTTTCACAGCCTTGCAGACGCTTTCAAAATGGTGGAGCCGAGGGGATTCGAACCCCTGACCTTCTCATTGCGAACGAGACGCTCTACCAACTGAGCTACGACCCCAACCAATTTATAAAGAATAGCTTAGGACAATTTTGGCGGCCTCAGGTTTTCTGGTTCTACGCGGAGCCTCTACGCAGATGGCTGAATGGTATGAAAAACCGCCACTCGCGCGCAGGTGAGTCCCGCAAGGTCGCCGAGAATCTGTATCGCTACTCTTCAAACGGGATTTACTATGCCCGATTCCGTTTTGCCGGCAAGGAGATTCAAAAGAGCCTCAAGACCGACGACCGCGAACTCGCCCGCCGGCGACTCAGGGATGAACTGGATAGGGCAGAGAAGGTCGATCTCAAGCGCTGCGGGTTCGATCGCCTACCACGGTTAACACGTTGCAGTTAACAAGAACCACCAAGCTTTACTTGGCGCTTTCCGGATTTGACGGATGACACGGATGGAAACAGGTCTCGGGTTCGGGCCAGACGTTGATTTCCTCCAGGTTCCACTCAGTCGCCCGTGACGAGCAGTTGTTTCATGGCCTGGAGTTGCGGTCAGGCGTGTTTGAGTCGTGGAGCAGGCCGATGACCTGCTCGGCCAGGGAGCGCTCCCGGGCGGCGACGAACGGCATTCGGCGGGGTTTCTGCGGGTCACGGCGGAAGGTGGCGAAGATGTCGTCGATGTCCAGGTGCGAGGTGATGGGACGACCATCGAGATCCAGGACCGTGAGGCCGGCCTGCAGGCTGATATACAGTCCCGGCAGGATGTCGTAGGTCGCAAAGCCCTTCGCGAACTCGATGGCCACGTCGGCGTATCCCGCCGCGACCTGGATGAGGGTGTTGGATCCCCAGGAGAGATTGATGCGGGCGTCGGCACGACGCAGGGCGTCCATCAAAGCGCGTTTGCCCGACAACGCATCGTAGCGTTCCACCTTGGTCGTCAGCACATTCACCCGGGCCCCCTGCAGGCTAGTCTTGGGCTCCGGGCCGCCGTCGAGCCGGAACCAGGAATGCGTGATGAAGTCCAGGCCCTCGGGATAGCCGCTTTTCGACGCCCAGTAGATGCGGTCCAGGAAGATGTCGCCCGCCACGGCGGCCAGGACTTCCCCGGCCCTGCGGTCATAGACGGCAATCAACGACCAACCGCCCTGGAGCGACTCGATGAACTCAGTGCCGTCGATCGGGTCGACGATAACCACCAGGTCCGCCCCGGCTTCGTTCGCCCCGTCGGGAAAGGTCCGGATCCCGAGTTCCTCGGAGAACACGGTGTATGCCGGGGCTCCGGGGAGCTTGGCAAACTTGTGGTGAAGGGCGTCGAGAATCAGGTCCTCCGACTCGCGGTCGATGGCCTTGGTCAGGTTCTGCTGCGATTTCTGGAGCTCCGGATCCGCGACGGCGCACTTGAGGTGCAGGCGGTTCTCGCCGCGCATCCGGCCCCGCACGTGGTCCATCGCCTTCATGACCACCTGGCGGCAGTAGCGCAGGATGAGATGATCGAGGGCGAGATCGGCGGAGTTGACTGGGTCGGGGGAGTGCATGGGGGATCGCGGCGGGTTAGTCGAGCGGTTGAGGTGCGGCCTGCTGCCAGGCGGAGTGGTTCATTGGATCACGCTGTCGCCGATGATGCGTCTATCGCCATTTCCTGTCTAACGATTTTCGGGAACTTGGCCACGGCCTGGCGGTCGTATTTCCTCACGCCTACCTCGCCGTCCGACAGGTCAGTCCACGACACGAGGCAATCGTGGTGTTTGCTGACGTCGTCGCGCGGTAAGCCGAAGCGCCATGGCGTTGGTTTCCGGAGAGTTGGTGAGCCGCCCGCACACCACGCCCGAGCCGTTCAAGCGTTCAATGCGATTGTGCCGAACGACGCCGACTCAATCCACGCTTCCGAAGCCTGGCCCGCACAACCACGGCTTCCGCCACAGGACGAATTTCGTCGCTCCAATCCACGCGGGCCAGTTCGGTTGGGGAAAGCCAGCGGAACTCCGTGTGCTCGGCGCTGAGTCGCACGCGCCCGGAACGGCGACGCGCTTCCATCACCAGCAACACCGACGTCACCTTGGGCAGGACGCGACGCCAGGCGCCGATGACGCCCATCAGTTCCACCCGCAGCCCTGTTTCCTCCCGCACCTCGCGCCGCAGCGCCGCATCGAAGCTCTCGCCGGCATCCACCTTCCCGCCCGGCAAGTCCCATTGGCCGGGGTAATGGTTTGATTGGGGGGCGCGTCGCAACGCGAGGCAGCGCCCCGTCCGCTCGTAAACGATCGCCTTGACCGCCATTCCCCAAGGTTTCATCGGCATATTTTGGTTGTCTTGTGCTTCGCTTACTGTGGCTTCTTTGCCAGCTGAGCCGCCGAGAAGCAGGCGCACACCGTGGCGCGCCTGATCTCCAATTGCGCCTGGACCAGGATCTTCGGCCAGGCGCGGACGGCGGTGCGGTCGTAACCTTTGATTTCCTCCGGCAGCTCATTCCAGGAGACAAGGTAGGGACTGAGTTTGCGGTCCGCGTCCTTGTCCCGGGCGTAACGCCAGCCTTCGCTGAGGCGCTCGACATTCCAGCGGCCGTGCTCGAGTTCGGCCATCCGTTCCACTTCGTCATCGGTGAATGCGGGGAGCGGGATCTGGTCGGCGGGAAGGCTGGTCGGTTCGACCTTGAAGCCGGCTCGCGCGAGAATGTCCACCGACGTGGCGGCCTGTTGGCGATTCGAATGCTTGAAATCCTCCCGGAGCAGTTCCCAAGGCAACAGGTTGGGCTGGGTGGCGCGTTTGTGCTGGTTGCGGACGTAATCCTCGTGCACCGCCTGACCGGGCGCTTCCCACTGGCGTTCCCAAGTCTTGTCTTCGCCGGGAGACCTGGTGCGGAAGAGCATGGCGAGGGTGGCCGCGTCGTTGGGGATGATCGCGCCGCCCACGGAGGTGTCACCGGCGCACTCCAACAGCGCCGCGAATCTTTCACAGGCGAGGCATGGCCTGGTCAGGACGGCGGCGCGGGCGCCCATGGCCCAGGCCAGGGCGAGTTCCTGCGCGGAGATATCGCCGCCGCCCAGGCAGAGCAACGTGACCTTCGCCGGTGTGACTTGGACGCCGCTCAGGTGCAAATCCGCCCACATCTGGAGAGGCTCCAGGATGGAGAATTCACCTTTGCCGGCGCTGCGGACGATCTCGGTGAAGGCGGGGCTGGCCGTGATCCCGGCCGGCACGTATCCGACCAACCTGATGTCATCCTTTCCGGCTTGCTGCAGTCGCTGAACGACGCGTGCCGTGAGGGCACAGACGCCCGCGTCGGTTCCGCCGGTCAAGACCACCCCGTGGAAGCCTTCGAGCGCGTCCAACAACGGTTGTTCCCATTGCGCCAGCTCGGCTTCGCAACCGGCGGCGGTGCTGCCGGCAAGGATCAGGACCCGGCTGACCGGGGGGAGATTGCCTTTGCGCAAGAAAGGCCGCCAGTCGGGTGTCGTGCCTTTCTGGCCGGCGCCAGACTCGATCGACTTCGCGAGGAGCAGCGCGGTGTTGTCGAGGCGACCGACGGAAGGCCGGTGATGACCGATGGCGTCCTGGAGTCGATCGAGCGACTTCCCAAAATCGACGAGCGGATGGTGGGTTTCGGCGACGCGCGCGGCAAGGCAGAGGGCTTCGATCGCGCCCGTTTCGTCCTCGAGCAACAGGCGGACCTTGGAGAGCGTCAGCCAGGCGCGGGTGACTTCAATGCCGGCCCGGGCGTGCTCAAGGCAACGGTCCGCCGCCCGGCGCAGACCGGGGGCGAGCAGCGCCACGTGGTCGGCGGTGCCGCTGGCGGCCAGGTCCAGCTCAACGAACGCCACAAAGTGGTACGGGTCATCGGGGCTCAATTCCACGGCGCGGGCCAACGCGGCCCGGGCGAGCTGTCGCTCGCCGGCGACGCGGGAGCGGGCGGATCCGAGCCACGCCAGGGCCGTGGCCCGGCAATCCCGCTCGTCCGCTTCGGTTTCATCGTTCAGCCCGTCCTCGGGGCGGGCTACCGCCGCGAGGAGCGCCAGTCCGCGCTGGTACTCCGTTCCCTCCGGTCGCTCGCGGTGGACGCGGCACAGGGCATTGCCGAGCTCCATTTGGATCCAGGGTTGCTGGAGAGACGCGGAACTTGCGTAGGGCTGAAGCGTCTCGACAATGCCCAACCAATCCCAGGCCGCGCGGAAGAGACGAGCCATTTGAAGGGCGATGGCCGGTTTCTTGTGCATCTCCCTTTCGTGCTCGAGGACCAAGTGGAGGTCGGCGAGCCGGCGTCGACGCTTGTTAGGTGGAAGATGAGCCGCGTAATGGCCGACGTAAGCGTCGAGTTGATGCACGAACCGGGCGAACTCGTCGTCGGCGCTCTCGAGGCCGGCGGCGACGCGGGCGGCCTCCCGTTCGCAGTGCTTCGGGGGGACATACCCCGCCTTGTAAAGCCGGTCGTGGGTGACTTCCGAGTGGGCGTGCTGGAGGAGGGTGCGCACCTGGATTTCGGCAATCAGGCCTTTGATCTCCGGCGGGATGGCCACGCCGAGCAGCTCGGACTTGTCCGCGGGGAAATGGACCAGGAAATGGACCGACAAGTAGCCGAAGGCGGAGGTGGCATGCCGCTGGGAAGTGTCGTCCTCCTCGTCCAACGGGTGAAACAAGCGGCGGATCTGACGGCATATGGTCTTCGCCTCGTCGGTGGTCGTGGTCACGATCCGTCCACCGCATAGGTCTGTGAGCTGGTGCACGGGGTCATCGTATTTGTCGGCCTTGCGCATGCATTTGGCGGCGAAGCTCGAGAGATCCTTGGCGCGCGCCTGGACGAAGGCCAATGGGGCCCAGCGTTTCGCGAGTTTTTCGAGCAGGGCTCGCAGTGTCGCCGCATACTCTCGGTAACGGGGCAACTCGTGTTCGTAAGCCTTGATCTGCTGTTCCAGCCAATGCCGTTCGAGAAACTCGCGGTGGGTCTCGAGAATGTTCGGGATTCTGCGGGCTTCGGTGAATTTGACCCACTTGAAGTCCCGGTGTTCATCGCTGAGCTTGGCCTCGAGCGGCGCTTCGGAACGCCAGGCGAAGAAGGTATATTGGACGGCGCCGTTCTGCGACGTGATGCCGCAGCCCACCGCGTCGTCGAGAGCTGGCACCTCGATGCCGGTTTCCTCGAGCGCCTCCCGGCGGACGGCCAGGCTCACCGACTCTCCCGGATCGATCTTCCCTCCTGGAAATTCCCACCAGCCTTTGAAGTTGTTGCAGGTGTCGCTCCGCTGAATGAGGAGATAGGCGCCGTCCCGGTTCTGCACGAGCAGAGACGCTGAGTTCTTCATTGCCCGGAATCCTACTGCCGTCAGGACCGGCCGTGAAAGGCATTTCTCGTGGCCCGCTCGCAGCGAGCCGCATGAGAGACGCAGTGGGGTTGGAGCTGAATGGAGGTCGGCTGCGGGGTGCCCGGGTTCCTGGCGATAGAAGATCAGGGTTCGCCCGTGACCGCCATCACCCGGATGCGCCGGCGCACGCTCAGAGTCCCCAGAACCGGTCATCTCCCCGGCCGGCGGTGGGATCCCGCACCCAGACATCCCAACGCTCGAGAATCCGCCCAAGGAGCCGGCACTCGGCCATGGCCGGCAACGCGGCACGCAGTCCTTGAACGGCAGCGAACGCCTGACCGGCCGACGCGGCATCGCCGCCCAGTCTGGCCTCGAGCAGGCACGTGCGGGCGAGGCCAACTTGATCGCTGAGTTGCTCCTGAAGGGTTCTGGCTTCAGCCAGAAGCTGCCGTGCGTGCTCGCGATCGGTCGTGGCGGTCAGCTTGGCGAGGGCCGGCAAGGTCACCCCCGCCAGATCGCCCTCGAACCCCCCACGGTGCTGGGATTCGCGGGCAAGCTCGAGGAGGGCGTGGGCTTCGTCGGTCTTGCCGAGAATGCGCCGGGCATTTCCCAACTCACCCCGCAGGCAGGCGCCGAACCGGCTGCTGGCAGGAACGTCGTTCAACAATCCACTCCAGATTTGCGCGGCGGCGGCGATCTCGCCGCGCGACGATAGAAATGCCGCCCGGTGTTCTTCCAGCACCGGCTTGAAGCGGCCGGCGGTGCCGTGCCGGACATGGGTCGCGGCCTGGATCAAATAGGCCTCCATGCCGGATCGAGGAGCGAGTCCGCCGTACCGCTCGACCTCCAGGTAATCGGCAACCATCGCCGCCGTCAAAGCCTCGGTGCCGTGCATCTCCCGCAGCCAGTTCCTTCCCTCGAGATGACCGCGCCGCGCCTGAACCAACGCCTTCAGCCGAGTGCATCGGGAACGTTCGAGCCCGCGCCCTCCCAAGCCCAGGGCCTCGAGAGCTCGGAGAGTCTCCCAAGCCGCGGCATAAGCCCCCCGATCGTAGCACAGCTGGACTTCGCAAAAAGCGTCTTCGATCCGCGGGAAGGAACGCGCGCCGTCAAACCTCCGATGCGGGATGGCCTTCCAGCGTTCGGTCTCCGCGAAGGGATCGCTCAGATCGAGGAATCGATTGGTTTCGAGATCCCACACTCCCTGCCAATCGCAGCTGGCATGTGCCCCGCGCTGGCTTAGGCCTCGAACCGCCCGGCCCCGGAGCAACGCGCGGCCGAAGTTGGGTGGGTTAGCCACGGCATGCTCGATGTTGTCCACGCCGGGAAACCGATGCGCCAGCACCCCGGCCCGATCCAACCGGGTGAACACTCCCTGCTCCCCGACTTGACCGAAGCGAAGATCGAGCTCGAACAATTCCTCACGCAACGCGCTCGACTTCCGAGTCGTTCCCCCGGCCGCCAACCGTTCCAGATCGAGCCCGCGCTGGCCGCAGCGATCCTGGTAAAGCGCATACTTGATGGCCCAATCCAGCGTAAAGGCCACACTCTCGGGCGTGCCCTGTTCGAGTCGCTCCAGAATGGCGCGCCAGCTTTGACAGACTTGCCTCGCCCAAGGCGGCATGAACCCGGCCTCGAGATGCGCCTCCGCCAACGAGAGGTAGTGCCGTTGGATGTCCAGTGCCCGCCAGTGCCGGCCATCCTTCAGCAGCGCGGTAGCGCGACAACTGGGGTCGCGCGCGTAAGTCCGCATCGCCTCGACCGGTGAAGCCAGCGCCACCGCCGATCCCGGCCGGAGCCCGCCATCCACCAGGGCCGTCACCAGGGCCGTCGTCCCCGATCGCAGCCACATGGCCGTGTGCGAACAGAGCGATTCGCCGCAGATCACATGCAACCGATGATGGCCTGGCGCGGACAGCGATTCGTCCCGCGTGTGGAAAATCGGCCGGCTGTATTCCGACCCCGGAGAGCATAGATGACTCAGATGGGCGACCCGCGGCGAGATCATGAAATCCGGGTTGCGGGAGAACGGGTTGAAACCGCCCGCCCCGGTATAGATCAAGCGCGACACCAGATGTGGCACGAGATCGACGGGCAGTTCCTCGACCGAGGTGCGGGTGAGGTAGGACTCGTGACAACCCCAACTGGTGCCCTGGCCGCTGTAATCGACGTTGTGCTTGAAGTAAATGCCCTGACCCAGGGTGGGTTCCCGACGCGACAGCTCCGTCGACAAACCGAGCAGAATCTCTTCGCCGGCCAGGATGTAACGCACCGCGTCCCACGGGTTCGGACACTCGGGCGTGGCGAACTCTTGATGGGCATCGTGCCCCCCAAAGTCGCGATAGAACCGCGCTCCGTTCTCGAGAAACACGCCGCGCTGGCCCTTGGCCGGCAGAAAATGCAGCCGCTCCTCGGCCAGGGCTTCGATGCGCGCCAGGGTCTCGTGCAGGTCCGCGACGCTGCCGTCTTTTCGAAAGTTGGTGAAGGCGTACTCCGTCTCGACGCCCATCAGTCGCTCTCGCACGGCTACTGCCCTCCCTCCTGTCGGGCCGCCTGGTTGAACCGGGCACTGTCGCCCGACAAGGCGCTTTCGATCGCCGCATCGGCGGCCGCGAAAAACGCGGCGGCATCGGCCCGGTTCACCCCGGACGCGGCAGGTTCCGGACAACCGGGATCGCCGGCGCCAGCATCATCAGGTTGTCGTTCGCGTTCGTTCATAGTTTTCGGCGTGTGGGTTTCACGGTGCTTGGTCGGCATCGGCGGCCACGCCCGAGGCTTCATTCAACCGTACCACGACCTCCTCGATGCGGGCGGCCCGATTAAAGAGATGGCCGTTGGTCGCCTTGCTCGAGCGCAGCGGGTTCGCCAGACTCACCCGAGCCCGGAGGGGCCAACCGTTCGAACCCTGGAACGAGAACCAGAGCTCATCCCAGTCGACGCTGTCGATCTGTTCGGGGGCGGCGCAACGCAACAGCATCGCCCTGGTCCAGGCGCGTGTGTCTTCGGGAGGTTCGCGCGTGAACCGCTCGATGTGGGCGTCGTCCACCAGCCTGGTCACCAGGCCCTGGCGGTCATAGGTCCAGTACAGACCCTCGGGCATGGCGCCATACATCAGATCGAGCCGTTTCAACTCGGGTGCTCTCCACGTCAGGCCCGACTGTCGATCCCGAAGTCGCTGGAGCAGGGCGGCCTTGAGCACCCAGTCAACCTGACGCGCGAGAGCGGGATAGTCCTTTGCTTTGAGCCGCGCCAGCGTCTCCGCCCAGAGCTGGAGAATGTCGCCGGCGCGGGGAACCACCCCGTCGAATCCGCCCTGCTCGAAGCAGGTCATGGCTTCATCGAGGAAACGAAGCTGGAGCTCGACGGCGGTGGTTTCCCGGCCATCGATCAGCCGGACTCGCGCTTTTAGCGAGGGGTCATGGCTCCAACGCCAGGTGGCCTCGAGCGGACGTTCGAGAATGAGCGCGGGGTTGACGCGCTCCGATTCGATCATGGCCAGTACCAGTTGCATCACCCCCACCTTCAGCAGGCTCGAGACTTGACAGAGCGTGTTGTCGAAAAAGATCGAGTGCAGTCGAGCCAGATCCAGTGCCGGAATCGCCCCCGCCACCGGCGTGCGGATCGAACCACAAAGCGGCTCATCCCGACAATTGACGAGCGGCCGCCGACGGGTGGTTTCGATGCTCATCAGAACCTCGAAGAAATCGGCGCGCTGCGAGACTTGATACGGCACCCAGGGCAGATCGTTGTCGACGCCGACCTTGCCCTGGCCGGTGTAAACGAGGCTCGAAGCCTGAAAGCTCGCCAGGAACAGCAAATGATGCAGGCACCGGACAAACAGGTTGTCCCAGGCCCGGCGGGTGATCAGAAAATCGAGGTGACTCCCGTAGCTTTGACCGTGGCCATCCGTGTTGTTGACCAACACGATGATCCGCTGATCCTCGCCCAGTCCGCCATTGGCCCGGTCCAAGGCGCGTCGCGCCAGTCGCAACATCGCCTGCCAACAGGCCACGTGATCCCACGCGCTCAGCACCTCCGGGAGCGCCAATTCCAAATGATCCAGGTCGATATACACGCAGCCGCCGTTTTCGCGCAGGAACTTGCGCCCCCAGTCCTGGTCGTCCCGGCCGCAGGCGGCGCGGTAGGCCGCTCCCACGGGATATCCCTCGATCGCACCCAACAGCAGCCGGGCAGCCCGTCCGGAGGTCTGCCCCACGATCCCGTCGCCGGCCACGAAATTGCCGAGCTCGATATCCCCCCCGCAGAGTTTGGGCACCGGTGTGGGCCGTGGCGTCACTCGCGGGACATGCGCGAACGGTAACGGCGCGGCGCCCGGCGTTGGGCGACTGTCGGCCCAAGACTCGGCCTGAGCCGGTGGCGGTTCCTGGTTCATCACACCTCCTTCAAGGATTTCAACTGCTCCAGCGTTCGTCCGGTGCGGCGGACCACCGGTTCGACGCTTACCACGTCGAGATCGTGGGGAAGATCCATGAGGTGCTGCCGGCAGTTGCGCGGGGTCAAGGCCCGTGCCGCCGTGACGAATTCCTGCTCGAGCGCCAGTCCCACGTCCGCGGCGGTCAGTCCCGCCTCCCCCGTTTCCACCTCGCGATGGCAGGCCCGTTCGACCGCCGAATTCACGATGTTCGCGATCAGGGCCCCGTTAACCAGGTCGGCGGCGCGTACTGTCCGCCGCTTTCCATCGCGGAACTGGAGGGTCGCCAGTTGATTATCGCCGTTCGGTGCGAAGATCCGGACCACGGCGGAGCGGATGATGGCTGCGCGGGTCGCCTCGATATCGCCGCCGTGACCGTTCTCGGCCAAGGGAATGGCGGTGCCCAAGTGCCTGGCAAAGATCTCCTCCGCGGCCTGCATCCTGGGTCGAGGCACCTCGAGGATCACGTCGCCCAACCGCCCGGGCCGCAGCAGCGCCGGATCGAGCGCGTCGCGCCGGTTGGTGGCGCCGACCACCACAATGTTGCCACGGTCCGCCAGCCCGTCCAACTCGGCCATGAACGACGTCAACACCCGGTCATCGACATGCGCGTTGAACTGGCCCCGCGCCATGCCAATCGCGTCCACTTCGTCGAAGAACATCACGGTCGGCACGCGCGGATCGATCGCGCTGGCCGCGCGCGCGGCCCGGAACGTCTCCCGGTAGTTGGCTTCGGTCTGGCCATACCACAGGCTGTGCAGTTCGGACGGTTTGATGTTCATGAACCGGCATTGCCCTGCCGGGGTCAGGGTGGCCAGCCAGTTCGCCAGCGCTTTGCCCAGCATGGTCTTGCCGGTTCCTGAAGGCCCGACCAGCAAGATCGAGCCGCGCCGGCGCAACCCGTACTTCCGGGCCGTCTCCGCGTGAAACAGGTGCAGACTCAGGCCGCGTTTGATCCGCTCGATTTCGACTTCGAGTCCGCCAATCTGGTCGAACCGCACGTTGGGCGTTTGGTCGATGAAGAAACGCGAGCCCGTGGCCCGTTCGATCTTCTCGAAGGCCAGCCACGCCCCGCGATCGCACCGGATCTGATCGCCGGTGACCAGCGCCTCGTCCTTCAGGCCAGAGGCCGGGTCGACCAGGATCTCGTCGTCCCGATGCCGCAGCACCAACCGCCCGTCGGCCATCCTGCGTTCGAAGACGGCGGTCTCGCCGCCACGCGGCACCCCATTCGGCGATTTGGCCACGACGAGGTTCAGTTCGCCGTTCAATAACACTTCGTCGCCCGTCCCCAGTGAGGCCGGGTCAACGCGGGATCCCAGCACCACCACGCGCCGCGTGTTGCCGATCTGCACCAGCGCCCGGGTGGTATTGGATTCGACCAGAGCCTGGATGAACGTCGCCGGGAACCAGGGCGGCGCCTCGATCCGCTCGAGCAGACTTTTGAGTTTGCGTTGGTTATCGCGGGCTTCCAACAGACCGCGTTGCAGGGTCATCACCCGTTCGCACAACGCCTGATCGATCTGCCCGCTCGCCTCCTCCGAGGTGCGGAGCGTCTGCAATTGCGCCACGCGCTCCTCGACACTGGCCCGGTTGCGATCCACCGCCAGGATCTGATCCAACACCAACAGCTCAGCCGCAGTTCTTTTCATGTTGTCCTCCCACAATGGCCCGCACGGCGACCTCACCTTCCAGAACCCCGGTTGGGTTCAGGACCTGGAAGCCGCGTGGTTTCACTAATCCGCCCCGCCAGCCGAACAGCGCGTAGCGCAGGCCCGCATAGGCATTGGTCACCAGCAAGGCCACACAAAACGCCCTCGGAAACACCGTCCGCTGCAACGCGCAGTCTTCCTGACTGAAAAAACTCGTATTCAACGGACATTGACGCCGCGCTTCCGCCGGGCATTTCGCGCCGCACCAATACCGGGCCGGATGCGAGTGGAACCAGCCCACCATCTGTTCCCGGCTGCGACGGAGCTCGAGGGCCGCCGCTGCCGCCGCCCACGTCTCCGCGGTGAACGTCAACTGCGCGGTCTCGGAAAGGGCGTGCCGGGCCGGGATCAACGCATTCACCACCAGGAACAGGCCCGCCGCGGCTGGATCGCGGTGCAATTGCCCGATCAGGATGCCGCCGGTCTCGTTCGCCTCCGCTTTCCGCGTCAACGCCGCCGCCTCCCGCAAGACGTGCTGCGGCACGAACACCGGCAGATCGCCCTCCGGTTCATCGCCCAGCGGACGGGAGCGCTCGAGGTGCTCCGCCAGCCGGCCGCTCTCCAATGGCACCGGTGTTTCCAGTTCGTCGACCGCCAACCGCAGCCCCAATCCCGCGGGGGTTTCCCTTCGGCCCGGGAACGCGACCACTTTGCTGGTGAAGGTTTCCCCCACTTTGAGCTGCTGCTGCTCGACCAACGCGCGACCCACCGCCCGCATATTCGGCTGGAAATAGTCGGTCGTCAGATCTCCAAACAACTCCCGCTCGGGTCCGTCATCGGCCGCGATGCGCACCCCGCCCACGTAAGGCTCGCCCAACTGGGGATGCCAACGCGGTTCCACGCGCGCGTTTCGCAGGGAGCAGGCCCCCGGTGCCGATCCCAGCGCCCGCAACTTGAGCCATTCCATCGCCGGCCCCCAGTCCACGGTCAGTCGATACTGCCCGAGGGCCGTCTGATCCGTGCGCTGAACTTCGAGTGCGTAGCTGTAATCGTCACGTAACATGACCCGCTCCCATGCGTTTTGTGGCTCCGGTCGAATGGATCGCTTCACCCGCCCCCCTGGATGGAGGGACGAGCTACGCGAGTCCGCCCGCGTTGATCTCCGGGTGCAGCACCAATCGGTCTTCAGCCAGCAGGCTGTCGCCGACAACTTCGCTGGCATGCAGATGACGCCCCTCGCGGTCGAGCCGGGCGTGATACGTCATCGGACGCCCCCCGCTGTCATTGCGCGGCAGGCTCATCCCCGGCAACAGACTTTCGATCAGCTCCCCGATCGTCGCGTCGACGGGGACCTCCCGCGCTTCGACGTGCCGCTGACCGGTCACGTCCGAGACCCGGATGGGTATGGAATAGGCTTGTACCATGGTCTTCCTTTCTAGGTTTTGGGTTGCTTACCGTCGTCCGCAAAACATTCGCGGACCGCCAGGTAATCCCTGGCAATTGTCTCGTTCTCGAGCGCTGCCAACTCGGGCGCCACCATCGCCACCACGACCGACAGACTCTCCAACGAAATCCCCAGCGCGTCCGCAACTGGCCCGCACTCAGCCTCGAACCGAAGCCAGACCGCGCCACCCACCTCTTCGACCACCGAGGCGCGCACCCGGCGCACCACGGTGGCCGCCGCGTGTAGCAGCGCGGCTGCGGCCTGCCGACTCGGCGCCCCGCAACGGCCGTAGTCGGCCAGCTCAACGCGGGCGAAGATGCTTTCGCCCTGCGCGACCAGTTCCGCGTGACGCAGCGGCTCTGTCTCGAGGGCCACGGTCAGTCGCCCGGTCACCCGCTCGGTGTAAGCCCAACCGCTATCCTGACAGCACCGCACCAGATCCTCCGGGGTCAGTCCCGGCCGGGCTGCGGTTTCATGCGATACCATCGGGTGCGTCATCGAACCCCTCCCTCGGTTGCCACGTGCAGGTCGAGTGCGCGCCGCCGCAGCGGACGCCGATCCAACGGAAATCGCGCGGGTTCCTGGCGACGCGCCCATTGGGCGGCCGCATGGTTCAACCCTTCGTCGCCGGTGTATTTCAGGTTCCAGGTGAACAGTTCGAAACACCCGTAAAGGATGTCGACCAGCGGCGTGCCCGGGGTAATGTGCAGGCAGATGAACGGCCCGTTGATATTCGGATGCCAGGGCCGCGGAGCCGGCCCCAAATAGGTCACCACCTGCGACAAATCCACCCGCCGCAGGTAATCCTCCGGAAACCAGATTCCCACCGCGAACCGGTCGTAATCGACGATCGCACCCCGCTCGTCCTCGATCAGGCCCCGGCACCGGAACTCGGCGAGGTAACGGCTCGATCGCAGCCCGTCGAGCGGCATCAACTCGAGTAGATCGCTGTTCCGGGCCAGGGCCATCCCCTCCTGGCACTGACGCCCCAGAAAATCTCCAAACACCGGATCGGTTTGCGCGCGCATGGATTCAATCCTTCCCCAGTTGAAAATATCCCTCGTCCGCACCTTGCCGGACCACCACGACATCGCCCGGCTGAAATCCCACACTGGCCAGCGTCCGCCGCCGCTCTCGGGCCGACAACCACTCCGACTCCAGTTCCGGAATGAGGTCGAATCCTCCCGGCTCCATGGTCCCGCGACAACGCGGACAACGGCCCACCCGAATTCCCAACCGGCCTTTCGCGCCAAGCACTGTCTTCTGTGCGCCACAGGCACAGCGCAACCTCTTCACCAGGGGGCGGCCCGCCAGGTGCAGGGTCAAACCCTCGCCTGCACCCATCAGCCGTCCCAGACGTCCGAATGCCTCCGCCACACTCACCCCGGCCGGTCCCCAGGAAAGCGTCCGGACCTGCCAGGTCCGATGGTCGAACCGGCACCGCGGATTCCGGCGGTAGGCCGTCTCGTGCAGTTGGTGCGAGGTCAGATCCATCATCCATTCGCGCGTGCCCAACTCCGCCGGGGATCCCTCCGTCAGGAGCTGTTGGCACAAGTGCGCCTGCATCGAGGCGGCGAGGCTTCCCAGATAAGCCGGCGCCCGGGTCCCGCCCGGCTCACCGGCGCGCCCGGCGCATGACCGGTTCACCGTCAGCGTGTCGTAATCGCGTTGGTCCCAACCGCACTCGAGGCAGGGGCCATCGGACGCGGGGACGAATGCCCTCGTTCGCGCCAGTAGTCCCTCCGCCGCCACGCCGGCATCCACCCACGGTATCCCCAACCGCCAGGCAATCTGGTTGATCCCCTGGCGGGCGGCCTTCGAATCAACCGCGGCCACGATCAGATCTCCCCGCAGCCGGCCCATGGGCACGTTCTCCGCCAGGGCGGCAATCGCCTCGAGGCCCATCCCGGGCGCAATCCGCCGAACCCTGGCCGCCTGGACGGACACCTTGGGTTTTCCCACGTCGCCTGCCGCGATCGCTTGCCCACGGACATTGGCCTCCTCATAACTGTCCCCATCGATCAACGTAAGGCGCCCCACCCATGCGCTCCGCGCCAGCAATCCCACCAGTGGCGAACCGATGTTACCCAAACCCACCAGCACGACGTGCTTGCCCGGCCGGCCAATGCCTGAGTCGCGGTCCGTCATCTTACAGCTCCTCCGGAGTCCAGCGGTACCCCGTCTCGAAGGATGTCGGTTGCTCGCACATCGGACAGGTCGGGCCATAGCTCCAACACGCTTTCGTCTCCGACTGCTCACACCAGTGGCCGCAGTTTGGGCATCGCACCGCCGGCGCACCCTCGGCAATCGGCAGTTTGCAGCGCGCACAAAACACCGGCGTCCCCAGGCGTGGAAACGATTCCACCCGGGCGAGCTCTTCGGTCGAGAAAAACAACGGCATCCGCTCACCCAGCCCAATCGCGTCCCGGTCCCGGAGCACCCGGATGCCCAGCCACAGCGGCCGGCCATTGATCTCGACCCCGGCAGTCGGTGCCGCGTACAGCACCCATACCGGCAACTCCGCCGCTCGCCGGTAACGGCTGATTGTCGCCGCACCTTCCCCGGCCTGCGGCGTGGTGACGGCTTCGATCGCTCGCCGCGGATCGGCATGGATGACCACGCGCGGCGCGCTGAGCATCGTCAGCGTCCAACCTCTTCCGTTATGCATCCACACGTGTGCCATGAACTTGATTGTCGTTGCCGCATGCCGACTCGCGGCGCATGATTCGGTTTCTGCTGACACTGGTTCGCTGTCGTGGGCGCATCATAATCCGGGTTTCAACTTCGTTTGCCGTCCGATCAACGATCACATTCCGCGCGACCTCCGAAGCTGTTATCGCCACGCACACTCGCCACACCGACGAAATCGCCGCTCACAAATGGTCTCGCCCGGTCACAACGAATACCGTCGCCGCAGCGCAAACCTGAGTCCAAACCGCCGATCCGATTGCACCAGAAATGGATTGAGTCCGTTCGAGCGCGTCATCCGCTACGCCCCCTGCCCCGTCTTCACCGTCCGCCAGAACCAACGAGCCAACTGGCCGGGGGGCAGATGAAATGTGAAGATGTTGATGGTGGAGTCGGCGGGGTCGATGAGCAGGTCGATCTGCTTGCCGGACTCGGTTTTGGAGCCGGGATGCCGCCACGGCGCCCCCGTGGTCTGCACGCCGGCGATGCCGAGCGCCGCCTTGATGAGAGATGCGTGCTTGAGGCAAACGCCTTCGAAGGCGTAACCCGACCACGCCCGCGACCAACCGGGGCACAAAAGGGAACAACACCGCCTCACGACGCGGGCGGAACTGGGGGGCCGGGTTATTT
>JAHDYP010000126.1 GCA_023383055.1 Verrucomicrobiota bacterium | reverse complement strand
CCACCGAGATGATGACATCCAGATTGTAGAACTCGATTTCCCGGCTCACCGCCCGCCCACCCTCGGTCTGAACTGTGGCAAATTGTGCAACAGTTGCCTCTGGCCTCAATTCCCCTTCCTCAAACACATTCTTGATGTGCTTGGAAACGACCGATTTGTCCCGCTGAAACAACTCGGCCATCTGGTTCAACGACAGCCAGACCGTTTCCTGTTGGACGCGCACTTGCAGCCGGATGCGGCCGTCCTCCGCCTGATAGAACAAGAATTCGCCGCCGGGAGGTTCAGGAGGTGGAATCAGTTCATTCATGTGAGTTCGTCGAGGATCGAGGGTAGTTGCTCGCCGAAGAGTTGATGGGCTTTGCCGAGACCGCCGCGCTGGCTGAACGGCGTGTAATCGAAATCGTCCGGCTCGATGCTCAAGCTGGTGGCGAGGTGGTCGCGGATGAGGCTCAGCCAGGCGAGTTGGTCGGGGCTGAATTTCACGCCGGCTTTGGCCTTGAGCGAGGCATCAAAATAATCCAGCACCTGGCGCCAGAGATTGTAAATGGAGCAGTGGCACTCGTCGGTGACGATGAAATCAAATGCTTCGATGGGGAAACCAGGGTTGTATTCGACCGGGACGGGCTGCTTGAAAAGCGTTTCGGCGGCGTCAATCGGCAGGTCGTCGAGATCGGGGGCGGTTTCGGTCTCGCCTTTGAGCATGGAATAAATGCGCTGGATCGTGCCGATGACGACGCGGGCGGAGGTGTCGAGCTGATTGCTGCTCAGGCGCTGGACGATGTATTCCTCGGTGAACTTGTAGTTGTTCACGGGCGAGACGAACTGCTGGAATTCCTTGAGCGTCTGGTCGCCGAGATTGCCGCGATCCACGAGGAACAGGACGCGCTTCGCTCGGGCGTATTTGACAAGGCGATAGATGAAATTGACGGCGGTGAAGGTTTTGCCAGAGCCGCTGGCCATCTGGATGAGCGCGCGGCGAAAAGCTTTGGCGTGAGACTTCTCCAGCCCGGTGATGGCTCGGATTTGGGCAAGCCATAGTGAGCCAACCACCAACGGAGGCATTTCCCGAAGGCGTTCGGCGAGCTGCTTTTCCTCCTGCACCCAGGCGAGCAAGGTTTCGGGCCGATGGAACGTGAAAACGTTACGGCTGCGCGGCTCGGGATCGAGGCGGTTGGTGAAGCGGGTCTCCTCGCCGGTGGATTCGTAGCAGAACGGGAGCGGAGTGTGCCAGTGCGGCAGGCTATGAGGAACGCCGGTGACGTATTTGGTGGATTGCTCCTCGACACCGACCAAGGAATGGCGTGCGGGCTTGGCTTCGACCGTGCCAATCGCCTTGCCATCGACGAACAGCGTGTAATCAGGTTCGCCGGTCGTAAATGAGAGCTCACTCACGGCCACGCCTGCCGAAGCTGAAAGGTTGATGCGGTCCTTCGTCTGGATGACCCAGCCCGACGCGACGAGCATGGTGTCGATTTCCTGACGGGCTCGTTCTTCCGGGGTCATGGGGAGGGCGTCATTTCCAGGGTCCCGGCTTCGCCTCGCTGTCTGAGTCCACTGCGAAGCACTTGCCGCGGCCGCTTCTCAGTAATCGAGTGTGGCTCGTTTTCCCAACCCGCCGCCGGGAGCAGTGGGACGACATACTTCCGGCATGTGTCAGCCTCGTTCATGTCGCCTTGGGTGCCGTGACATTTGGCGGGGTCAACGGCTGATATGGCCGGGAGGATAACGCATGCAAGTTGCGGTGCAACAAAAAGTTGTGCGAGTCATCAACACTCGTCAGCGTTGTTTGAAACACCGCGAATACGAAAATTGGCTGTGAGTTTCGCAGAGGCACCTTTCCCTTGGCGCGGACACCCCCCTCGGGTCCCCCGGCTACCGGGGTGGGGTCACCAGGGCATGGCAGGACTGCTCGGCCCGAGGAGGCTCAGGCGTAGTGTTGGAAAGCAGTCACCAAGTCGCGCATGGCCCGAAGTGTGGCTAGTAAGTGGCGAGTGAGGGTGATTTGTTGATGGTCGGACTCGATCCTAAACCCTTGATTCTGAATGGCGCATCCGTCTGGAGTTGAACCAGAAACCTTCTGATCCGTAGTCAGATGCTCTATCCAATTGAGCTACGGATGCACCGCGGAGCATGAATGTATGGAGGCGCATCGGACCGGGCAAGACATAATATTCGGAGCCCGAAAGGATCCCGGCAGGTTCGGAATCGCGCTTGACGGCCTGGCTTTGGGCCTTTGAACTGGCTTGCCAATGATGTCCGCTCGCCGCCTGCTCACCCGTGCCGTTGCCACCTGCTTCCTGATCACAGCCTTGGACTGCCTGGCAGCCGAGGGTCCAGCCGCCAACACCTCCGACGCCGCGATCCGACGCAAGCTCGAGGAGATTGAACGACTCAAAAGCGATCTGATGAAGGCTGAACAGGAACTCCGCCGACTTCAGCCCAAGGGTTCAGCGGCTTCTCCTGCCACTCCCGGCACCCAGCCCGGCTTAGCCGCCCCATCCTCGGGCCTCGCGGATCTACCCGCGCTGACGCCGGAGACGATCGTCGGAGTGGACGCGCTGGCCGCCCATTTTCGTGCCGATCGCGCGGCTGCGGAGGCGCGCTATCACCAGCAGACCTTTAGCATCAAGGGCAACGTGACCCGGTTCAACCCCAGGGTGGCCCGGCGCAGCTACGATCTCATCTTCGAGCCAGCCGAACGCGCGCCTCTCATTGTGGCCCAATTCGATTATCGCGAGCACTACCGTGCCGTGTACACCCGGGACAACGGCCAGAGCCTCTTCGCCCGGATCAGCGAACGCGATGAATCGCTGCTCTTCCACACCGGCGACTCGATCCTCATCCGCGGGCGCTGCGCCGTGATGAAAGACGGAACGGTGCGCTTGACGCGCTGCACGACCATCGGAGGTTGAGCGAATGCCGCATCCGGCGGCTGCGCTCAAACCGTTGACCGACTATTTCGGCCGGGTTTTCGGCTGGAATTTGAACGGTTTGAGGTCCGGCACCACCTGCACCTGCGTGGTGAGCTTGATGGGCGCCGGCCGGTCCGGGTATGCGAAGGTCGCCTCGACCAGAAACGCGGTCCATCCCTCAGCGGGTGGTTCCACGCGGACGAGGTAGGTCCCCTGCCCGGTGGCGGCGAGTTCGGTGCTGGTCCAGGCTTTGCCGATGGTATCGAGCCGGAAATCACGCGCCTGGGGATTGGTGGCTTGCCATAACTTCACGGAGGTGGGGCGGTCGAGCGTCTCGACCTGGAGGGTCTGATCGCGCCCGACTTTCCAGCTGAGCCGCGGCATGGGGAGATCGTTTAATTGCGCGTGGTAGAACGCAACCAGGGTTTCATAGGCGTCGGTTTCACGGAGGGAATGATCGCCGTTGGGAACGTAGCGGAGGTATTTCGGATCCGGGAGATCATCGTAATAGAACTGGCTCGAGTCCGGCAGGAAGAACTGGTCGCCGGTGGCGTTCAAGACGAGCTTGGGCATGGTGTACCGCTCACGATACTCGTAAGGCTCGACGATTTTCATCAGGTTGCGATACTCCTTCGTTCCCTGCCAATCCATGATGCCCATGGCCTCATAATCGCCCACCGCCGGGGCGTAAAACCCATAAGCCTCCCAGTGATGGATGAAAGAGGGCACCACGTTCAGGAGATCGATCACGATGGGCACGATCCCGACCACGCGGGGGTCGACGGCAGCGGTGGTCCAGGTGGTCCAGCCGCGCTTGGATCCGCCGGCGACCACGAACGACCTGACCGCCAAACCACCGGCTTCCGGCCCGGCGCAAAAGGCGGTCACGGTGTCCATGGCCCGCACGGCGCTCTTGGTCATAGGCAACCGGGCAGGCCAGCGTTCGTCACCGGTGCGGAGGTACTTGTCCCAGGTGTAGGCGATGAGCTCATCCTCGACGCGCGGCTGGGTTTCACCGGCGAACCGGAGCGGCTGATTGGGCACCATGCGAAGTTCGGTCACCACGGATTCCGTAGCCAGAGCGACCCGCACCAGGTTGCCGTCAGCATCCTTGGGCGCCGGTTTCTCGTTGCTGCCGCCGCCGATGAACAGCAGTCCGGTCTGGTGGCGGACCCGGTCCGGCTTGATGACCGTCAGCCAATGTTTCCAGAGCGTGCGATCAACCTCCTGCGGCGTGAGCCAGGACTGGGAGGTCATCTCGAGCGTGAACACCGTATAGCCTTTCCCGGGCACGGTGTTGACCAGCCGCCAGGCGTAATTCGGGTCAGGCTCGGCCACATACCGATCGAGCGCGGTTTGACGGGAGGTGTGGGCGCAACCGACCGCGGTCAGCAACAGGGATAAGATGGCAAAGGCGCGAAGATTCATAATGGATGGCATGGCGTCGGTCGCTCTCGGACGCTCCCTTTAACCGGAAGCGGAAGCCAAATGCAAGTCCGGCTTGAAGCCCCCGCCTGCCGCGCGATGCTCGGCCGCCGCAGCCAGTGCGGAGGCCACGAGCGCGGCCGACCGAGCGCTGAGCAATGAACCGATGAAGATCATCACCCTGACCACCGATTTCGGCACCAGCGATTGGTTCGTGGGGACCCTCAAAGGCGTCATCCTGCGCTTTTGTCCGACGGCGACCATCGTGGACCTCACGCACGCGATTCCACCAGGCGACGTTCGGGCGGCGGCCTTCGCGCTGCTGCAGGCGTATGACTATTTCCCGACGGGCACGATCCACCTGGCCTTGGTTGGATCTTGCGGCCTCCTGGAAATCGCGGTCAACGGAGGTTCCGCCCAAGTGGCGCTGGGCCTGCGGGTCGGAACGCCAGTCATCGCGATCCTGGCGCCGGCTCAGCCGTGAGCGCCGGAGGAATCCGCCGGGCAAACTGGCAGGCGACCGCGCCAAACACAAAACCGCCCACGTGCGCCCACCAGGCGACGCCCCCGACCTGGCCGACGCGGCCCAGTTCGAGCGTGCCGCTCAGAAGCTGGAGCAGGAACCAGAAGCCCAGGAACAACACCGCGGGCAGGACGAAGTAGGGCCCGAAGATGAAAGGAGGGATGACCGTCACCACCCGGGCCTGCGGAAAGAACCGGAAGTAGCCGCCCATCACGGCCGCGATGGCCCCGCTGGCACCGAGGGTGGGGATGTGCGAGTTGACATTTGTGACGACGTGCAACACGGAGGCGGCAATCCCGCCGGACAAATAGAGCAGCAGATACCGGCCGGGTCCCAGCCGGTCTTCGACATTGTCGCCAAAAATCCAGAGAATCCAAAGGTTGCCCAGCAGATGCAGCCATCCGCCGTGGAGAAACATGGAACTCAAAAAGGGCAACAACTGCTCGAACCAGCCAAAGTGCGCGGCGATCCCCGCATCCGTATACCGCACCGGGATCAGCGCGAATTGAAGCAGCACCTGCTCCGCCCGTCCGCCCAACCGCAGTTCCCAGAGAAACAGCAGCGCGTTGATCGCGATCAGCCCGACGGTGATCGTCGGAAACCGGCGCGCCGGAATGTCATCGTGCAAAGGCAGCACCACCGCCTTTTAGCTCAAACCCCCGGGAATGCAACGCGTTTGCTCGGCGTGCGGATTTGACATTTCCGGGGCGTCCGGTCTAATGGGCCACACAGACGTTGCCGATGCGGGGCCTCGCGTGGGGGCCTCGTCACCCGAGCAGCAGAGGAAACGCATTAACGCTTGCCACAGCTCGTCATGTCCACCGATAGCCATTCCAATTCCGCCGGAAGAAGCGCCGACCCCGTGTCGCGCCCGGCACCCCGCGTCGTCCTGCTCTACAAGCGCCAGGCGCAACCGGATGAGACCCTGCTCCAATTCCTCGAGGATCAACTCAAGCAACGCCAGTTCTCGGTCTTTATCGATCGCCACCTGACGCTCGGCGTCGAATGGGCCAAGGAAATCGAACGCCAAATCCGCACCGCGGACGCGGTCGTCCCGCTGCTCTCCGCCACCTCCGCCTCGAGCGAAATGATGGGCTTCGAAATCGAGATCGCCCACGAAACCGCCCAGACCCAGCAGGGTCGACCGCGCCTCCTGCCCGTGCGGGTAGCCTACCCCGATCCCCTGCCCGAGCCGCTGGCGAGCGTGCTCGATCCGATTCAGTATTTTCTGTGGCAATCGCCCCTGGACAACGAACAGTTGCTCCAGCATCTCCTGGATGCCATCCAGCGGCTGCCCCGCCCTGAACCCGAAACGGAAAAGCCGACGAAAGGCGCCCGCTTGATGGCCAAGGCCGTGCCGCTGCCGGCTCACACCGTCCCACCCGCCGCTTCCGCCATCGAACCGATCGGCGGCGCTGTCCCGCTCGATTCCGCCTTTTACATTGTCCGGCCGGCCGACGTCGAGTTTCGCACCGCCTTGTCCCGGCACGACAGCGTCATCCTGATCAAAGGCGCCCGGCAGATCGGCAAAACCTCGCTGTTGGCCCGGGGACTAAAGTTCGCCCGTGAACACAAAGCCCATGTGGCCCGAACCGACTTCCAGAAATTCAACGCCATCAATCTCGAGTCCGTGGCCAACCTGCATCTCTCCCTGGCGGAATCGCTGGCCGATCAACTCGATCTACGGACCCTGCCGTCCGATACCTGGGACGATCGGCGCAGCCCGAATGTGAACTTCGAACGCTACATCCGCCGGGAAGTGCTCGGCCACGGGGACGGACACCTGGTCTGGGGCCTGGATGAAGTGGACCGCCTGTTCGCCTATCCCTACGCCAGCGAGGTCTTCGGTCTCTTCCGCTCCTGGCACAACGAACGCGCCCTGGACCCCACCGGCCCCTGGGCGCGGCTGACCCTGGCCATCGCCTACGCCACCGAAGCCCACCTGTTCATCACCGATGTCAATCAGTCGCCCTTCAACATCGGCACTCGGTTGGTGCTCGAGGATTTCTGGCCGGACCAGGTGGCCGAACTCAATGAACGTTACGGCAAACCGCTCAAAGATAAGACCGAACTGGACCGGTTCATCCGCCTGGTTGGCGGCCATCCTTACCTGGTCCGACGCGGTCTCCACGAGATGGCCAAACGCAAAATCACCATCACGGCCCTCGAGGAAAAAGCGCCGCGGGACGATGGCATTTACGGCGATCATTTGCGTCGGATCCTGCTGCTGCTCGCCCGCGACCAGGGCTTGACGGAGATCGTGCGCGGCATTCTCCGCGGCCAACCCTGCCCCACCGCCGACAGTTTCTATCGGCTCCGCAGCGCCGGCCTGATCAAGGGCTCCTCCGCCGTCGACGCGCATCCCCGCTGCCAGCTCTACGGCACTTATCTCTCCGTCCACCTGCTCGACCCCAGCTAGTCCCACGCGGCTCCGCCTCCACCCGACTGCGGGTCCGCGGTTGACGTTTGCGTCGGAGTTGCACGGGTCGTTTAAGTCGGAGCCGCGTTGGGTTTGTGCTTTTTCCCGGTTCAATTGTCAGTATGCTCGGCCCGGTCGAATCATGGCAGCGCTCACATCCAATTTCTACGTGACCGGCGGCACGCTCCGGATGGACCACACCTGCTATCTGGAGCGCCAGGCCGACCAGGACCTGCTCCGGGGACTGATGGCGGGCGAGTTCTGTTACGTGCTCACCGCCCGGCAGATGGGCAAGAGCTCGCTCATGGTGCACGCCACCCAGAAGCTGCGCGACCGCGGCTGCGCCGTCACGCTCCTCGATCTCACCTCCCTGGGCCAGAACCTCACTTGCGAACAATGGTACGACGGACTGCTCGTGCGGGTGGGACGCGAACTCCAGCTCGAAAACGACGTCGACGAGTATTGGTTGCAGCACGAGCGCCAGGGCCCTTGCCTCCGGTTCTTCAACGCCCTCCGCGAAGTCGTCCTCCCCAGCCTCCGCCTCCACCACTCCCAGCCTCAACCGGCCGGCGCTCATCCATCCCCCGACCCGGGCAATCCTCCCCGCCGACTGGTCGTGTTCATCGACGAGATCGACGTCGTCCGCAGCCTGCCATTTTCCACCGACGAGTTCTTCGCCGCCATCCGCGGCTGCTACAACCAACGGTCGCAGGATCCCATCCTCGACCGGCTCACCTTCTGCCTGCTCGGGGTCGCCACGCCCGCGGAATTGATGCGCGACCCGCATACCACCCCCTTCAATCTCGGACTGCGCGTCGAGCTCGCCGATTTCACCCCCGACCAGGCGTTGCCACTCGCCCGCTGCCTGGCGCCCGGCCAGCCGCAAGGTTATGCCGATTCCCTCCTCCAGCGAATCCTTCACTGGACGCACGGACACCCTTACCTCACCCAACGGCTTTGCCGCGGCGTCGCGCACCACCTGGAAAACCACCCCAACCTTCAGCCTCCCGAACCGCTCGTGGATCGAACCTGTGCGGAACTCTTTCTCTCATCCCGCGCGCGCGAGACCGACGACAACCTGCTCTACGTCCGCGAACGCCTCTGCCGCACCGAATCCGACCTCGCCGCGCTGCTCGAACTCTACGAACAGATCCTGGCCGGAAAAGCCGTGCCCGACAACGAACTGAGCGAGCTGGTGAACCAGTTGCGACTGGCCGGTGTCGTTCGGGTGGAGCATGGGCAACTGGTCGTCCGCAACCGCATCTACGAGCAGGTCTTCGATCGCCAATGGATCGCCGCCACCAAGCCGATCGCGGAATTGCAGATCTCCGATGGCCGAAAAATCCGCCTGCGCGGGACCACCACCCTCGGTCGCACCGAGGCCAATGACGTGGCGCTTCCCGATGCCAAGGTGTCCCGCCGACACGCGGTGATCCATCGCCAGGGACCGTGCGAACTCTGGCTCGCCGACCTCGGCAGTCGCAACGGCACCTTCCTCAACGGCAACAAGATCCAGGTTCCCACCCCCCTTTCCGACCAGGATCGCGTCGAAATCGGCCCGTTCCGGCTGGTCTTCAGCCAGCCCAACGTCCCCCGCCGACCGGGGCAACCAGGAACTTCGGTCGATCGGACCGTATTCGAAGGCTAAGCAAACCGCGCCCCACCCTGGTGGGGAACGATTCAAAGCGGAGGCGGTCCGAAGCGGTCGGCTAAAGCCACTTGACCGGGGTGCGCTCGCTGGTATGGTCCACGCCAGAGGTTATAACAACTTTACTGATGTGTGCCATGCAACTTACTACTATAGCTGACCGCCAGGCGTCCCGGGCCGCCCCCGCTTTCGCCTCGTCACGCTTCGCGCTCTGGCGGTTCACGCTGCTGCTCCTGAGCTGCGGCTTCGCTCTGGCGCGGCCTTTGACTCCCGCCGCCGCCACTTACGGTCAGGAAGTGCTGGCGGCCGTTCTCCTGGCCGAGGCCCGGGGCGAGGGAGAAACCGGCATGCGCGCCGTGGCCGAGGTGGTGCGACGCCGGGCGGACGAGCGGGGGGTTTCGATGCTTTCCGTGCTCAAGCCGGGCGCATTCTCGAGTCTCAACGGTACCACCCGCGACGCCCTGTTGCGTCGCTTTCGTCGGCACCGGCAGTTTCCGGACGCGCTCAAGCTTGCGCGGCTGGCTTATAACCAGCCCACCGCGCTGGGCAACCTGACCCGGGGCGCGAACCATTTCACGCACAAGCGGGAGAAGCCCTATTGGTCGGCCGGCCACCGCCCGGTGGTCGTCATCGGCAACCACGCCTTCTACCGGTTACCGACGTCGTCGGGTTAAGGCGGCTGCGGTCAAGGGGGCCGTGTTCGGAGCCGTGCCTGCTGCCGCTATTCGGCGAAATCGGTGTTGGGCTCCTTGAGATCGAGTTCCTTGATCCAGATGTTGCGATAGCGGACGTCATGGCCCTCGGCCTGGAGTTTGAGCCCGCCGGGGGTGTCGGTGATCCCCTTGCCACTGTCGTTGCCGCCGTCGATGCCCGAGTTTGGCCCGCCCCAGACCTGGTTGATCGGCTGGTTGACGTGCACTTTAACGCCATTGAAATACAGGGTCACCATGGCAGGCTGAATCCTCCGCCCGCCCTGGAACCGCGCGGCCCGAAACACGATGTCGTAGGCGTTCCATTTACCCACGCCGTTATAGGCATGATAGGGCGATTCCGTTTCGTTGATCACCGCTCCCATCCCATGCTTGGTCTTGTCCCCGTCCAGGACCTGGATCTCGTAGCGGTTCTGCAAATACACGCCACTGTTGCCGCCCTCCTGCATGACCAGGAATTCGACGTGCAATCGGAAATCGCGATAAGCCTTCTTGGTGACGATATCCGCCGCGCCATAAAGCCCACCGGCGGCGGCCGGGTCGTCGCTCTTGACCACATACCCCGGGTCGACCGGGTCCCGGACGACCTGCCATTTGATGGGCAGCGCCGATTTGAATCGTGGCCCCTCCCAGTACGTCCACTTCGCATCCAACATCTCCCGGGAACCATCCAGGATCAGTTCCGCGCCCGGCGGTGGGGGCGCACCCACCCCAACCCCGGCGCTGGCTTTCGAGGCAATCGCCAGCAGCGCCAGCAGGGAGAATGCGATGCGGCGGACGGCGGGAGCGGCGGACTTGGATGTTTTCATAATTTGATCTTGGAATGATGTGGTTTGACCGACAAATCGAAAACCGGAATCTCGCCATCACCCCACGGCCGCCACCGGCCGCGCCAGTAATTCCCGGTAAAACTGCAGGTACTGCGCAGCCGACTTTTCCCAGGAAAAATCGGCCTGCATCCCGTTCACCCGGAAATGCTCCAGCAGCTCCGGATCGGCGTAAATCACGAGGGCCTTGCGGATCGCCTTGGCCAGCGCGCGGGCCGACTCTTCAAAGAACTTGATGCCGGTCGCATGCTCGATGTTCTCGTTCGGATCCACCACCGAGTCGTCCAGGCCACCGGTGGCGCGGACGATGGGGATCGAGCCATATCTGAGACTGTACATCTGGTTGAGGCCGCACGGTTCGAACCGCGACGGCATCAAATAGAAATCCGAGGCCGCTTCGATCCGGTGCGCCAACGGATGGTCGTACCCAATCCGAACCGCGACCCGCTCGGGATGCCGCCGCGCCAGCACCCGATACGCCGCCTCAAAACCCGGATCGCCGCTCCCCAACAGCACCGCCTGCATCGGCGCGGTCAGCATCTCTTCGAGCGCCGCCAGCAAAAGGTCCGTCCCCTTCTGATCGACCAGGCGGCTGACGCTGCCAAACAGCGGGAGCTCGGGCCGAACCGGCAGGTTCAGCTCCCGCTGGAGGTCGGCTTTCTCCGCCGCCTTGCCCGCCAGGGAACGCCAGGAATAACTGTGCCGCAGATGAGGGTTGCGGGTCGTTCGCCATTCGCTGTAATCGACCCCGTTCAGGATGCCGCTCAGCACGTGATGTCGGCCCCTGAGCACCCCATCCAGGCCGCACCCGTACGGTTCGGTGAGGATTTCGCGGGCGTAACGGGGGCTTACCGTGGTGAGGCCATCGGCGTAATGGAGCCCCGCCTTCAGACAGTTCAGATGCTGGTAGAACTCCACCCCGCCCGGATGCCAGTAATCCATCGGGAGATTCGTGAGGGCGTACTCCGTGGCCGGAAACAAACCTTGATACGCGAGGTTATGAATCGTCAGGCAGGTGGCGGGCGGTTTGGCCCACCCATCCCGCAAATGCTGATCCCGGATGAAGAGCGGCGCCAATCCCGCCTGCCAGTCGTGCGCATGCACCACGTCCGGTCGTTCCTGGAGATGCCGCGCCAGGTACGCCACACACTTCGCAAAGAAAATGAACCGCGCGCCGTTGTCGGCGTAATCACGACCCTCATCCTGGTAAAGGCCGGCCCGCTGGAAAAACTCCGCTTGATGAACAAACAACACCCGGAACCCTGCCTGGGGTTCCCGCACGAACAGTTCGGCTTCGACCCATCGCGTCCCCAGCGGGAGCGTGATCCGCCAGCCCAGCGGCTGGATGTCCGGGAACCGCTCGAACAATCCCCGGTAAAGCGGGGTCACCACGCTCACCTTTGCGCCGGACTGCGCCAGCGTCTTGGCCATGGCGCCCAGCATGTCGCACAAACCACCGGTCTTCGAGTAAGGATAGACCTCGCTGCTGGCCAGCAGGATGTTCATGCGGGCTCGGCGCCGATCCGCTCGGCACCGAAGTAAGGTTGGATTGGTTCGGGAATGAGCACACTCCCGTCCGGTTGCTGGTGGGTTTCGATCAAGGCGACGAACAGCCGGGCTAAGGCCGTGCCGCTCCCGTTCAACAGGTGCGGAAACCGATTCGAACCCGCCGCGGGCTTGAACCGGAGGTTCATCCGGCGCGACTGAAAATCCTCGCAATTGGAACAGCTCGACACCTCAAGGTAGCTGCCCTGGCCCGGCGCCCAGACCTCGATATCGTAGGTCTTGGCGCTCGCAAAACCCATGTCACCCGTGCACAACAGCACCACCCGGTAATGCAACCCAAGGCTCTGCAGCACCCGCTCCGCATCCGCCACCATCGATTCGAGCTCGGTTTCGCTCTGGTCGGGAGGCACTACTTTGATCAGCTCGACCTTGTCGAATTGATGCACCCGGATCATGCCCCGCGTCGTCAATCCCGCCGCGCCGGCTTCCGCCCGGAAGCAGGGGCTGTAGGCGCAATAACGAATCGGCAGCTCTTCCTCGCGCAGGATCTCCTCCCGATGAATGTTGGCCACCGGGGCCTCCGCCGTGGGCACCAGAAACAACTTCCCGTCCGTCGAGCGATCCAGCCCTTCGCGAACCGCGTACGCCTGATCCTCGAACTTCGGAAACTGCCCCACCCCCACCATGCAATCCGCGCTGACCAGGTAGGGGGGCGAGACCTCCGTATAACCGTGTTGGCGGGTGTGCAAATCGAGCAGATACTGAATCAGCGCCCGCTCCAGCCGCGCCCCGCGGTCCGTGTAAAGCAGGAACCCGCTCCCGGCCAGCTTCGCCCCCCGTGCAAAATCCACCAGCCGCAGACTCTCGCAAAGCTCCACGTGCGCTCGATGAACCTGACCGGCGGGTGCCTGCGCAGGTGTCCCCCAGGTGCGCACGATCGCATTATCCGCCGCGCTGCGGCCCACCGGCACCGAAGCCTGCGGCAGATTCGGGAGCCGCAACAGAATCCGGTCGCGGGCAGCCGCGGCGCCTTCGACCGCGCGATCCAACGCGCCGATCCGGTCGCCCATCTCCCGCGTCTGGGCCTTCCGGGCTTCGGCCTCCGCGGTCTGCCCCTTTCCAATCAGCGCCCCGATCTCCTTTGAAACCCGATTCCGTTCCGCCTTCAGGTTCTCGACCTCAGCCACCAACCGGCGCCGTTCCTCGTCGAACCTCAGCAACTCCGTGAGGAGATTCTCATCCCCAGCCCCGCGCGTGGCCAGTCGTTGGCGCACCGCGTCGGGCTGCTCGCGAATCAGCTTGATGTCAAGCACCTGCGCATTATACGGAGCGCGCTTCCCCTAGCAAGGTCGAAGCCTCCCGCCCGCGCTCTTAATGAACTCAGGGGCTTCTTGGATCCGCGTTTTCAGCAGCGTGAAGAATCCGCGCCAGGCAACCCGATCGAACGTCGAACGCCGAACGCCGAAGGCCCAATCCCCAATCCCCGGTGTCGCCGCCGACCCACGGAGCAGCCGAAAGCGTTACTACCTTTGTGGGATTGCGCCGCGCCGCTCGCACCGGCATGCTGCCATGAAGCAAAATGGGAATTCCTGCCGACACCATCCGTCTGGCGATCGTCGAGGACGACCGCGAGGTGCGCGAGGGCCTCGCCCGGCTCATCGGCGCCTCGCCCGGCCATCGCTGCGTCGCCGCCTGCGCCAGCGCCGAGGAAGCCCTCGCCCAACTTCCCGCCCTCAAACCCGCGATCGTGCTCATGGACATCGGCCTGCCTGGCATGTCCGGCATCGATTGCATCCGCGCGCTCAAACGTCTGCTCCCCGAGACACAGATCATGATGCTGACCGTCTTCGAAGATCATGACCGCATTTTCCAGTCGCTGGCCGCCGGCGCCTCCGGTTATCTCCTCAAGCAGACGCCCCCCGCCAGGCTCATCGAGGCCATCACCGACCTCCATCACGGCGGCTCCCCCCTGTCCGCCCAGATCGCCCGGCGCGTGGTCCAGGCTTTCCAACCCAAGCCTGCCGTCGAAAGCCCCAACACCCAACTCTCACCCCGGGAAACCGAGATCATCCAACTCCTGGCCCACGGCCGCCTTTACAAGGAAATCGCCGATCGCCTCAAGCTCAGCGTCGAGACTGTCCGCACCCATATCCGCAACATCTACCAGAAACTCCACGTCCGCGGCCGCACCGAAGCCATCAACAAGGTGTTCGGCCGCCCCGCCCCGCCGGTTCCCTGATCTTCCCGTGAACCCGGGTAGGGATGCGCTCCTGCGCGTCCCTGATATTTGGGTTCATGGGCGCCGGCCAAGTTCACCGGATCAGGCGACTTCCCCTGAACCTCGCGGAGCGTCGTGGAGGCGCCGTCGTTCCGCCCAGCGCGGGACTATGGCGCCCCGAGGTGCGGCGGGAAGCGGAGCGCCACGCCGCTTTGGCTCCGCTGCGGAGGCAAGTCACCGATGCAGCCGGTTGCGCAACCAGCTCAAAGCGCCTTGCTCACCCGCGAGGCGGGCTTTGCCGACGCAGTCCGTCGGTTCAGCCGGACCTTCGTCGCGACCTCCGTCGTCACCATTATCGCTATAGCCGCTCCACCCGCTCCACCCACTCAGAGAGTGGGCCTTGGTGTCAGTGATAAAGGTGGCGAACCTAGTTCATGATTAAAATCCTGGCCATCAAGGAGAAGCGTTCAACTCACTATGAACCTGTCACCCTGTCCAAAAGTCGATCTTCAAGCCCGATGCAATGTGGAGGACATTAAACTGGTGCGGTGGTTGGTAAGCCTTCCGGACGGCGATCGCATCCACGAAATAGTCGTCCGACCGGAAAAGTGCGCAGAACCGATCCACCTGCGACGGGGGCAATTGCAGGACGAAATCCAGGTCGTGAGTGGTTCGTGGGATGCCCCAAGCGTTGCTGGCCATCGAACCGGTCAGCATGTAGCGGACACCCCCTTGGTTCAGACGCCGAAGACAATCAAGCAAAAGCTCTTGCTCGTTCATTGGACTCGCGTCAGTTCGAGGCGCCGGCGAAGGAGTTCGTTCACTTTCGTGTCGTCCGCCTCGGGATGTTGTCGGCGAATCCCCATCCGCGCCAGGTCACAGGCCAGAGCATGGAGCCGTAGCGCGACGAGCACGCGCTGCTCGCAGGTCATCTCCCGGTAACGAGCGATTTGCTGTTCGAGGGCAGCTGCAGGTGTCATAGCTCAGCGCTATTGGCTGTACCGCTTGGCGGTAGGCTATGCCGCGGCTTTTGCCTTGGAAATCCAAAAGCGCTTTGCAGGTGCTTGGTTCTGCGATTGAATAAGCCATGCACTTGGCACCGCCACCTTCCCGCGCCGTCCGCTCTCGCGTGACCATCCGTTTCAACCGCCATGGCGCGGCGTTGTTGGCAATGGCCGCGTGCCTGATGTCATGGTGTCAACCGATGGACGCCGAGCCCGCCCAGCCGCGCCCCAACGTCCTCTTGATTTGTGTCGACGATCTCAAGCCGCTGCTCGGCTGCTATGGCGCCTCGCGCGTGCGTTCGCCGAACATCGACCGGCTCGCCGCGCGCGGCATGCTGTTCGAACGCGCCTACTGCAACCAGGCGGTGTGCGCTCCTTCACGCAACACTCTCTTGACCGGACGAAGACCCGACACACTCGGGATCTACGATCTCGGAACCAACTTCCGCGTAGCCATGCCTGACGCGATCACCTTGCCGCAGCACTTCAAGGCTCATGGTTATCGCGTTGAAGGCCTTGGCAAGATCTTCCATGTCGGTCACGGCAACCATGAAGATCCGGCTTCCTGGAGCGTCCCCCATTGGCCCGCCGCGGTGATTGCCTACGCGCTACCCCAGAGCCGCGCCGATCAAGGCCTGACTCGCGAGGAAGCCCTGTTCGCGAACCGTTCGGCCAATGGACTACCCCGCGGTGCCGCGTTTGAATCCGCCGACGTTCCGGACGAGGCGTATCCCGATGGCCGGCTCGCACTCGAAACAGTTCGACGACTCGAACATGCCGCCCAACAGCCCAACCAGCCGTTTTTCATCGCGGTCGGTTTCGTCAAACCGCACCTCCCCTTCTGTGCGCCGAAACGCTATTGGGATCTTTACGACCGGGACGCCTTCGAATTGGCGCCCCGTCAAACACCGCCGGAGGGTGCCCCGCCCTATGCCCCTCAATTCGGCGGTGAACTCCGCCAATATTCCGGCGTGCCCGCCTCCGGACCGATTCCCGATGACCTTCAACGCACGTTGATCCACGGCTATCATGCCGCCATCAGTTACATGGACGCCCAACTCGGCCACGTGCTCGACGCACTCGATCGGCTCGACCTGGCGAAAAAAACCGTCGTTGTGCTCTGGGGCGACCACGGCTGGCACCTGGGCGACCACGGCATCTGGTGCAAGCACACCAACTACGAACAAGCCACCCGCATACCGATACTGATCGTGGCACCCGGAGTCACCGTTCCTGGCTCCCGAACCGGCGCCATGGTCGAAACCGTCGATCTCTACCCCACCCTCTGCGACCTGGCCGCGCTCCCACTACCAGTTGGGCAAGGCCGATTCGACGGCCAATCCCTGGTGCCCCTAATGAAAGACCCAAAAGCCCGGCACAAAGTCGCCATCGTGCATGTGTATCCTCGTCACCCTCGTGGCCTGGGAATGGTCCTGGGTCGAGCCGTGAGAACCGAGCGCTATCGGCTCGTGGAATGGAAATCGCCCGGCGCCGACCCGAATACGGCGGAGCTCGAACTCTACGACTATCAGGAGGATCCCATGGAAACGCAGAATGTCGCGCCCAGCCGGCCAGAAGTCGTCGCCGACTTGCGGTCGATCCTGGGCAGGCTGCCCGAAGCTCAGCCGCAAGTGACGACGGCTGCCAGGCCGTAGAATCCAGCTCCTACTACTCTTGGGGGATTGCCTGCAAGGAAATCGCCGACCAACTCCAGCTCAGCGTCGAAACCGTCCGCACCCGCATCCGCAACATCTACCAAAAACTCCACGTCCGCGGCCGCACCGATGCCATCAACAAGGTCTTTGGTCGCGCCGTGCCACCGGTTGCATGAGCTGGAGGGACGAGCTATGCGAGTCCGAGGTTGAAGGTGGCTTTTCACCACCTCGCTGACACTTCTGGAGAAACGCGTGATGCGAATCCGTCGTTGACTCGAATCCAAAGCGGCAGAGAGGACTGCCGCACTCCAAAACCTGACGGACACACCCTAAGCGCGCACCTCGAGGAGCGTCCTGGACTGCGGTGCTTCTGCACCCCGCTGACGGCCACGGTGCGCAACGGGGTGGGCCGGGCGCCGCGTGCCCAACGGGCCAAACCGTGCTGTTGATCGATCCGCACCCTGCGCGTAAGCTGACGCGGTGATCAAGCATGCCGATATCGCGCACGAGTCGGAGCCGAGTGGCCTGACAGTCGACGGCACCCTGAGGGAACTGGAGTTGGAGTTTAGCGACGACCCGGTCGTGGCGTGTTTCAAGCAGGACGTCGATCGCTCGCTGTTGATCGACAATCTGTTCCGCACATACGACGAGCGCGCTCGCCGCATGAACGAGTTCCTGCGCGCCCGCGACCAACTTCAAGCGGCGCGTCGACCGCACTGACCCTACCTCCCTATGGCCGCCGATCTCGAACCGATCGCCGAACTCGAGGCCCTCCTCGAGGAATGCCGCCGACTCGAGGCCAACGACCAGCTTCCCACCGTCGCGTGAGAGGTCCTTCACCCCGGCTCCGACACAACAAGCCGCGCATCAGGCCTTGATCCGCCCACAAAGCGGCAGAGGTCTGCCCCACTCCAAAACCTGTCGGAATGCCGGGCACCCCCAGGCCGCGTGGAGCGACTTGGACTTCGGTGCCTCCGCCACCGCTTTCTGACAGCAAGAAGCGGAGGACGCGACCGCCCTCCGCTTCGCTATGCTGATCTCCTTACTTGATCCTCTGGATCACGATGCTCCCGCCACCAATCGCCTGCGGGTTCGCGGCGTCCATGTCATCGAATTCACCCATGACATTGTCATAGACCAGCGTGCCGGTGGTCCGCTCCCAGATCTTGATCCGGAACTTGTCGATCCCGCCACCCCCGCTGAGTTGGCCGTCCGTCGCGGTCAGCAGGAAACCATAGTCGCCCGCTCCATTGACGGTCCCCACCCCCTTGTATTGCGCCTTGGCGCCCGATACCACCAGCCACTCGTAAGCGGTGCTGTGAAACTTGAAGTCCCCGGCCTGGAATTGGAACTGGGTCTCGCCGGTCGGCACCGTCTGCCCCTTCTTATACTTCGAGACAAACCCGAACGTGGCCTTGCCCGCCAGGGTCGCATCGAACACATACGCGCCTGCCGGCGACTGGATCCAACCGCCACCCGTCACAAATCCGCCGTTCGGATCGTAGATGACCACATATTCAAAACGGCCGGAGCGCGTGTCGCCCTCGCTGTCGGTCACCTCGACGGTGACGCCGTAGACACCAGGGGCCGAGTAAATGTGACTGGCCTCGGCCTGACCGGCAGTTTCCGGTTCGATCAACGTTTCCGAGCCATCGTCCCACTGGAATCGCACCTGCGCTCCCGCCGGATCGCCGACCACCGCGAAGCTCACTCCCATAGTGACCGCGTTACCCAACGCCACCGGTCCGGTCGGGCCGGTGATCTCTCCAAGCTGCGGTTCGCTCTCGAACATGCCGAACACAGTACCGCCAAGCTCGAGGACTGTGGGCGTGCTGGTCATGTCGAAGCTCACCGCAAACCGGCCACCGGAAACCGTACCGTCCAGATTGTCGGTCGTATCCTTGGCTGGCGGCAGTCCGCCGCTGCTCAACACCGGAATCCAGTCCACGCCGTTGAAGTAACGCAGCTTGACCCGGTTCTCCATGCCGCCGGTGATCGTGGAGGGATAGTAGAAGAACACCGTTGCGGAGACCTGCTCGAGCGTCTCGGGTTCTCCCGTCACCTGGACATCCACAAACGCCCCGTTGTCCACCTGGAACACGGTCTCGCCCACCGGCCGCTCGTCGTAACTTGCCGTCAGTACCGTCACGGGCTCGTCGCCCCCGTTTTCCACCGACACGGTGGCCCCGGGTTCTCCCGCCGTTTGCGGCGCCGTGCTCACGGTGCTGGTCTCGCCTGGTTGCGACACTGCGGCTTCCACTGTCCCGACAGTCTGAGCCACAATGCTGAACCCAAGCGCATCGGAAACCTGGCCATCGTTCATATCGCTATGAACCTGTCACCCTGTTTTCCGCGCGGGGAGTCGGGCGAATCTGACGAACCTGTCACCCTGTTTCCACCCTCAACCGCCGGCAACGGTCTCACCAACTTGCGCCGGCGCATCCAGGACCTTGGCGGCACGCTCGACCTGAACTCTCCTCCCCGGGAACCGGCACGCGGATCGAGCTCAGAGTCCCGTTGCAGGAGAAAGGAAGAAGGAAGAAGGAAGAAGGAAGAAGGGAAATGGGCGGTGGGAAATGGGGGGCTCTTGATCTTGCTCTCGATCTGCCGCGGATGTTCGCGAGATGGGAAGGTGGCCTCTTCCGGTATGGTGGGGATTGGGGATCTGGCATTGGGGATTGAGGATTCGGGGCGTGGCAATCCGCAATCCCCAATCCGCAGCGTTGAAATTGGAGATCAGGGATTGCGGGCAGGGAGCAGCTGAAGCTTGTCGGCGGCCCAATTCCGGGTAACACTCCGGCATGATCACGCTCGTCGTCGGCACGAACCGGCCCGGCAGCAACACGCGAAAGATCGCGCTCGAAGTCCGGCGGCTCTACACCGAACTCGGCGCCGAGCTCGGCTGGGTTGATCTCGCCGAACTGCCCGCTGGGATATTCGCGCCCGGCGCGTATGCCACGAAGCCGGCCGACTTCGAGCCATTTTCCCAAGCCATCCTCCGCGCTTCCGGCCTGATCATCGTCACCCCCGAATACAACGGCGGATTCCCGGGCGTTCTGAAGTACTTCATCGATATGTTGAAGTTCCCCGAGAGCTTCGAGCGCCGGCCCGTTTGTTTCGTTGGGCTCTCGGCGGGCGTCTGGGGCGCGCTCCGACCGCTCGAGCAACTCCAGCAGTTGTTCCTCTATCGCGGTGCCCACATCTACCCGGAACGCGTGTACCTGCCGAAGATCGGAGACATGCTGGACGCCGGTGACCGGCTGACCCAGAGTGATGTCGTCGAGCGGTTGCGCGCGCAGGCTGCCGGTTTCATTACGTTCGTCAAACAACTCAAAACTCCCAATCCCTGATCCCATGGCAACACTCTCCCTGACCCAACGGCTGGGCGTCTGCAGTTGGTCGCTCCAACCCCAAACTCCCCAATCGCTCCTGGATAATCTCCGCGCCATCGGCATACCCCGGGTGCAGCTCGGCCTCGACCCGATCCGCGAGCACCCGGGGGTCTGGGGTCAGACGGCGGAGTTGTTCGCGCGCGAACAGGTCACCATCGTCTCCGGCATGTTCGGCACGATCGGCGAAGACTATTCCACGCTCGATTCGATCCGCCAAACCGGCGGCATTGTCCCGGACCAGCATTGGGACCAGAACTGGAAGAACATCCAGCAGAACGCCACCCTGACCCGGGGCCTGGGGCTGCGCTTCGTCGCCTTTCATGCCGGGTTTCTGCCCCACGACGAAAACGATCCCGCGCTGCCCAAGCTCCGTGACCGGCTGGCGCGCATCGCCGACCTTTTCGGCGGGCTCGGCATCGAGGTCGGGTTTGAGACCGGCCAGGAGGACGCCGTGACCCTGCGGACGTTTCTCGAGAAGCTGAATCGTCCCAATGTCGGGGTGAACTTCGACCCCGCCAACATGATCCTCTACGACAAGGGCGATCCGACCCAGGCCTTGCGCACGCTCGGGCCCTGGCTCAAACAATGTCATATCAAGGACGCCCTCCGCACCACCGTGCCCGGCACCTGGGGCCAGGAAGTCGCC
>JAHDYP010000125.1 GCA_023383055.1 Verrucomicrobiota bacterium | reverse complement strand
CGACTCCATGGTCTTGGCCTGTCACCGGGACGTTTACTGCGACACGCTTCAATCGATCATCGAGTCGACCTACGACGAAGCGATCCGCGAACACAACGGCGGGTTCATTCCCCTGTCGTGAGCCCGATCACCGTCACCAAGCACGGCCGGACCCGATTCTGGGCGGTTCGGGATGGTGACGGTGACCTGATCTGCGTCTGTGTCTACAAGCGCGGTGCCCTCGAAGTCGCCCGGCGACTGACCTCTGCCCCTGCTTCCAGCGACTGTTACCTGCGCGAGACTCCGCCCGAGCCAGCCCGAGAACCGGCCCGAGCGCTATCGAACGCTGTCCGCCAGGGGGAGTAGCCGGACCGGTCGTCCCCAGATCGTCTCATGGAATCCTTTGGACATTCATCCTGAGTCACCCGAGCGAGGATCATGTTCGGCGCGATGACCGCCCGAACGACGAAAGAAAACCATATGAAGAACGGCACAGAATCGAAGAAGGAAACGACCACCAAGGCCCCGAAGGCGAAGCGTCAACCGACGGCGAAGCGTGCGAAGGAACCCGCCGACCGGCTCCCCTCGACCGTGGATGAGTTGAAGGCGGGCAAGGCAGGCCTCGCCACATACCTGTTCCTGTCCGGGAGGGGGAAGGAGGAGATCGCGGCCGAGCTGAAGGCGGCATTCAAGCTCTCGGACACACAGTCCGTGAAGGTTACCCGCCGGATCGTCGGCCGGGCGCGGTTCTTCCAGCGGGCGTTATCGCTCGTGACCGCGAAGTAGTGCTTCGACTTTGCCGCCAACGCCCCTCGGGCAGCCCTCGAGGGGCTTTCTTATTCCCGCATCCGATCGAGAACCGCCCCGAGGCAGGCCGCAAACCGGTGCCAGGACTGTCGACGCGCCCGTGGCAGGCTGGATACCCTGGATGACCCGGTCCATCGTTCGAGCGTGGTTGATCGTGTCAGGATGCTGGCGGAGCGCCTCAACGCTGGTTCCGCAGAGTCTGCCGATCACGATTCGACCCGCCGGATGCCCCGCATTTCGTCCAGGATTCGTTTTGGCGAGCTTTGGTCGCTCGAATTCCGGTGTCCGCTATGCAGGTAGCCGACCGGTGCGGTCGACGCGTCCTGGGGCAAATGCGTCGCTTCTACGGCCCACCGGCGCACATCAAAATGTAGGATCGTGGATCGGCTCCTCAGCTCACCATCTTACCCTGTCACCTTCCGCCGTTTACCTCCCAGTCCCGCCACCTGTCGTCCAGGATCCGCAATTGGGCGATGATCCCCTGTTCCTCGTCCTTCAACCGCTCTTCGATCGTCGCCAGGGGTTGGCCCGTCAGCGACGGCGCTAACAGGTGGACCCGTAACACCGTCTTCCGGATGGCGTGGCCGAGCTCAGCACCGATGTTCCTGACCTCCTCGGCCGGCGTCAACTCCCGCTTCGCCAGCCGCAGTTCCAGCTTTAGCTTCTCAGACTGTAAGGCCTCCCGCTCGGCACGGGCGGCTTCCCCATCGACCGGTCGTTGATCCTGTGACTGGTAATGCCACCGGATGAAGGCCGGTAAGTGGACCCGGTTATACCGCAAGGCCGGACATCCTTTGCGCTTGGCCCGCTTCAGCACTTTGACCGGAATCCCCACCGCAGCCGAGCATTCCTCGAAGCTCTCATAAACGTCCTGGACATTCTGCTTCTCCTCGTGGTCCCGGTAATACCGGAATAGACCGGCGATCGTCGGCGCCAAGGCGTGTTCGCGTCGGTGTGCTTTGGGAATCCAACCTTCCTCGCCCAACTCGCGCAGCCGGGTTTCGCGCAATCCGCAAAGTCGGGTAAGCCGGGCGGTTGAAATCACAGTCGAGTCGGAGGCATTCATCGTATCGCGATACTATCCTTCAATCTGGGCAGAAACGCTGCCGATTTTGTGGAGTAGCCCTCGAAAAAACGCGCACGAGCGCCAGGAAAATCCTGGAAACACTCGCGCTGCTGCGCGTTTTGTAGGTTTTCGTGCGTTCGCGTGCGAAGTCAGGGCTGACGCGCCCCCCTCCGACCCACCGGGGGTGTTTAAAAGATTCCTTGAAACACTGTGCAACACTCAATCATGGGCCAAAGCCCCACTTGAAAGCGTGTGCAACACTTCCGACGATTCCCCACTGGCGACGGTGTGCAACGCTTTCGAGGACGGACCTGCCCCACTGGCAACGCTGTGCAACGTTCGCCGTGCCGGGACCGGATTCATGCGTCCCTCCGTTGGCGTCGAAGCGCAGTGAATTTGGGTAGCCGCCCCACGGGAAATACTGTGCGATGCTTGATGAGGGGATCGCGCCCCACCGGCGATGGTACGCAACACTGTCGCGGGTGACAGGTGCTCGGACAATGGTGGCGCCGCAAGTTTAATCACCGGAGGTTCGGCGAATGCACCCGACGAGCCGGAGTGCCTCGTGCCGAGGTATTCAGCGACGACACCCTATTTACTTCCATTATGTTTGAATCTCGCTTTGCAGACTTGAGGCGCTCAAGCCGCGCCAAAGCCAGATTCCACACAGGATCAGTACGAGGTAGCAAAGCGCGACTGAGGCGTGAGCAGGCAATCCCATGGCCATCCCGAGGTTCGGTGAAAGCTCGCCGTTCAGCAGCGCGGGAAGGTTGAGTTCCAACAGCGGATTCAAATGAACATCGTACGGAGGGCAGGCGTCGGTGAGCGTGGCCACGCTGGTGACCAGGATGGAGTAAGCCGCCAACGGCAACCCTACCCACGGGAAACGGCTGACCCCGTAAGCGCAGGGCAACGCCAAGAGCGGGAGCATCGGCGACAACAACCGCGGTCCCCAGGCCGGCCCCGCCGGCCAGTCCCAGACCCGGCCCGAGATCACCGCCACCTGCAGGACCGGAATCGCATAGGTCAGCCAGAACAATCCCGCCGATTTCTGCATCAACTGCCAATAGCCGAACCCTGCCAGCAGGAGAAAGGGAGACCAGAAGAACAACCCGCGCGCCGGGCTGAACAGGAGTCGAAAAGCAGTTTCCGCATCCGGCCATTTGATGGCATAGAGCCCTTCGCTCATCGCGGGAAAGGAGGCCTGATAACTGTAGGGCAAGGTAAACGGATCCCCGAAGCAGGCCCAACTGTAGGCCGGGATCAGCAGCAGCGGAGGAATAATCGCGAGCGAAAATGGGATGAGCCGCCGCCAGCCTCTGGCACCAACCCAAAGTGCCAGCCCGACTACCACCAACCCAGAGCTATATTCGCTGGCCAGCGCCCATCCGCACGCGAACCCCGCCAACAACTCCCACCGATACTCACGACTTGATGTTCCCCAGTACGATCGTGAACCAGCCCGCAGTTCCACCTCGGCACCCTTCTTCAATTGTCCCCCCTCACCCCGGCCCTCTCCCGCCGGGGGAGAGGGTGCCCGAATGACGGAGCTGTCCGTGGGGGGCTTAACGGTGGATTCATGAATGGCCCAGACGGCGATGGCCAGCAGTCCGACCACGAGGGCGTGGGAGAATATCATCGTCGAGTATGGCAAGGGCGCGGCGCCCAGGAACACTGCGAGCGTCGTCACCAGGGCGCTGCGTGGAGGCACATGTCTCGACAGCCAGGCGAACATCGCCACCCCACCCAGGGCCGTCACGAGCCCGATCGATCCGGCGCTGGCAATCCAACTCGAGATCAGCCACCCGACATCCGAACCTAAATCGATGCCGGCCACCCCGAGAACCGCGACGGCCAGCGCGAACGGCAACAACGCCACCGCCACGGTTCCCGGTGCTTTGTCGCTGTAGTAGCGCCCATCGCGCACCGCCTTATCGGGGGTGTTCTCGTGATAAGCGTCGATGGATACCGTGCCCTGGACCACCAACGCGTGCAGCAGGTCGAGCCGCGAGACCGGCGTGGGCGCGTTGAACTTCTTCTGATGCGCGTACGTCAGGCAAAAGAAGAGCAAAGCGAACAGTCCCAGGTATGCGGTGATCGGTTTCATTGAGTTCATGAACCTTCCGTCCCTGCCCGGCCATCCGCGAATACGGCGTTTCGCGATTCTCGCGGATGCCAGCCTTCCCGATCGCGCAGGAGAAACGGCGTCGTCGATCCTTCGGCGGCATCCTCACCAATCCGATGCAGGATGCGCCCGTTCAGACTCTCGTTCCACTCATAACTCGATCCTTCCCGGTCGAACACACCCTCCCGATCCGCCGGACACTTGAACACTTCGCTCTTGTCGGCCAGCAATGGCCTGAGCACTTCCTGAATCGACGGCAATTCATCCGGCGCCCCATTCGTGCCCCCATTGGCCCGTGCCCGGGGCAGGCGTCCTCCCTGATCGTCGGCATACAACCGCACCGCGATGCCGATCTGCCGCAGGTTGCTCACGCAACGCACCGATTGCGCCTTCCGCTTTGCACCCGCCAACGCCGGCAACAGCAACCCCGCCAACACCCCGATCACCGCTATGACGACCAACAGCTCGATCAGCGTGAAGGCGGCGCGATCGCGTTCGGGTGCGATGTTGTTTACCTTGGCATTCATCGTTTCTGAAACAGGTAGTAATCGCCCGGAAACACTCCGAGTTCGTCCGCCACCGCCGAGTACCGATACTTCCGCGACTTTGAAATGCAACGATACCCGTGTCGACCCAGCTCCGGCCCGAAATCTCCGTGGGAGCCATCGGGTTCCCTTGTCCTGAAGTCGGCGAAGTTCGGGACGAGGAACAGGTACGGAATGCTCAGATCGCTCAGCAGCCCGAGCCAGTGCTTCACCCAGGCCAGCGGCATTTCGCTCCAACTATGGATGTTGGTCGCGAGGGTGAACTGCCCGGCCTGAAGCTCTCCGATCTCGTCGAACGGCAGCACCTGGCAGCGTTCGCATCGACGGTATTTTAGATAGATCTCGCAGAGGAATGTGCTGGTGGCGATGGCATCGACGCACGTGATGCTGCCCCGCGGGAACAGGCTGGCAAAACGGTGCGCCAGCCGCCCGTAACCCGCGCCGATATCAAGCACAGGGATGATGTCATCCATGCCGAAGTCCAGCATCTCCTTCAACCAGGCGAGTTCAAGGATCGAATCCAGCAGATCGCGGGTCACGTTCAAGCCCCGTGCGACCGGCCACAGTTTCGCCCCGAACCGTCCGTCTTCCCCGAGCGACCGCAGCCAGCCCTGTTCATCGCGCGCTTCCACGTAGGCCGTGGTCAATCGATACCGGTCGAGTGTCGCCAGGAAGTAAGCCTGGCTCTGATATGCGTTCTCCGCTCGGAATCGCTCGAGATCAATGCAACGTTCCCAACTCGCCCAGCACGAATGCGGCGGCGCTTTCAGCGCATCATAGCGTCCTCGCAATTCCACGAGCCTCGGATTTCCGGGATGCAGATACGCGCGAGTTCTGGGTTCCAACACTTCTGGGGATGAAACGCCTTGCTTCAGCCGGCCAAGATAAAACCAGAGCAACGTGCGAAGGCCTGCCGGGTGGATTGCTCGGTTCACGGTTTCCCTCCAGTCGGGCCGCCTGCGTTTCGTTCGGTTTGATCCCCTACGACCGCCCGCTGCCCAACGGCCGGTGGCACTTGCCGGCGGGATCTGGCCAAATAGGTCTTCCGTGTCAGGCTCCGCCGCACCCGGAGCAGCCCTTTGATATCCTCGATTGCGGTTTTCCAGATCCGGACGTGGCTGTCCGAATCGTCCACCCAGCGCACCGGGAACTCGAACACCCGATAGCCCAGGGTCTCCGCCAGGATCAACAGCTCCGTATCGAAAAACCATGCATCGTCCTCGACCAGCGGCAGCAACGCGGCGGCCGCCGAACGGGTGATGGCCTTGAACCCGCATTGGGCGTCGGCGAATCGGGTGCGAAAGGCCACCTTGATCAAGCGGTTATAGCACCGCGAAATGAGATCGCGTTTCCAACCACGGGTCGTCACCGATCCCGGCAACAATCGGGAACCAATGGCCATATCAAAGCCACCCTCCGCGAGCGGTTTGATCAGGGGACCAAACGCTGCCAGGTCCGTCGACAAATCCACATCCATGTAGCTGAGGACATCGGCTCCGCTTTCCCGCCAGGCTCGCTTGAGCGCGCGACCTCGCCCCGGGTCTTCCAGACGCAGCACCCGCACCTGGCGGTGCTCCCGCGCGAGATCCGCCGCCAGGTCCGACGTACCATCGGTCGAGCCATTGTCTGCGATGACTACCTCGAATTCGAACCGCCAGTTCTCGCACAAGAACCGGTGCAATCGCGGCAGGCTTCGCGGCAGCCGCTCGGCTTCGTTGTAAACCGGGATGGTGACATTCACGAGCATAGGCCTGGATCAAACCATGAGAAGTTCGCGGTAATCCCGGGCCACGCGACTCCAGTTCCTCGATTCGCCGACGATCCGCGCCAGGTGACCCATGGTTTCCACTGTGTCTCTACTCTCGCACAACGCGAGGGCCTTGCTTGCCAGCGCACCAGGCTGAAGAGCGAATACCACATCGGAATCGACTATCGTGACTTGGTTGAACGCCTCGGCAAAATCTGTGGTTTGCAGGGCTGGGCGCAACGCCTCGGACACGAGAAAGGCCACGCCCAGAGACAGCGCGATCGCCAATGGCCCGCTGGCGGCCATCTGAGTCCGATACGGGAAAACCGCCAGATCCGCCGCCGCGAAGTATGCGGGAACTTGCTCGTCCGCCACGAAGCCCGTCACCTGGACATGATCGGGGCACTTCGCCGCCTCCTCGCGCAGAGCCTTGACGAACGAGGCATAGTGGGGTTTTCCGCGGTGGTTCGGGCTTTCTCCGCCCGCCAGTAACAGTCGCAGCGGTGTTCCCGGGGTGCCCATCACGTGCTCCACCAGTTCGTGCACGATCCAGTCGCTTCCCTTGTAGTGCGCCAGGAAACCAAAGCAGAGCAAGGCAAACTCGCCCGAGCCAAATCCCAGCCTTCGCCGTGCCTCCAAACGATCGCCGCAGGCTGCGAATTCGCCGCAACCATGCGGGATGATCCCCACCGGGCGGCCTGTCAGGTGATCTAGCCTGGCCTTGAGCGCATCTTCATGGACCACCACGCGATGGGCACCGCTCACGAGCATCCAGTAGTACGGTCTTAGCAGGCGATTCAGGAAAGCGCGACGCATGGGGTGGTCGGCCAGCCCGATGTGGGTCGCGATGCTGGTCAAATCCTCGACCACCTGATGAACCATCACGCAAGGTTTCCATCCGAAACACCTGAGGGCCACCAAGAACACCGGGAAAAGCCCGGTCGTCGCCGCGCCGCCAAACATGTTGAATTCAAACTGAATCAGTATGGCGACCGTCCGACGACGATTTCCGAGTAACGCGCGCAAAATCCGCACGTAACACCATGGGGTGTTCTTAGCCCAGCAGCGCATCACCCTTACGGCAGTTTCCTCCCCCACCAGGGGTTCACCCGGGAGCTGTGGCGCCACGATGATGAGCCGTCGGCCCACGCCCGCTAATTCCGCGCCCAGTGATGGAGCCAAATGATCCACATAGGACGCCACCGCATCCAGATCCTCAATTCCACGGTCGCTTCGCCTCGGAAAGGTACTGATCAACACCACGTCGGCAGCCCCGTTGGAGGCCCCGTCTTGCGGCGACTGCACGACTGCTTCTGCCAGTCGGTCTCTCATTTCGTCGGCCCGGTTATGCGTGCCTGAACCACCACTGCGCGAGCCAGGTCGCAAGCCACTATTCCGAGCGCCGCGGTCATGACCACGGCCAGCAATGGACGCGGCAGCGGTTCCATCTCGAACAGGTAGGGTAGGTAGGTGAAAAACGAGCAGAACTGCACCAGAACAGCGACGACCCAGCCACGGGTGACGAAAAACGCATACACCAGCGCGAACAGGTCGGCCGCGAAGAAGTACCGCTCGTGCATGCCGGGCAGGAAATACGGGACCATCAGCACCGAGACCAACGCGGTCGTCACAAACCACGCTGGCCTGTCCATCAACGAGGGCATCTGCATCGTGAGGATGAGCAAGGCGGTTCCAACGATCGTCAGCACGATGCCGGCGTTATAGAACACGCCGAAATAATCGTTGGAAATCCACTGATACCAGTTTGTCGCCCCCATCGTTAGGACCGGATAGTTCTGCTGTCGGCCCCAATGAGAAAGCACCTGCAGAATCGGCTTGCCCGCTAGAATCGACGGCAGCCCGCAAACCCCATAAACCAGCGGCGGGACCGCCACCCAACGCCACGGCATGCCTTGCCGGAAAAACCAGCCGCCGAGGAATGGAACGAGAAAAATGGCCTGCGGCTTCAACGAACAGGCCAAACCGAAGGCCACCATTCCAGCCAACGGTCGCTCGGCGATCAGGTAATACACGGTGCCCAACAACGCCGCCGTGAACATCGCGTCGCATTGCCCCCACACCGCGCTGTTGAACCAGACAGTCGGCAGAAAGAGCGTCGCAATGGCGGCCACACAAGGCATGCTGCCCTCAGGCCGCCGACCCCGCACCAGCTTATACACGAACCAGGCCGCCACGTAATCCGCCAGTATCGAGATCAGCTTGATCGCATACAGCTTCGGCAGCGGCAGAAAAGTCGACAACGAAAGGCAATAAAGATACAGCGGCGGGTAACTGCTGAAATCATCGGCCAACGCATTCCAGCGCCCGCGCTCCACGAATTGGTCGTACCAGTTGCTCAGAAACTGCCGGTAATCCCCGCTCTCGAAGTCCAGCACACTCAACCGCAAAAGCAGGGACCCCGTCACCCCGATGTAAATCCAGAGTGGTCGCAAAGTGGCAGAGCTTACATCATTCACGGGTGCGAAAGCCCATGGTGCGCCACCAGAACAGCACGACCAACGGGCCAATCAGGACGACGGCAATCCGGCTCCAGACCAGCCAGCGACTTGGACTGCTTTGTCGATCGAGAGCCACCTTGCCAAGTTGGGCGCGCCGTGATTCTTCGAGTGTCGGCCAGCCCCTGGAGAGGTGCTCGGCGGCGAGAAACGGTGGCGCGTTCGTCAAGCGACGATCCACGATGAAGTTTGTCCCCGTGAGCTTAGGCTGGAAATCGGTCAACCGGGCCACCGGCTCAATCCGGTCGATCCAAGCGGCAGTGCGTTCGAGCACCATGCCTCGAAACGACGTCGTGACTTCGAACGAACCGGGCAACGCGAGCCCTCCCGCATTGGTCCAGCTCAGCACCTCGAGAAACGCGTTCGTCTCCATGGGGCGACGAGTGTCCGCATCGACCTCACCACCTAAAAAGGCCACCCACATCGGCAATTGCGGCCGTGCCGGGTTCAACTGCCAGTTGGCGCACGAAACGGGAATTGTCGTGCACCAGCGAATCCTCTGGCGGCAAGCTCAGTCCAAGGCTCATGCCCGGCGTGGCCACCGCAAAGTGGCAATGCGAGGCCAGCCCCAGCCAGAGGTGTTGCAGCCGGCTGTCCAGCCGCTGCGGCACCGGACCGTTCTCCATCTCGGCGTGGCCAAAGTTCTCTGGCGGCGCGCCCGACGAGGTCAGGAGTCCCGGGGGTATTTCGGTGGCGCGCAATTCGTAGATGGTTTGGCCGTCGTGCGATGCCAGGAATTGTCGATAGATCAAGGGCGGGCCACCCGCACGTTCCATCGGTTCGGGCTGGCGTTCGATCCGCCAGCGGCAGCCATCGACGATGACTTCAAAAGTCCCTTGATTCGCCCACCCTTCCAGCGCGCCGGCCCCAAGGGACGGCGCCTCGAACGCATAACGTCCCGCCACGGTATACGCGGAACCGTCGGCGTTGAACGCCGCCGCAACCAGCGACATCCAGAGGACAACCGGCCACATCGTCAGCCGCGTAACCAACGGGAAAACCTTTGGCCACTTCGAAACCTCTCGAAGCAGGGGCACCCGGATCTTGGCGAGGCTCTTCAACATCGCACCTCCCGCGGTTCCGGTTCGCGTTGGTCTTTGAGTGCCGACCAACCGCACCAGAGGGATCCGGCCACCATGAAGACCAACAAACCAAGGGCCAAGCGATCCATCACGGCCGGAGAAATCGGCAGGCCGTAGTTCAGTGCGCCCAGACACGGGCAATGCCCATCGAAACCGACCGCCGCCAGCCCGACCCGATACGCGACGAAAACTGCGCTGATCCAAAGCAGCAGCCCGCAACGCGTCAGTACATTCCGGTTCACAACCATCGCTACCACGGTCCCCAACTCGAACATCGCCGCCAACAACAACACCTGGCGCGTGGTCAGAAAATCGAAGAGCGGATCCGACGCGCCCAACCCGCGCGCTTCCGACGCCACACTAATCAACTTGAGGATTGCGGTAATCACCAACACGCCCATGGCAATCCGCACGAACCAATCCCGAGCAAAGTGTTTAGAATCGTCCCGGTCTACTGTGAATTCCATTGCTCTCGTATTCATAATGCTATGTCGTCAACCGCCAATGAACGCCAGTTAACGCGAATAGGCGCTGACGACGCGCCGCCTGGCCCTGCCGTTGGGCAGCCGCCCAAGTGATTGCTCCGGGTCCATCCCTTTGGCCGCCACAATCCTGTTCATCCGTGTTCATCACTCAATTGTTGTAGTAGATAAGCCACTCCGAATCCGGCAATCCCAAGCAGGGAGTTCCGTTCTTTCTGGTCACGCTTTGGTTTTCCTTGACCATTCCTCCGGACCAGCTTCCTCCTGTCACACAGCCACTGTGAGGATCGCTCGGCGAAGGACTCGGATTGCAGTTCTTGTAGTCATAATTCTTGGTCACCAAGGTCGATCCGTTACCGTGACAGATGTCGATGAGGGGGTCACCAGATCGGCATGACTCATCGCAGTTAACATGAAGCCCTGACACCTGATCATGGCAATTCACGCGCTCGCACTTTGGGCTTCCTCCAACACACGTGTTGGGAATCCTGATATACCAATGGTTGCCTTTAACACATAATCCGTAAAGGTAGGCTGCCTCAACCGCTATCACCCCGAAACAGAGCGCGGCGATGACGCGGAGGGTCACGCGGCTTCGCCCCATGTTAGCTCGTGATTTCACATTCGCACCTTGGTTCGCTTGTTATTGACTGCTCCATCTTCTTCCGCCTCTTATCAGTCCCCAGCGTTCTTTCCACCTGACATACCCCGCCAGAGGAAGAGCAGGGGCAGACCCAAGATCGACGCAACTACGACAACTGCGACCCAGCGCCTAACCCCGAACCATTCCCCTTCGCGCCGCGGTTGACGTTGCTGCACTGCCGCCAGAAGGCGTGCTTGGATCGCGGGGTCATTGGTGTCGGGCCAGGCCGCTGTTGCCTGAGTGTATTGAAGGAAGGGCAATCCTAGTTCGGGCATCGCGAGCCTTGCATCGTGAATCACAGTTCCCGGAGCTACAGCCGGGAGCGATGGAACATCACGAGAGGCAACGAATGGGCCAATAGCGGCCTCAAAGGTTGCCACGATCTGATGCCGAGCAACCCCATCGGCACCGATGGTTACTCCGTACTGCCGGATTTGAATGTCTCCCGGAATCCTTAGGCCATTAAGCTGCAGTGGGCGGGCGGCGGAAAGCTCGCCAGCCATGAAGCCGCGATCGAACGGCTCAGGGAAGGGTCGGCGCACGCCGGTTTCCATATCGAAACCCGGATGATCCCAGACCAGCGACTCAAAACAGAATGGCGGGATGTCCGACCTGTTCCCGCTCGACTTGAAATAGTCGCGCGCTTCCCAATCCTGCAACCACCAGGGCGGCAAGACCGAGTTCAGGTTGGTCTTATGTTCCTCGTAGATCCCGCCGACATAGATGGTCCACAGAAACCGGTGGAGAGGAAAAGCAGGGATAGGGTCCGGGACAATTCCGACGTACTTTGTGGCCGGAGCGCTCGAACTCGGCTGCCGGAGCGTCGCCAAATAAGTGTTCGTCCCATCGCCGGTCAGGCGAAACTCGGCCGAGGCCTCGACGCTGCCAGCCGTCTCCACCGTTGGATCCAGGATCGACAATCCCCACCAACGGGTGGAGATTTCCAACGAGAATTTGCAGCGAGTCGTCTGCGCCGGCTCCCCGGTGTCCCGATAGGTCACCATATTGGCACGACCCGCAATCTGGAATCCTGGAAAGTCATGATCGACTGCCTGGCTGGCCGACGGAACCAGCACTAGCAAGCTTGCGGTCAGCAAGACGGCTCTGCGTCGCCAATTCTCAAGTTGGGAAATCACATTAAAGGCATCCGCATTTCTTAAGGCTGCGGGCGGTAGTCGCCCGACACCTGAAGAAGGTGTTCCTGCAACCGCCTCAGGTCCGCCAAATCCGCCGCGTTCTCCGCCCGTTTCCAGTAACTCTCGTTCTTGCCGAACTGTTTTCGCCATTTCCACTTCCAGTTCTCCGCGTGCCCGTCGGCGAACGACAGCGTCCCGCTCCGGGTATGTCGTCCGGCGGGCAGGTTCACCCAACGATCGTCCGGGTTCGGCCAGGTCAGAAAATGCGCGTCATCGATGCTGTCCTCGTGCTCGTCGATAAACACGAACACCTTCGTCGGATCGTAGGAGAGATTCTCCCGCCAGAACACCAGTTGCGCTTCCTGACCCCGGCCGCCGAAGTTCCCGTTCATTGCGTAGCTCCGGCTCCGGGGCAGGCCGGTCGATTTTCCATCCTGACGAGACACCTCGGCATCATCCCCGGGCAGACGAAGGTGCCGGGTGACTGGACATATCCGAGGCGGAACATCGAGCCTTGGCGGATTGCCGAATCGTCTGGATCGAACGAGGCACTGCTGGGTCCCGCCCAGGAATTCGACGTTCTGCGCCAGACGCCGGGTTGACAGGTCGGCGCAATTAAGCGGCACCTTGCCTCCGTGATCGTCCACGCACCGCCACCAGAGCGAATCCTTTGTAAGCGATGCGCGGATCTGATCTAGTAATGGCGAGGATCGACATTTGGGCACACTGGGCGAGGCGACAAATACCCATCGCATGGCCCAAGTCATGCCACGTTCACCACACAGTGGTATCCGATTAGCCAATAGTTCCATACGGGAAAGGAGCCCGCTACCGTCTTCATGGTGCCGTCGCACCAGTACGAGTATATGCAGCGACACCACACGAGGTTATGGTTCCAGTCGGTCTTTCCTACGTACACAAGACGCAGGTCTTGGAAGGCGCCTGACTCCTCGATCAGGCCGGCCGAGACAGTCGCCCCATTGCAGACGGCGTCCTTAGAAGCGTTGCACGAGCACATAATGGGAGGCGTAACCGAATAACAAACCGTGGTTGCCGCGTATAAGGTTGACGCCAGCCAAAGGAGTCCGGCTAGGATCATCGGCGTTTTTGTATATTTGCTCATCTTTCACCTTTGTTTGTGTTGTGATGTTCTCGGTTTGCAGACCAGTACCGCTTTAGGAAGAACAGAAATGGGACTAGAATGATCATGACAAACAACGCAATGAACCATCGTGATCCCGAAGATATCAACCCCAGTTCGGAGCTTCTTTGGAGGCGAGCCAGCTGCTTGTGGCCACTTTGGTTGGTGGTCTCTATATAGTACGTTCCACGGTCATACACAAACCGTGTTGCGCTAGCGTTCTCTAGTAGAGCAAATGATACATCCGTCTGGGACAGTCTACGGTCGCTGAGCTCCAGTGCACCGACGTCATACTCTGACGTCAGCGAAGCAGCTTGGCGTCTAGTGCCACCAGTCGAATTTGATATATGTTGCAGTAGAATCGACGAGGGAAAGAAGCGTGGTAGCGACGGACTGGCGGTGAACGTGTAGCTGGCTCTGTAATGAAAGCGGTTGCCACCTTGGTGGATATAGTAATCGAGATGGAGTGGCAGGTTCCGTTCGTTGACGACTAGATGTCCGTCGATGTGGAATCCATATATGTTTGATGTACAGGTAAAGCCAAGACCCTCCCACACCACCCCATTGGTACACAGATCCATTATTCCAAGGTTCAGTAAATCGTAGGCAACACCCATCATCAAGATGGCTCCAGCCGCGGGCCCCTGCGAGGGCCGCTGATTCGAATCGTTTAACGAAGTTGTTATGACGCCATCGACGTTGAACGTCCGCCAAAACTGGTCTCCAAATCGTGAGAAGTAATCTTGCTGAATGAAGCCGTTGGTTACAAGCTCCACTATTTGAGATCCGTGGCGCGGTGTGGGTAGCTCCAAGGAGGGCATGTTGCTTAGATAACTTGAGATGTCCTCCATGAGTCTGTATATGCGATCGTTCTCGTACCTCAATGAGAAGATGCGGAAAGTCCCTTCAGTCAGCTGCTCCGGACCTGGATACTTTTCACCGCGCACTCTGAACTCAAGAGTTTCAATCGTTCTCTTATGGTTGACGAACTCCTGAAACTGCTTCAGCGGGAATGTGGCTGACTCTTCAGTAGTCGCAGCCCGCGTGGCAGTAGCAATAATTGTAGCCAACAGAACGGACATCGCAAGTTGGGAGGGGAGATGGGTAACAGCTCCTTTGGCCATCGGCAACGATTCTGCCTTGTGCCTTTTAGTATTGTTCTTACTCCGACCCTTCTTAAAGGTGATACTTAGTGGCACGGCGATTACCGCAGCGAGCATTCCCACAGCTATAATCCGGGCCAACAAAGACTTCAACTCGCGCTTTGCACGTTCATAACGCGCACTTTCAATGGAGGCATCCAATCGCGGCCGGTGGTGTTGCAACCGGCTGTCCAGCCGCTGCGGCATCGGACCATTCTCCATCTCGGCGTGGCCAAAGTTCTCTGGCGGCGCGCCCGACGAGGTCAGGAATCCCGGGGGTATTTCGGCGGCACGCAGTTCATAGATGGTTTGCCCGTCATGCGTAGCCAGGAATTGTTGATAGATCAAGGGCGGGCCACCCGCACGTTCCATCGGTTCGGGCTGGCATTCGATGCGCCAGCGGCAGCCATCTACGATCACTTCAAAAGTCCCTTGATTAGACCAGCCCTCCGGAACGCCGACGCCAAGGGACGGTGCCTCGAACGCATAGCGTCCCGCCACGGTATACGCGGAACCGACGGCGTTGAATGCCACGGCAACCAGCGACATCCAGAGGACAACCGGCCAGATCGCCTGCCGCGTAACCGACGGCAATCCCTCTGGCCACTTCGAAACCTCTCGAAGCAGGGGCACCTGAATCTTGGCGAGTCTCTTCAACATCGCACCTCCCGCGGTTCCGGTTCGCGTTGGTCTTTGAGTGCCGACCAACCGCACCAGAGGGATCCGGCAACCAGGAAGACCAACAAACCCAGCGCCAAACGATCCATCACGGCTGGAGAAATCGGCAGGCCATAGTTCAGCGCGCCCAGGCACGGGCAGTGCCCATCGAAACCCACCGCCGCCAGCCCGACCCGGTAAGCCACGAACACCGCGCTGATCCACAACAAAAGCCCGCAACGCGTCAGCAAGTTTCGGTTCATGAATAGCGCGGCCGCCACCGTCAGTTCGAACATCGCCGCCAGCAACAACACCTGGCGCGTGGTCAGGAAATCGAAAAGCGGATCTGAAATGCCCAATCCCCGCGCTTCCGAAGCCACGCTGAACAACTTTAGAATTGCGGTAATCACCAACACGCCCATGGCAATGCGCACGAACCAATGCTGGGCGAAGTGTTCGTAACTGTCCCGGTTCACCGTGAATTCCATGGTTCCCGTGTTCATAATGCTATGTCGTCTTCCGCCATGGAACGCCGTTGACGGCTGCCTGTTTGTTGTGATTCGCGTCCATTTGCGTCCATTCGCGGTTGTCCAAATCGGTCAGCCTCACGGTTGTGGCCGGTAATCGCCCGACACCTGGAGAATATGTTCCTGCAACCGCCTCAGGTCCGCCAAGTCGGCCTCGTTCTCAGCTCGTTTCCAATAGCTCTCTTTCTTGGCGAACTGCTTTCGCCAATTCCATTTCCAGTTCTCCGCGTGCCCGTCGGCAAACGACAACGTCCCGCTCCGGTTATGTCGTCCGGCGGGCAGGTTCACCCACCGATCGTCCGGGTTCGGCCAGGTCAGGAAATGCGCGTCATCGATGCTGTCCTCGTGCTCGTCGATGAACACGAACACCTTCGTCGGATCGTAGGAGAGATTCTCCCGCCAGAACACCAGTTGCGCTTCCTGCCCCCGGCCGCCGAAGTTCCCGTTCATCGCATAGCTCCGGCTCCGGGGTAAGCCGGTGGATTTGCCGTCGCGACCTGACACCGTCGCGTCGTCCCCCGGACAGACGAAGGTGCCGGGTGCTCGGACATAGCCGAGGCGGAAGAGCGAACCCTGGCGGATAGCCGAATCGTCGGGATCGAACGGGGCGCTGCTGGGTCCTGCCCACGAGTTCGACGAACTGCGCCAGACACCGGTGGACAGATCGGCGTAATTGAGCGGCACTTTGCCCCCGTGATCGTCCACGTACATCTGCCAGCCCATCTGCAATTGCTTCAGATTGTTAAGGCAGCTCACCCCATGCGCCTTCGCCTGTGCCCGGTGCAAAGCCGGTAAGACCAGCGACGCCAGTAGCCCGATGATCGACACCACCACGAGCAGTTCCAAGAGCGTGAACGCCTGCCTAATCATCGTAAAGGCTCGCTGCGAACGGGCCGAAGCGTTTGATCTCACGGAAGTCCGTAAAGCTTGAGTCCTTCCTGGGTCAGTACGACCAGGGACACTTGCCGCATTGCAGCCAGATCGTAAGTGTCGAATTGGTCCCACCTGATCTTGAGTGCCGCTTCCTCACTCCCCGAAGCCACCTGCCGTCCTGGAGGTGGACCGAAAGCATCTGGCGGTCGCAGGAACGTAAGAAGCAGCATGTTTGTAGCAGCAGCGGTGGTGTACCCGCCGGCCGCTGCAATGATGTCATGTAAACGCACAGGGGCATCCATCGCGTAAGTGCCAGGACTTCTGACTTCGCCCAGAACATTCACTTTCACCTTCGCGGCACTCGCCGCTTCCTTGGATGCGCCGCATCCTGTGAGCATTGCTCCCGTGAACAGGATGAGCAAGCGCCTGCAGACAAATCGCTCCACACTAGAATGGCTCATTCCGGCTCAGGACCTTAAGGTGTAACCGCGCAGGTTGAGATCGCTCGCTCATCAAGATAGTGAAACGTACCCGGCATACAGCCTGATGGGGTGCACGATCCAATGGCTACACTCGGTGTGGAGTCTATAAGAAGGTTATCCCAACAGTACAAGTACGGCGATCCGCCAGGTTGACAACTGCCGGGCGCCTTTGGGTTCCACCACGTGACCGAACATGCTGTTGGACACTGACTCATGTCCTCTTGTGGGTTCGGAGCCACGCATTTCTTGCCCCAGCCGCTTGCTGCGAATGCAGCCAGTGGTAAGCACACGGCGATTAGAATAGGTACATACCGACTGGCTTTTCGGCCGGCGCCACCGAGCTGTGGATGTCTCCTAGTGCCCCGCGTTTTGTCTGTTGTGTTCATGCTTTTTGCTTTGTTGTAGTGTTGTACTAGGGATTCTAACGTAGGGTCGTGCCCCGCCCCACAAACCGGCGGCACACCAACGCCAACAGTGGTGAAAGCAACACGACGGCGAACACGCCATACCATAACCTGCTTCGAGCGATACCCCATGCCCGTGAGCCGACCCAACGAGCATTGATCTTCTGGGCATCATGAATCGAAAGCCATTGGTTCGTGACCCAATAAATCAGCGGTTCGGCTCGTTCATCTCGAATCCGACCGTCCAGCACGATCGTCGGTCCTGGTGGCGAGATGAGAGTGCTTTCGATCGCGACAGCATCCTCGCTTGGCACCACGTTCGTGATGATCACCCGGGAGTGCGATCCGAGAACCCAGTCGGCTGACGTTGGTCGGAAGTGGCTAACCGTGTAACGAGCCGGAATCTGCACCCCCGGGTCGGGGTGATACTCGAGAACCTTTACGTATGAGTTGGTGTTGGGCAACTGGACAGGTACGAGGTTCTCACTGGGGTCCTCAAATCTGAAAGCGGATGCGTAGCAGACTTCGTTCGGCAGAAATGGTGCTGCAGAACCCAGCGTCCAGTTCGCAAGCACTCGAAAATCCCTCACATAAAAGTTAGTCGGGCCGTAATTGATCAGCGGATGTATATAGCCACGACCAGAATTCGGTTGCGTGCGGAAATAGTTGGCTGACGCTAGACCGACCCAGACATCATGAAGCATCTGATCGAATTGAACAGGGCAGTGTCCATGCTCGATTCTTGCGTTCGCGGCGTTCAGCGCCGAGCTGTGGCCCGTGTCGAAGTGAGTCAACTGATAGACCGATGTCCCATCCGTCCACGCTCCGTGGTATATCTCCCTACCCTGACCCTTTTCCGGTTGGCCTTTCACCTGCAGCCGGACGCGTCTTGTATCGATGCGCCATAGATCCTCGTGGACCGTAACTTTGAAGGCACGCGTGGTTTCCGCGAAGACGTCGTCTGGCGCCACAAAGTACGTTGTGTAGGTGATCGTCCCCGATGCGACAAACCCACTGGCGACGGTTCCCGGCACCGAACATGCAATCACTGCGAACACGAGCGATGCCCAACTGCGATATCGTCTGACCAAAAGCGAACTGAGTCTAGTGTGCCACAAGGCTCCCATAAGCGTGCGCCTCCAGAGGTTCTTTCATAACACCGGCGGCTCAACGTTCCAAATTGTATAACGGACGAGACCACCAAAACGGCTCACATTATTTTAAAATCCCGCCCAGGATTCTCCTGGCCTGCAGGATGCGCCGTTTGACTGACGCCAGTGAAAGCCCTTCCATTTGGGCGATTTCTCGCAACCCGAAGCCATACATACGAAGAATAAGAACGCGTCTCAGGTCCGGTTCAAGCCTGGTCTTCAGCCAGTCTCGCAGCTCGTGCGAGCAGGTCTCGTCATTCGTACGGGAGCTTGATTCAACCGTGTCGAACATGGCGGGAATCCAATTGTCGCAACGACCGCGTTTGTCGAGGAAATCCAACATGGCGTTGCGGACAACCACAAACAGCCTTGGACGGACGCCCGGCGCGGTGATCCACACGGCTCGGGCTCGGAAAAGCTTCAGAAACACTTCATGGAAGATATCCTGGGCGTCATGCTCGTTGACGAAACGGCGGAGATAGATTTCCAGGGCTTTGCGGTGTGCGAGGTAGAGTTCAGTCAAGATGACGTCGTAGTCGCCGTCGTAATTGTCCGCCGCACTGCCCCTGCCATGCCCTTGCCTCGACTGATCCGAGGCGCCCTTCGCATCCGCTTTCATCCCGCCACCTCCCTCGCGGTGGCAAGTCTGCAGAGGGGGGTGCATTCCGGCCAGGCGTTAAGATGCACTCGCGAGGGGGGGGTAGCAACAGTGACGCGTGCATTGGTCTTCAGATCCGGCAATTTTGATCGTCGAGCCATAAGCGTCTTGAGATCATTCGTGGAGCACCTTCAAGCGCCACCTTCTATTAGTAATACGTTCCGATCGGGCAAAATCTTTCAAGGAATCTCTCACTCCGGCCTGATCCCATTGTCGTGCAAGCTTTTCGGGAGCAATTTTTTCGCAGATGGAAGCGGGGGTGGGGACGTAGCTCGCCAGGATCATTTTTGTGGTCCCTCACTTGTGCGCCGAGTCTGAGTTCAGCGCACTGCCGCGCGGTACATCGCAAGCCGCGTTTCAGAATGCTGGGGATCGCTTATGCCAGCCGTGTGGCGATAGGGGTCGGACGGGTGCATCTCGACGGTGCGTTGAGGGGACGCGAAATGGAGGTTGTTAACAAGACGATCAACAGCAGGATCAAGCTGCTCGAGCCCGATCCGACGATGGATAATACTGGCCCGGATGTTGACCAAGGGCAGATTGAGGGCGGCGGCGATCCGTTCGGGTGGGACCCCGTTCTTGACCGCCCTCGTGATCATCTTGTGTTCCTGAATCGGGTTCAGCCGGTTCACCCGGGCATTATACGTATAGCTCTCGTCCTGGGTCGAAATCAGGCAATCGGCTTCGGTTTCCCCCAATTCTCTGAGCGCGTGGTGCCGCATGTGACCATCCAGCAGGAGGTATTTTCCGGGCATGCCTTTCTGGGGGTGGATCATGAGCGGCTCGATCAGTCCCACTTCCCGGATCGAGGCGAGAATCGTGTGATACCGCCCCGCCGCCTTCTGGGGATTTTTGACCTGGCGCACGGGGAGAATGTCCTCCAGCCGCACGCGGATCCTCCGCATCTCGAATCCGAACTTCGCCTCGTTCATGCCGCCTCCTCGTTCTGCTGCCCGCCCTTGGCCGCCAACGCCGCCGGCATCGTCGGCAGCGACTCTGCACGGAGCAGGTTCACGAAGTTCTCGTCCGCGCACAGTTTACGGAAGGCCGTGACCAGGAAGGTGAGCTTCTCCTCGCACACCTTGGCTTTGCGCACGAAAGCGCGCTGCCGTTGCTGTTCTCGCCGGAAGGTGCTGACCAGACCCTCCGCGCTCGTGTTGCCTCTTCCGGGGCGAGGTCCGGGCCGACGGTAGTCCTTTCCGAAGAGCCGTCGTTGGTCGATCAACCGCTTCACGATCCGGATCTTGATCCCCCGGAGCTGCTTGGTTTCATACGCCTTCAACAGCGCCCGCTGGGTTTCGACACTGTCCGTCTTCGCGATCTCCATGGCGATACTGAGTGGAATCCTGCCGCTGATGGTTGCCTCCAGGAGTCGCTCTTCCCCGGCCTTGTGCAACGCCAGGAGCCCGCCAACGACCGGGTCGGAGATGCCGAGCTTCTTCGCGATCTGCACGTTGGTATCCCCGTTCGCCCTCAGCCGGACGATCTCCCGGATCAAATCCAGCGGTTGGAGCATCCGTCTCGCCATATTCTCCACCAGGCTGCGGACCAATCGGTCCTCCTTCGACACCGCTACGACGATGGCAGGTATCTCAGTGAACCCTAGGGCCTGGAAAGCCTCGATCCGCCCCTGGCCGCAGACCAGGTCATACCCCGGTTCATCCCCTTCCTCCTTGGATCGGAGACTGACCTGGATTGGCTTCTTCAGACGGAGACCTTCGACGCGCTGTGCCCGCGTAAGCCCTCGACTCTTCGGGAGCGGATGCGCGAGGAGAGGTTCGCGCGATTGCAGCGCCGCCGGGCACAGACGGAGGGGCGGATCGGCATCCTCAAGCACGGGTTTCTGGGTCAGCCGATGCGTGCCAAAGGATTTGCTCATCGGGAACTGGCTCTGGCTTGGGGTGTGTTGACGCACAACCTCTGGATGTTCGCCCGCCTGTCACCGGTCGATTCAAACTGACCCACCCAGGGTCACTTCAAACTGACCCACC